>JARDZO010000038.1 GCA_029240815.1 Brevibacillus sp.
CAATCGCTCATCATCCCTGTTCACCATATCCCTGAGACGTCTGTCATGAGTTCAAAGTACGGTGAATATCTAGACTGGTTTGAAGCGAGCCAGTACCTCTTTCCGATCAATGCCGTTGCGACCGTAACTGATTTTGAAACAGGACGTAGCTTTCAAGTCAAGCGCACGATTGGCGCGTCTCATTCAGATACCGAGCCACTCACTGCGGCAGATACGGCAAAGATTAAAGACATCTGGGGCGGAGATTTTTCCTGGAGCGTTCGTCCCGTCATTGTTGAGGTGAACGGTAGACGTATCGCTGCTTCGATGACCTCCATGCCTCACAGTATTGAATACATTACGGACAATAATTTCACCGGTCACTTTGATATCCACTTCCTAAACAGCCTGCGGCACAAGGATAATGCCATTGACCCAGATCATCAGGAAGCCATCAAAGTCGCTGCCGGAAGATAGTAAGATTGCTTGCTCATAAAAAAACGTTCCAGTCTGTGTAGACGGAACGTTTTTTTCTATTGTTCTATTTATAAGGGATGGGACCCTGGAAATCACCAGAAAATACTTCTGTGGCAGGCCCGGTCATGAACACACGATTATCGGTTTCTCTCCATTCGATGAACAGGTCTCCACCCGCCAGATGCACGGTAACCTCCCGATCCGTTCTACCGCTCAAGATCGCAGCGACTGCAGCTGCACAAGCCCCTGTGCCACAGGCTAGCGTGACGCCGGATCCTCGCTCCCATACGCGGAAAAGGATTTCCTTGCGGTCGAGAATCTGAATGAACTCTACATTGGTTCGTTCAGGAAACCATTCATGAAATTCAATCTTGGGACCGTATTTGACCACTTCTTCGTCGAGCACTTCGTTCATAAACAGAATGGCGTGTGGATTGCCCATGGAAACAGCCGTCATAGTAAAGGCCTCTCCATCTACTTCGATGGTTTCCTCGAGAGCCTTCTCTTCGGGTATCCCTGTCATCGGGATGGCTGCACGCTCAAAACGCGGTTCGCCCATGTCGATCGTGACTTGCTCTACCTTCCCATCGGTGCCGAGCGAAACGACAGGAGTAACGATTCCCCCCAACGTTTCTACGGTAAATGTATGCTCACTCGTCAATCCATGATCGAATACGTACTTGCTGACACAGCGCAGTCCGTTTCCACAGTTTTTCGCTTCGCTGCCGTCATTATTGAATACGCGCATGCGGAAATCGGCTCGCTCTGAAGGCAGGATCAAGATTAATCCATCTCCACCAATGCCGAAATGGCGATCGCTGACTCGTCTTGCCAGCTCTGGAAGATCTACGCCTGTCAGATCTTCTGTGAAGCAATTCACATACACATAATCGTTTCCCAGTCCATGCAATTTCGTAAACTTCATGGCCCTCTCCTCTTTTTCTCACAAATTTCTGTCTCTAGTATAAGCCCTATCTTAACACAACACACCCGTCTGTGGGGAAGTGGTATACTACCACTAGTTTATCGCTTGAGAAGGAGAGTGTCGCATGGATTTTTCCACATTTCGCTATGCGTTGGGTACAACGAACGCAGCAAAAAAATCGGCGGTCCATATGGCTACTGGTGTAGAACCCATCTGTCTGTCCGTTCCGTCTGGCATTTCCGACCAGCCCATGTCTGAAGAGGAAACGATTACCGGAGCCATTAACCGCGCTAAAACAGTATTCACACAAATTCCAAATGTTGATATCGGACTGGGACTGGAAGGAGGACTGATGTACGACGAACGTTACACGCAAGAGTGGTACCTCATCTCCATATGTGCCGCGTGGAACGGTAAGCATCTCCACGTAGGAAAAGGCTTGTCCTTCCCCCTACCAAAGCAAGCTGCTGAACGCATCCAAAAAGAGAACATTGAATTGAGCACGATCATTGACGAATGGAGCGGCATTCGCAATAGCAATCATCAAGGAGGAGCCTATGCACTCTTAACGGAGGATCGCATACGCAGGGCGGATGTTTTTCGCGATGCGGTGCTGGCAGCGTTGACGCCGTATTTCTCAACCCTGTATTTATAAGGAAAAACCTCTCCAGATTTTAACTGGAGAGGTTTTTTGGAACGGTGGCTTACCGGGCCGTGTAGAGGGGGTAGATAATCAATGCGCCCAAAATGGCAATCGCCCCTACAATCATAGCCCATGCCCCCAGCGTTCGGGAATTACGTCGATACGCCAGGTAGCCAAGCACCATCCCAATGGGTGCAATCAGGTACGGCATTAAAAACAGGGAAAGGATCGATAACCCAAGCCCGGTCATCCCGATACCGCTTGCCCCACCTTCCCGACTATCCTCGTCAGGTGTCTCACGAACGGAACGACGAACCGGAATTGGTTCGGCAATCTCCGCAGCGGTCTCAACATCATCATCCCGTACGGCTGAAGCCCGATATTTCTCTTCATGTGTACGATCGATTCCGTTCAGACGCTCCGAAAAATCGTCCTCGTCCCCATCCAGCTCACCAGAATAGCGCTCTGTGTGGGTGTACGGGTCGTACTGGATTCTTCGCTTTGTGACCCTATCCTCGTCTTCATCAAACGCCCTTTGGGTCCACGTATCCGCAGCAAACTCCGTATCGTGAAGATCGACTGTCTCGGAAAAGCCGGTATCTTCCTTCCGCTTCGCATTCATACGTTCTTTTTGGTCCGACATGGCATGCTCAGCCCCTTTTGGCAAAGGATTTGTTGGTGAAGGAAGTAGCCTTATTCTCTGCGTTCGGTGTACAATTTAAACTGGAGGCGAGAGGATGAAACCTGAGAAAATCCTAACCATTGGCATTGATATTGACGGCACAGTTACATCACCCAGCAGTATTGTCCCACTGATGAACGAAAGCTTTGGCAAAGATTTACGATATGAAGACTGCTACGAATACAATCTGGCGAACGTCTACAAGATCACGGATGAGGAATTTGACAAGTGGCTGGACCGAAACGGGGAGCGCTTGTACGATGAAGCTCCCGTTCACGGAAATGCCGACCACATTTTGCGAGCATGGCACCCGCAGTTTAAGCTGGTCTACATCAGCGCTCGGGAAGCCCGCCACCGCGATGTCACCATAAATTGGTTCTCCCGTTACAACATTCCCTTTCACGATATCGATCTGGTTGGCTCCCATGACAAGCTGTCTGCTGCGAAAAAATGGGGGGTAGATCTTTTTTTGGAGGATCGCTTGGAAAATGCCCTTCAGCTGTCGGAAGCTCTACAGATCCCCGTCTTTTTATTTGATACGCCTTATAATCAGGGAGAGCTTCCTTCACTCGTGCACCGTGTCCACAATTGGGATGAAGTACAAGAAAAAGTGCAGATACTCTCTTTGGAACGGACAAGCGTATAAACGAAAAGCAAAAAGACGTATCACCCAGGTAGGGATACGTCTTTTTGTGCCGAAAGTGACCTACTTGCCGGCTTTTTTCGGCTTGAACGTCAGACAACAGGTTTCGGACGATGTACTTGCCTTATCCTGATGCTGATCGTTCTCAGCAGCAAACTCTGTTTTGTAGTCAGGGCTCGCGTGCGCGTCGATTTCCACCATGATCTCGTCAGCGCTGCACAAATTCCCTTGCGCCCAGTACTCGCAATTCGCTACACTGCATTTTACTTGTGGCATGTGTATTCACCCCCTAGGGGCTATCCTTCACAACATCAGAGAGGCTTATACAGTACGCTGAGAGGAAAAAACCTAGGATTTTCCCCATTTAAGCCTGTCAGAAAGGAATAACCTATGAGTGTACAACGAATTGTTGTCATCACCGGAGCTTCGAGCGGACTCGGAAGGGCTCTCACTCGCCAGCATCTGGACACAGGGGACGTAGTCATCGCCACCGGTCGCAAGGCTGCGGGACTACAAGCCCTAACATTGGAGCACCAGCAAAATGAGCGACTGCACACCCAAATGCTCGACGTAACCGACAACGAGGCAGCACGTCAATTGGCTGCTTGGGTTCATGTCCGCTTTGGACGCTGTGACCTTCTGTACAACAACGCAGGCACAGCTGTATTTACAGCATTGGCAGACATGCGCCTTGAGGAGCTAGAAGAAACGTTGCAAACGAATATTGCCGGAGTGATGTATACGACCCGTGCTTTCTTGCCCATGATGCAGCAGGCGCATGCGGGTCACATTATTAATATTGCTTCGCTTGCTGGACAAGTCGCTACCTCAAAAGCGGCTGTCTACGCCGCAAGCAAGGCAGCCATTATTCGTTTCAGTGAAGGCTTACGCCACGAATTGGCTGAGTACGGCATTCACGTTACTTGTGCGATGCCAGGCCCAATCGATACACCCTTTCTCGACCGTGCAGACCGAACAGGGACATATCGTAATAAAGTAAGCCGCTACCTCTTGACTCCCGAGCAAACGGCTACACTCATCAGCAGAGCAGTAGACCGCAAAAAGCCTGAAGTGGCAATGCCCCTGCGACTTCATTACCTGTCCTTACTCTACGCCTTCTTGCCTCACAGCGTGAAGCGACTCATCGCTCCTCTCCTCAACCGCAAGTGATGTTTCATCCAGTTGGCGCAGCATCACAAACGCAAATCCTCCACAAACGATGCACACAGCGGCCCCGGCTCCAAACAAGCCTTGTACTCCCATAAAGGGAATCAACAAGCCTGAGACGGCGGCTCCTGCGGGCATGCCTGTACCTGTGATGGTCCGAATACTTGTCATCACCCGCCCCAGCAGAGCATCGGGGACCTGCTTCTGCAAGTAGCTACGATATAAAATGTTGTACGGAGAATAGCAGAAGCCCGCCAGTGCCATTGCCAGCATCGACACTTCCAGTCGTGAGAACAAAGCAAGCGGCAATGTCGTTATCCCCCAAGCTACAATGATTCCCGCCAGAGTCGCTCCCAGTGGAATTTTCCATGTGATTGTCGAAAAGAACAAGGATCCTAATAAGGCACCAATCGCCAAGGAAGACCAGAGCATCCCCAAAGCAACGGAACCACCGCCTAAGTCTTGATTGGCATAGAGCGGCAACGCCACCTCAATCGGTCCATAAGCCATGTTGAACAAAAAGGTAAAAAAGACAAGGATAATCATCTGCTTTCGACCAAGCAAATAGCGGTAGCCTGTACGCATGTCGCGCAACAGGGAGCGCACATACGAACCTTGTTGTGTTGACGTAAAAGCATTGGCACTCTGCGTAAGCTGCTTGGGTAAGCGAGAAAAGCAAAACGCGCAGACAAAAAAGCTGGCGGCATCAATCAACAGTACGTAAGCTTCGCCAATCCATCCGATCAGCACACCCGCCAGGGCAGGACCAAACATATAAACGATCTGCCACTGACTCTCCATGACCCCATTCGCTTTTACCAAATGCTTGGAGTCCGTCACCAGCCTCGGTAGCAAGGTCTGCGCTCCTGCCGTACTGAGAGGGGAAAGGATTCCTGCGATAACAATCAGGATGTAGATGACAAATAACGGCACTTGGTCGAGTTGCAGCAAGATAACCAATGAAAGGAAAATGAATCCTCGAACGATATTGTCAATCATGATCAATTTTCTTCGATCATATCGATCCAGAAGCACACCTGCCACCAAACCTGCGAAAACAGCCGGTAGCATGTAGGCGAGAATCACCCCACCCATCGCTGCGGATGAACCTGTCTTCTTCATGACAAACCACGTCAAACCCATCCAGCCAAACTGATCGCCTAATCCTGACAAGAACATCCCTAACCAGTACCAGCGAAAAGACCGCTGTCGCCACAGTTCCTTCATATCCATCTTCCTTTTCTTACCAGAGGTTGCCTTTATTGTACGAATTTTACCATACTTTTTCAATGATTATATTTATTAAATTAGAAAAGTTACTTCCGCTCCTCCGCTATTAAGAAAAAAACGTTCCTTTCGCCAACCGGAACGGCAAAAGAATCGTTTTTCATTTACATCTTCGCTATCTGATTTTCTATCTGGCGTCTACTCCATAGCCAGCCCCCCCCTGCTGCAACCCCAAAGACAGCCAACCAACCGGAAACCATAGCACTCCCCACTTGTTCAGCCCCGTACCCCAATACGAGACAACTTGCTGAGAAGCTGCCCATCGTCGCCATTTCCCGAATGGAAAAGACACGTGCCAGATACTCAGGATCTGACAACCTCTGGAGCTTGGTAACCGAGAGAATCGACGCACTGTACGAAGCAAAGGAACAAAACAGAATGGCCACTGCCAAACCGAGCAAAGGCTTGATATTGAAAACGGCAAAAATGGAGATGCCCATGGCCACGAGAGTCCAGCCCTGTATAGCCGATACCCCTTTGTCTCCAAGACGGTCAGACAATTTGGTCACCACAATCCCCGCGAATACGCCCCCTAAACCCAAGGGAATGTCCAACAACCCGAATATATAGAGCCCTTCCCCTCGCTCCTGGAGAATATAGAACATCAGCATAATGTAGTATGCGCCCAGCACTCGTTCTGCCATCTGGTACATGAGCACCTGGCCGATTTCTCTCTTCTTGCCAATATATCGAAAGCCCTCCTGCAATCGAACCAGAAAGCTCGTTGCTTTTTGGGAATCGCTGGAAATAACAAGCTTCGGAAGTCTGAGCAAAATCACCAGAGAAAGCATGTAACACGCTGCGTCCAGCAAGAAATTGTACCGATAGGAGAACAGATAAACGAGAACTGCAGCTACGCCCTGACAAACGATGATCAAAAAGGAAGTCGTCCCTTGCAGCAAGGAATTCGCGGTCAAACGATCCTTTTCTTCAACTGAGCTGACGATGGCTACTTGCATCGCCGGCTGGAAAAAAGCACTGCAGATATTCACTAAAATCAGCAGCAAAAAAGCTACCCACAAATAAGTCGGAGATGAAATGAAGAAAAATAGACTGACGAGTATGCCGCGAAGCAGATTGACTGTAATCATGACACGTTGTTTATCCCAATTTTCTACCAGCGCCCCGGAAAAAAAGCTGGTCAGAACATAAGGAAGCATACGAAAGACCGTTCCAGCTGCAAACGAGAGTCCGGAACCGCTAAGATCATGCAAGAGCCCGACAACCGCAATAAATGTAAACTCGTTTCCGATGATGTGAACGATATGTGCCGCGTATAAACGGCGAAATACCGGATGTTTTAGCAGTGCCATAGAACTGATCCCTTTCACCGTTTTTCTCGTATTGTAACACTTGTCGAAAAATAATGGCAGAATGAATCACAGGGAAGCAATTGTCCACCATGTTGAACCTTTCTGCCTCCAAGGCCCATTACCATCTCAAGGAATTGGAGAACCACACGGGTGGCCTTGGTCCCGCACTCATCAGCATGAGCTTGTGGCTGTTCCGCGAGGTTCGTCGGATGGAGCAGCATTAGGTGAGTAACGAGGATAATGAAAACAACAAAAAACGCACACCGAATGAGCGAGATGGCTTGCTCAAGGTGTGCGTTTTGCTTACTTCACTGGACGGAAGTTGGCGGAGCGAATGACATACTTCCCTACAGCCTGTTGGTTAACGGAATAGCCGATACCTGGCCCTTCTGGAACAGCCAATTGCCCCGGAGCGATCAGTTCCACACTCGGTTCGATGATGTCCTGATCCCAATATCGGCTCGATGCTGCTGTATCTCCTGGGATCGTAAAGTTCGGCAGTGACGTGATGGCGACATTGTGTGCCCGCCCTACACCTGACTCGACCATTCCTCCGCACCACACCGGGATGCCGTGAGACTGGCACAGGTCGTGAATACGTTTGGACTCGGTGAGCCCGCCGACACGTCCGATCTTGATATTAATGATACCGCAGCTTCCCAGCTCAATCGCTTTTCTCGCATCCTCAACGTTATGAATGCTTTCATCGAGACAGATCGGTGTTTTGAGCTGTGCCTGCAGCTTGGCATGATCGATGATATCGTCATGTGCGAGCGGTTGCTCAATCATGATCAGCCCGTATTGATCCAGCTCCTTCATAATATCGAGCTGCTCCATCGTATACGCGGAGTTGGCGTCAGCCATCAGTGGAACATCGGCACCGAAGCGTTCGCGGATTCCCCGAATGACTTGCACATCAAATCCTGGCTTGATTTTGACCTTGATTTTCTTGTAGCCATCCCCGAGAGCACGCTCCACCTTTTGCAGCACTTCATCGACGGTAGGCTCAATGCCGATACTGATTCCTACATCGATCACCGATTTATTACCGCCAAGTGCCTTTGCCAGCGAGATGCCTTTTTGCTTGCAGTAAAGATCCCAGATGGCGCCTTCCAATGCAGACTTCGCCATGTTGTTGCGCCGGATCGGAGCGAAGAGGCGGTCCACATCCTCCGGCGTTTCGATCGGATGAGAAAGCAGGCGTGGAATCAAAAACTTCTCCAGCATGTACCACACGCTCTCCGTCGTTTCCTCATTGTAAAAAGGATCTGGCATCGCGACACTCTCTCCATACCCAACTTCACCTTCACCGTGTATGGAAATGAGCAGGAAATCTTTAATCGTGGTACTGCCAAAGCTCGTTTCAAAACGGAAACGGAGCGGCATATGTAATTGTTGTACCTCAATGCGTTCGATTTTCATGTGGTGGATCATCCTTTCTCGTCTGTATGGCGAACAAATGGGTAAATTTGTCGGCTGGTTTTCTCATATTGATCGAGCCGCTCTTGCACCTGTTCCCTGTCTGCGGCTACCACACCGCTCACTAATGTGTTTAACAAGGAAAAAAGGGCGGCCATCCCTACTAATACCGTAGGTGCTGGTACTGTGACCTTTAGCAGCTGGTCGGCAATCGGCCCGAGTGGAGACAGCTCATTATCGGTGATTCCCAGCACGACTGCCCCTTTTTCCTTGGCCGCTTGGGCAAACTGAATCGTCTCGTTGACATAGCGTGGAAATGAGAATGCGATGACCAGACAAGAAGAATTCAGCTGTGTGAGCAAATAGTTAGCATCGTCAATCGGGCCATTGTACAGATGGACGTTGCCTTTTACGACATTCAGTGCAAAGGCAAGCCAGTGAGCCGGAGCATGAGAGCTGCGGAATCCCACCACCACAATCTGTTTGGCAGCAAGAATGGCCGCGACTGCTCGTTCCAGCTTTTCTTTGCCCAAATCCGTTAACGTCTGCTGGATCGTGGCAAAATCTTGTTCCATGTGAAAAGCAATCAGATCCTCTTGTCCCTGGAGCTCATCGGCAGCGTCCCGTAAATGACTAAGGGTCTGCTCCTGCGGTGGACGGTCGATGAGCGAACGGCGCAATTCATTTTGCAACTCGCTGTAGCCCGAGTAAGAGAGGGCGTAGCATAATCGGATGATTGTTGTTTCACTTGTCCCACTCAATGCTCCTACGACTTTGGCAGGATGCAGGGCAACTTCCTTTGGCTCTTCCAAGATAAACTTGGCTGCCAGTTTTTGCTGGTTTGTCAATTGAGGAAAGTATTTACGGATTCGTTCCTGGACGTCTTCCATATGGCTAATTGGCCTTTCTCCCCTTTTCTGAAGTATAAACTTTACTTTTTACTAAATATTGCAGTATAGCCTTACTTGAAAGTATAGTCTCCTTTTTCTAAATATTCAATGCTAGCTTTTACGTAAAAAAACCTCTCTTCCGTTACGAAGAGAGGCTCCATCCATCGTTCAAACGATTTAAGACGTTTTCCATTTCGCCAGCTCGGAAGGGAATTTATCATTCAGGACCTTGATGTAGGTACCTTTCATGCCCAACGAACGCGATTCCAATACACCGGCACTCGCCAGCTTGCGCAAAGCATTGACGATGACCGAGCGAGTGAGACCTGCTTGATCAGCCAATTGACTTGCGACCAGCAATCCTTCTCTCGCATCCAGTTGCTCCATGATTTTTTCGATCGCGATCTGCTCACTGTAGGAAAGAGAAGAGAGCGCAATCTTGGCGAAAGTTTTGTCACGCACTTCATTTTCGATCTGCTCCGTACGTTGACGAACGATTTTCATCCCAATGACCGTAGCGCCAATTTCACCCAGAATCAGATCTTCCGTTTCAAATTGTCCGTACGCGCGGAGCAAGACCAACGTGCCCAAACGGCTTCCTCCTGCATGGATCGGCACGACTGTCGTCATCATCTGCGGGAACAGCGAGCTCATTTCAGCCGGCACCATGCTGTACGGGCTATTGATTGGCTCGTTTGCCAGCGTTTTATTGACTTCCAACAGCTTCTGATGGATACCATTCTGAATGGAGTTTGAGGAGCGTCCGTCTTCATTCAGCGCGATTTCTTGATTCAAGCCACTTCCGAGTATGTTACCGTCAGCCGTAATAATGTACACATTTGCTGCAATGACTTCGGACAAGAGTCGAGCGAGGTCTTGATAACCAACTCCGCTGCCTCCCATTGTTTTTTGCAGCATCACGTTAATTTTTCTGGTTTTTTCTAGTAAATTCATCAATCATTTCCTCCTTGGATTCTTCATGGTCACAGTATTGTCAGAAAAATCCAGGCCTATACATGCAAATCAAAAAATTAGAAAGACACTTGCTGGACTGTTTCCTGAAACTGTAAATCCATCAAGATGTACTAGGAATTTAGGTCGATGCCCGGACACCAATTGTCTATCCACCAATATCATATAGGGAAGATGAAACGTGATTAGGAGGGGAAATAATGAGCCTATTTAATGGTGGAGATGGGATTGCGTTGATCCTCGTCTTGTTTATTCTGCTGGTGATCGTCAGTGTAGCTTGCGATTAATTTCATTTTTTAAAAGAAAAAAACTGCCTGTACATAAGCTACAGGCAGTTTTTTTTGGTGCTTAGGAACGAATCTGTTTGCGGATCAGCTCTTCGATAGAGTCTGCTATGACGCTGGTCGGGCGATTCAGGTCATCCATGTCCAGACGGAAGCGCACATAGCGTTCGTCCAGATTAAATGCTTCTTCAAATGCTCCCAAGAAGCCACGGGCACGTTTGTCCAGCTCCATCAATACCTCCACACTATCCTCGCGGAGGAAGAAGACTACTTCCAGCTCTTCCACACGACTGCGGTAAGGACCCGTCGGCCGGAATTCAAATTCCTGCACGAACGGATGGGTTTTTCCCAAGTGACGGTTGTATTCACAATCCACCTTGTACAATTGAAATCCGATCTGCTGTACCGCATCCAGTACTTTCGCCATCAATGGATGTAGCCGCACTTCAATAAAGTCAGAATCACCAGGGTCAATCGCGTTTTTGATATCCAGCCCCGTCCGCAAGTAGACTGGCTGGCGTCCCATTGTCAACGGCGTCTCATAAGGGAGCTGGAAAGCGAATGGGAGCACCTTGTGTTCCTTGGGCAGCAAGACGATCGGTTCCGTCAGACGATGCTTGATCAGGGTGCATTCTTCTTTTACCTTGCTGTCATTCGTTTCCCGTTCATAATGGGTGATTACATACATGTATATCTCGTCGATCTCCTGGGCCACGTCTCCTCCGGTAAGATGCACCTCACCAGATAGTACTTCCCCGGGTATAAGAGAATCCTGCTCCAATCGTGTATCCACTTGCGCAGAACCAATTCCCACGCTGGCCAACAGTTTTTTGAACATCGACATGTACTCACTCTCTCCTTTACGATGACCCTGTTGATCCTGTTATTCAGTCCACAGAGTGTTTATGTAGGAGTATACGGATGAAGAAAAAGAAAGTTTCGGGCAACCTTTTTTAACACATCATCTTTTTTCACCTCAGCCGATACGAACAAATGCAAGGTACGACCAATGACAACGGTCTTGACCCTGACCTCTACCATGGTCCGATCAGGGAGGACGTATTCGCGGCGTCTCAGCATCTCGTGCAGAACCTGATGCACCTCAGCAACCTGTTCGACTTTTTTCCCTTTCAATGAAGAGAGATCCTTTACCATCCATTCGACCACCTGTACCTCGATTGTAGGATGGGGCTTGGGGTCGAGTACGGTGACACGTACCTCCTCGATGCCGGTTGTCTGTTTTCTGCGCGATACATTCTGACTTTTCTTCAGCTCCAGATTCTCTTCGTATAGCTTTTTATTTTGAAACTCCAAACTCTGCTTTACCAGCATCATTTCTTCCATTTCCTTGCCATACAAAAAGAGTACAGCGGCTCCGCCCAAAAGGATTCCGATGACCCAAATGGCAATGTACCGTTTCCAATGCTGTCTGCTCATGACCGCACCTGTACCAGCCACTGGACACAGATCGTCCCGATGTGCGCTCCCAGAAAGGCAACTACGATCATCACCAATTGCTTGAAGACGGGCGAGAAATTCCCCATCAATATCTTTTCAATTTGTAAAAAGGAATCAAATGTCCCACCCAGCGCGCCGACGAGTCCCCATATCTTCAATTGATCGGCTAATTGAGCCATGGACAAGAGTGGTGGTTTGTCCGTTAGAAATGCTCCCAGTCCACCAGAGAGCGACCCTCCCACCACAATGCCGTACGCCACGAAAAATGTCAGAATGACTTGTGCCATACCAAATCCATCCTCCCGACTACGAGAGATTATTGTTTATCCCTACGCGGCTTGTCTGATTTTTATGTATCGTGCGACCTCGATCGGTACGAAAAAAACAACGGCATGCCACCTCGCATGCCGTCCTCCCCGATTATTTTCTTTTCTTCCTCAGTCTGCTCAGTCTTCTTTCAATTCGAGGAGAATGCTGGACCATCTGATCCATAAACAAGTTGACCATGCTCGGATTTCTCAACATTTGTTTAAACACATCCGGATTTTCCCGAAACCATTGCTCATTGGCTTTCACCCATGCCTTGAACCCATCGTTTGACTTGTAATATTTGTTTAAGCGTCGAACGGATCGATACGCACCCATCTTAATCAATCCCTTCATCAAAGAATATAGAGAGGAGAAAGATGATCAGTACGATCCAGATCACCACTTCAAAGCCATCTTGGTTAAAAAAACCATTCAAGTCTATCCCCCCTTTGATCAGCCAAGCGACTTGCCCATCAGGCGTACCGCCCATGGTGCCCTTCTTTATAGGTATATGTCGCGGGATCGTCATTGGATTGGACCATCGCCTGCTGGCTCTCATTTTCCGCTCCTGCCCAATTGGGTGCATAGATCCACTCGTCTTTCACTCATACTAATCCAGAGATGAACAAAAGAGGAGACGATCATGGAAGCCTCGACTGGTTCACTATGGCGCAACAAACCGTATCTATTGCTGTTGCTACTCGTTTTTTTCATGCACCTAGCCTCGTATCTGGTCATCCCCGTCTTTCCTATTTTTCTGGAAAAGGCGCGTACACTCTCGCTCTCCCAAGTAGGGTTAGTGTTAGGTGCAGGCAGCATCACTTATCAGATCGGCAGCTTGCTGGGAGGGCCGATGTCCGACCGCTTTGGCAGACGCAGCATCATCACGATTGGGGCTCTGCTGCAAGGCAGCGCAATGCTCGGCTATCATTACGCTTTCACGTATTGGTTATTTCTCTTGTTTTCGGCAGTCAATGGGCTGGGGCTCGGCTTGCTTGCCCCCACGATCAAAGCCATGATTGCAGATGAAGTCCATTCTGACCAGCGAACGGCTGCTTTTTCGTGGCGCGGGATCCTCGCCCATTCCGGCATTATCGTGGCAGGCGTCGTCATCGCATGGATGACCTCGCTCGGACAACAGCCATTCCTACTGGCGGCACTCGTTTTTGGCTCACTGGCCGCACTCACCCGATTCAGCCTGCCCGATGATCGCTGTGTCGGACCCGACTGTCAGCGGACACCGCTCTCGGAGTACAAGAATATCTTGACCCACCGCAGCTTTCTGTTTTTTTCCCTGATTACATTGCTGATCTGGGCGCTCTACGCTCAGTTCGCCCTGATCTTGCCACTCCGAGGCGAGCATGTACTCCATTCCGCCACGATGATCGGACTGATTTGGACGATTAATTCCATAAGTGTCGTATTGTTGCAGGGGGGTATTTCCCGCTTTGTCCTGCAACGGATTAATCCCTATCTGTCTCTCGCTGTTGGCACGACACTTCTGGGTACGGGGCTGACGGTGATGGGCTGGGCAGAGCAATTTCTTACATTGAGTGGCGCCGCCATCCTGTTCATTCTGGGAGAAATGCTGTTTATGCCTGTACAAGATAGTCTCGTTACCCACTTCGCTAAAGAGGACTGGCTTGGTGCGTATTTCGGTTTCTCCAATTTTGTCTCGGGGATCGGAACAGCTATTGGTACTAGCCTCGGTGGACTTATGGTGGAAAAGCTGGGGGGTGTAGGCAGCCCGTATCCTTGGATCGCGTACGGTGTGATTACCTTGTTCGTTACAGCCATTCTCGGCTTGTTCGCCATTTACGCGATGGCACGCTACAAACAAGATGCGCGAAACAAATTGACCGGTGCGGGGAAAAAGGAGGGAGCCACATGAGGAAAGATGTACAGATACAATCACCACAAACAAGAGAGACTAAGAGATTGCCTTTGTCCTCCTTATTGATCCAATTGGAAGACATGGCCAGCATACGGCATCAACCAAGACAAGCAAAATCCAGCTGGGATTCATGGCTGTAAGGAAAGGAGACTTCAATGAACAAGCAGAAACAGAACGGTTCATCCCCTGATCAAAATACCGAACGAAATCACCAACCTGATGAAGTAAAAAACGACGCACCTGGCTACGGCGATAAAAAACTGGAAGGTCCGAATCGCCCTTCCACATAAAATGAGGTAGGGAGTATTCGCCTGCGCGAATGCTCCTTTTTCACCATCCATACATGGAACGCTTAATTTTCGACAATATTCGGATATTTTCTTGAACGTTATGTTAAGATCGCCTATTATGAAAGAACAGAATGCCAATAATCGGAAAGGACGTAGAGCCTTGCCACTCAAATCAACGACCAAATCCCATCTCTATCCTTTATTCCTCGTGCTTCTACCCGTTATTTTTACGGTGGTCGTTGTCATCGGGTATTCACAGGCGAAGCTGCTCTATTTTCAATCAGGCGTACACGCGATGGACAGGCAGCTGAACACCGTAACGCAAATTCTTTCGCTTTTTAACAGTCAGGTTAAAGACGGAATCCTCAGCTATACGGAAGCCGAAAATCAAATCAGAGACATGATGGTTGGTCCCAAACTTCCAGATCAGACCCGTGACCGCTCTCAAGTCAAACTGACACTCGCCCAAGGCGATGAACTGTTCGCCTTCAACTCGCAAGGCACCTTGACTGTACACGGCTCCCTCGAAGGGCAAAACATGTACAACCTTCCGGGTGACCGTTATTTGGTCAAACAAACACTAAACGAAGGAAAAACAGTCAGCACATATCAGTGGACGCAGCCTGGTGATTCCTCCAGCATCGAAAAAATCGCTGTGGTCCGCTACTTCCCCCAGTGGGACTGGTACATATGCCTCGTCTCTCCCGAAGATGAATTTTACGAGCAATTCAGTAAGGTCAAAGTGTTCCTCAACTTCCTTGTCGTAGTGAGCTACCTCATCGCCGCCATCTTGTTTACGCTCACGTACCGGAAGGAAAAAGCCCTTCTCTCCTCCACCTTGCGCGGAGAGCAGCTTGCAGAGGTCAATCAGAGCATACTCAAATCACTCGCTGTCGCATTGGAGGAACGCGATGCCTATACGTCTGGTCACTCTCAGCGCGTGGCCTATTACATGTGCGTCATCGGAAAGCAAATGGGACTGGATGAACAAACGCTCGACCTGATGTATACGGGCGGATTACTCCATGACATCGGCAAAATTGGTATCGAAGACAGTATCCTGCTCAAGCCGGGAAGACTGACAGATGAAGAATTCCATAGCATCAAATCACATCCGGTTCGTGGCGAAGCCCTCCTGAAAAAGCTGTATGCTCAAGTGGACAAAAAGGATGCCGCGAGTATTCGATCCATCCTGGCCATTACCCGTCACCATCATGAACGCTTTGATGGCAAAGGCTATCCTGATCAGCTCCAAGAGGATAACATCCCGATCATCGCCCGCGTAACGGCCGTAGCCGATTCCTTTGATGCCATGACTTCCTCGCGTGCGTACAGAAAAGGACTTTCTTTTTCCAAAGCTTGCGACGAGATCATTCGTAATTCGGGCACTCAGTTTTGCCCAAGGGTCGTAGACGCCTTTTTCCAGAGTGTCACCGAGGAAACCTTTCACCATGCCCATCAAATTTCGCGGGCAAATGAGCTGCTCGATCCGCTCGTTGCCGAACAACGCGTTTATCCTGCCTGACACGACAATTGCAAAAACAACTCTCTGCAACACAAAAAGCCATGTTCTCCAGTCAAGCGGAGTCGCATGGCTTTTTGCCTGTTCTTGTTACGAAATCGGTACGAGCTTGTAGGGCAAGGAAAACGAATCGAGTCTGGCTAAAAACTTGTCATGCGCTTGATCGTCAGGGGCAATCAGCTGCAAATAACGAGTGAAGTAAAACACGATCCGGTCCTCTTCCCCTTCTTTTAACCGATAATGAGCCAGTGTCGCAATATCCTTGAGGTTGTAGAAATACTCGTAGCGCTCCTCCGTTAACGGTGCTCGGAACGTACGGCTGACCACTACTCCATTGCTCATCGTTTCCCGACTGTTATCTTTGTTCGCCCCCATAAATCGGAGAAGCTCTCCTGCGCGCTTCGCCCCTACTTTTTCAGCAAGCATACCGTCATTGTACTCGATCTCTACATCACTCAAACGACCTTGGACAGACTCGAGCATCGCCATCAAGACTTTGCGCACGGCCAGGTTTTCCGTTGCGAACTGGTTGTCAAACACATTGAATTCAAAGGATGTGGCTTTTTCTAGACGCCTGGTATAAAAAGTGATCGCGTTCATAGCGCCACCTCCACTTCATCGTTATCGCGGCAGGATAGACTCCCAGGTCTTGCGATCCATCTTACCGATAATGGAGAACAAGAGACGTTTTGCCGCTTCGTAGTCCGCTGTATCAATGATCGATGCATGGCTGTGAATGTATCGGGATGGGATGCCAATCACAGCAGATGGCACACCTTTGCCGTGGTTTTGAACGACGCCTGCGTCCGTAGACCCTTTGGCTACATAGATCTGATACGGAATCTTTTCCTCTTCACAGGTAGCAATCAAGAGCTCTCTGAGACCGACAGGCATGACGTACAGCGGATCGTAAATGCGCATCAGGAGTCCGCCACCCAATTTGCCGCCTTCTTCTCGAACGCCAGGAATATCACCAGCTGGGCTGGCATCTACAGCCAAGAAGAGATCGGGTTGAATCAATTCTGCTGCCGTTTTGGCTCCACGTGCTCCGGACAGCTCTTCCTGTACCGTTGCCCCGACATAGACGACATTGGGATGACCAGGTCGCTCATGCAGTTCCTTCGCCAGCTCGACAGCCAGGCTGCATCCGTAGCGGTTATCCCATGCTTTCGCCATGATACGGCGAGGATTCGCCATCACTTGGAATGGACAGATCGGCAGAATCGGCTGTCCCGGACGAATGCCCAGACGCTCTGCTTCCTCCCGCGTATCCACTCCGATGTCGATGTACATGTTACGGACATCCATAGGGCGATTGCGCTGATCATCACTGAGCACGTGCGGAGGAATAGAGCTGATGACGCCTTCGATTACACCTTGACTGGTCATAATCTGCACTCTTTGCGCTAAAAGCACTTGCCCCCACCATCCGCCGAGCGTTTGAAAGGAAATAAACCCTTTTTCCGAAATACGTGTGACCAGAAAGCCCACTTCATCCATATGTCCCGCTACCATGATCCGCGGTCCTGTTTCATCACCGCGCATGACGCCAAATATGCTCCCGAGATTGTCATATACGAGTTCACTTGTATAATTGCTTATGTATTCCCGCATGATATCGCGTACCGGTCCTTCAAAGCCTGGTGCGCCAGGTGCTTCCGTCAAACGTTTCCACAACTCGAGCTGAAACTCGTTTTCCATTCCAGTCGTGCCTCCTCTATGTACAACCAATAATAATGTCTACGTACTCTATTATCTGCGAGGGCGCACAGGGATGCAACCGATCTGTAGCAGGAATGCGCATTCGTTTCCCGAATGCTTTTACATACAGATTGTTTGGGAGGAAAAAAACATGTCCATTACATTTCGCAAATTAACCAAGCCTGCTGAACTGCAGCAGGTCGAAGCCTTAGAAGGCGATGTCTGGAATACGGACGAAGTCATTCCCTACCATATGACCATTACGATCGCCAAATTTGGTGGTCTTTTTATGGGAGCTTTCGATGATGACAAGATGATTGGCTTTCTCTATAGTTTTCCCGGCTTTACCCACGGAGAACCTCACCTCTGCTCGCATATGCTCGGCTTTTTGCCTGCCTACCGCAAGCAAGGTCTGGGCGTGCAAATGAAGTGGCTGCAGCGTGACGAAGCATTGGCCATGGGGCATACGAAGATTACGTGGACCTATGATCCCCTAGAAACGGTAAACGGCATTCTCAATATCGGCAAGCTGGGTGGAATCGTGCGCTCGTATCTACCTGACTGCTACGGCGAGCTGGACGATGAATTCAATCGTGGACTTCCAACGGACCGCTTCCTCGTCGAATGGTTCCTGGAGAGCAATCGTGTAGAACGCCTCCACGATGGACCTGGCCAAGTTCCGGAAGAGGTGAAGCATGCTCCAGAGGTGCTCTCCTACGAAATTGTCGATGAACTGCCACGCCCGCTCGACATGAGACTCGATTTGCAAGATCCCGTCTTACTGCTCTCGGTCCCTGCCCATTTTCAGGAGGTCAAACGAAAAGACATGGATACCGCAAGAGCCTGGCGCAAGATGACAAGCGAGCTGTTTCAGTCCTACATGGAAAAAGGCTACACCGTTACGTACATTGTCCGTGATCATGATGTCGTCCGTTACGTGCTCGACAAACAACCGCTCCCTGCGATCCTTAACGCCTCTTCCCGCGGGTGAGAGCGAAATGCCCGAGGCTTGTGGTACAATGGGTGTTGGCCTACCCTATATGAAAAAGGACGAGAAAATTATATGCATAGATCTGAACACGATTTTGATGTCATTATTATCGGCGGCGGTCCATCCGGATTGATGGCTGCCGTCGCTGCCTCCAATCAGGGAGCGAGAGTCTGTCTGGTAGAAAAAGGCGGCAAGCTGGGACGAAAGCTGATTATCTCAGGTGGCGGTCGATGCAATGTGACCAATGCCAAGGAGCAGGATGAACTGATCAAGCAGATGCCGGGAAACGGACGCTTCATGTACAGCGCATTCGCCCAGTTTAGCAATCGAGAAATCATCCAGTTTTTCGAGGAGCTCGGGGTCGCATTGAAAGAAGAGGATCGCGGTCGCATGTTCCCTGTGACAGATAAAGCCGTCACGGTCGCCCAAGCGTTGATAGACAAGCTGAAAAGACAAGGCGTGACCATTCGATTAAACAGCCCAGTTAAACAAGTCCTGTATGCAGAGGGGCGCACGGTCGGGATCCAGCTGCAATCCGGTGAAGAACTGTCCGCTGCCTGTGTCATTATTGCCGTTGGTGGCTGTTCTGTACCACAGACGGGTTCCACCGGTGATGGATACACTTGGGCAAAAGATGCAGGACATACGATTACCGACCTGTATCCGACGGAAGTACCGCTGGTGGCGAACGATTCGTTCATCCTTGATAAATCGTTGCAAGGCCTCTCTCTGCGCGATGTGGAAATGACCCTGTACGCCCCGAACGGGAAAAAGGTCAACACGCAGGAAGGTGACATGATCTTTACCCATCAGGGCTTGTCAGGTCCCGCCTCTCTGCGCATGGGTCATTATGTCTCCATTACGCAGCGAAAACACGGGTCTGTACCGCTTTCCCTTACGCTCGATCTCATGCCTGGCAAGTCTACAGAAGAAATTACGGCGGAAAGCTGGAGCCTTTTAGAAGAGCAGCCGAAGAAAGCAGTGAAGAACGTCCTGAAAGGATATTTGCCAGAACGGATTATTCCGCTCTTGCTCTCGATCGCTTCCATCCCCGAGGATACGACGCTCAGCCACATGCGCAAACAGGAGTGGGCAGGCCTGGCGAAATTCATCAAGGCATTCCCGTTGACGATCACAGGAACGCTCTCCTTACAGGAAGCATTCATCACTGGCGGCGGGGTCAGTGTAAAAGAAATTGATCCGCGCACGATGCAATCCAAATGTATGGATGGCCTCTACTTTGCCGGTGAAGTGATGGACGTGCACGCACACACGGGCGGTTACAATATTACCATCGCCTTTTCCTCTGGCCATGTAGCAGGCACACACAGCGCCCTCGAAGCGCTGGAAAAATATTCTGCAAATGAGGTTTAAGAAGGAACAGAGCGGGGAAACTATAGAGAAGGTACTCTTTTTGGAAAAGAGTGATCAGCATCTTACTCCCCCCTAGTTGTAAGATGCTGGTTATCACACCTTTACTCCCTTTATCTTCCCTATACGGAGTGTCGCCTCGGTGAGCGGCGCTTCTTTTTTTTGCTCTCGAATCTGGTGCCATTCACCCAAACGAAAAAACACCCAATGCTATCAGCACGGGTGCCTCGTTCTTGCTCTCTTCTCATCATCCTACAGCTTGGTACAAATACGCAAAGCCAGCCATGATAAAAGCGAAACCAAGCAAATAAAATGTGTTTGCGCGTTGCTTGATTCGCTTTTCATCTCCTTTGAAATGGGCCGTCATGCGGGATTTCCAGCGTTTCGTTCGAGGCTGGATCATCACAACGACGCCGATCAGGAGAAGAAACAGAGGAAAATTCAAAGACGTCTCACCCCTTTTTCTTCCGCCGCAGCAACCAGCGCGTCTCCGTTTCCTCTGGAGCCCCTTCGACTACCAGACGCGCCTCTTCTGCTAACTGATAGGCTTCCGCGAAAGCCAGTTGTCTAAACGACTGCTCCGCTCTTGTCAGTAAATCGTTCACTTGACGGTTTTGTCTACGATAGCGGTTGGTGTATTGAATGGCTCCTTCAGCCAGCTGACACGTCGAGATGATCCGTTCTGCCATCCGCTCCGTCTCACCTACTAATTCGTTGGCATCCTGGATGAGAATCGAGACTTCCTCCAGATCGTAGCGATATTGCTCCATCATCGCCTTGATGCGTGCTAATGTCTGCACCACTTCTTCAAACAAGTACTTCAAATGATCAGGGATACCTGGCAGATAGCTTCTCTTGATTTGTTGGCGAACCCGGACCAGTGTGCCTGAGATTCGCTCCAGCTCATCGAGCGCATCATCTTCCGTCTCTATGACAAAGTGTGGTGGCTCGACCTCTGTTTTCCCGTCTTCCCACTCTGCTGGTCGCTTGGGAATGACCAGCTCGTACTCTTCTTCATCATCGAGCTCAGGTTCCACTGCCTTTTGCTGAGCTGTGGGAGCGGGAGCTTGACGTGGGGAAGACGGGAATGGGATCGCTTTTGCATTCAGCAAAACGTCACGTTCTGCCTTACTCAATTCCGCTGCAGAGACTTCCGCAGTGTGAGGAAATGCTGTTTCATATTCCTCATCTGCGTCATAGTCGTAGGCCTTTACGGTCTCTTTTTCTGCCCGAGCTGGCTGGTAGACTGGGGCCGTTTCCGCTTGTTCTGCATACGATTCTTCATGCTGTACGTGTTCTACATGCTGATTGTCCATGACAGCTTCTGGTTGGTCATAATTCTCAGCAAGTACCTCTGACTGGAACACCTCGTCGGCATCCCCATCCAGATCCCCTTTTGACTGTTCGACCACATGTACGTCGGCAGGTTTGGCTTGTGCTGCTGCCGCCTCTCTTCGCGCCAGCACCGCTTCTTCCAAGCTCTGATACGTGGCGTCCATCAATACTTCAAACGCTTTTTGATGGGTTTGAACCATTTCCAGGCTGCCTTCTTCCAACGCGCTTTTTGCCGCTGCCAACAGTTGCTTGGCTTGCATCAAAGCATTTTCCAGCGTATCCTGCTCCAACTGGAAACCATCCCGAACTACCTGATCAATGCCTTCTTCGAGCTGTTTAAATTCCTCTGGCAGCTCCTTCTTGATGCGCTGGACCATTGCTGGGATCTGCTCCATCGATTTGTTCACGCTCGCAAGCAGCTGCTGCGCTTTCAATGTGGTTTCATAGGCCTGTACATCATCTCCGGCGGCACGCGAGGTATTGACCAGCTTGCGCATCGTTTCGACTTCATCCAGTGTCGATTTTAGCTCGTGAAACGAAAGTCCGTACTCCAGCCGCAAGTCAGACAGACGTCGTTCTACTTGCTCGACCAGCTTACCGATTTCCGGGATGACGACCTTGTTTTCCTGTTTGGTTACCGCCACTTTGGACGTATCTGTTTTCAGTTCCGCCAATTCCTGCTCGATTTCGGTGATCGCCGCTCTGGCTTCATCCAGCATACCGAGCGCCAGTGTAAAACGGAAGCGATCACATGCTTCCTCCGCATCGAGAATCATCATTTCCACATCGGGAATACGAATGCGCAGGAGATTTTCTTTTTTATCAGCGAGATGATGGTACCGAACCTCTGTCATGCCACTGGAGCGGCGCATAGGCTTTTCTACTTCGATCACATTGATTTTTTCTACCAGCTCTTCTTTCCAGTCTTCCACATCATCTACTTGTGCAAAAATGGAACGGCGGCGAATCATGGCATAAATCAGACTGACAGAAAGCCCTGCAAAGACCACCCCAATCAAATAAATCCACCATGGCACGCTGCTAAGACTAGATCCTTCCTTGTCTTTCGTTTGGGCATCAGGCTGATCGGCCGTGCCCGCGTTCGTTGCGCCCTGGTTTGTTTTAATCCGATCCAGCTCAGAATTTACTTCTGTGATCAGAGTCTGGATTCCGGTCAAATATTGCTTTTGGTTGCGAAACGGGTCGTAGTAGGAAGTAATTTTATCGTGGAGCATTTCGAGATTCGCACCTTTTGACTGCAAGGACGGACCCGCGTATACCCCCAACTGCTCCGTATCTATATCAAGAACTACCATTAAGGCGTCATCGGCCAGATTGTAATTATCAAACAGTTTCTGTGCGTAAATATCGGGGGACTCCGCTTCTGGAGATGTGCTTTCTACAACCACAACCTTGTAGCTGCCCGGATTCTCTTTGAGGGCATTGGCGAATTTTGTTCGATCTTCTTTTTTCAAATAGTTGTCAGCGTCCTGCACGACTTCATCTGATTTATCCGGAAACGGTGTGGCCAAAGCCGGATTCGCATATAGGAACATGCCTGCCAAACAGAGCATGAATAATGATCGTTTCACTTGTCATACAACCCCTTAGCGTATGTATTCATGGGAGAGGTATTGCTTATGCGTCAAGCAAGCATGCCTGTAGATAGCGCATGATGGAGGCTTGCAGCCATAAGGCGAACTCCTCAGAGTATGGTTCCAGATCATAGACCTGGCGAACCATTTGAGATTGCAAAAATGGATATGTCATTTGACTGACGACAGCCAAGACGATTCTGTCCGTGGATACGGATTGAAATTCTTCTGATGCAATGCCTATGTCAATGACTCGGGACAATCCATGCTTCCAACGGCTGATGTAAAGGGTCAATACTTCCCTCGCCAGCATGGACTCTACACTCAATTCTCGCTGGATCAGCCTGGTGATCGGAGCGTGCTCGCACTGAAAGCGCAAGTAGAGCCCGATAATCTGTTCTAGTCGTTCGTATGGTGGTGCATCCATATATTCGATTTCCTGCTCTTCTACCAGCCGGAATAACGTATCAAAATAAGAGGCTATCAAGGTTTCCAGCACGCCCTGCTTCCCCTGGAAATGATAGGAGATGAGTGCGGAGTTCACCTGAGCCTCCTCGGCAATATGTCGAACCGATGTACCTTTGTAGCCATGTATGTCAAACAGCTTGGCCGCTGCTGACAGGATGCGCATCTTTGTCAGATCCATTGCCTCGTCCCTCCTGTATTGGTTTGTCACCAAGGCCAGTCAGGTTTCTTATCTATTGTACTGATGATTCGACGTAAAAAGATAGTCTAGTTTGTTAGTTCGACAAAGTTTTCCAGTATTCCTCCTGCGTCTGGACGAGCTATCATAAAAAAACCACTATCGAGGCTTGTTCATAGAGGAACGACCGCGTTTAAGCGGAAAGTTTTTATTCGCTCCAGAATTCATAAGCCTTCGCGCTTATAAATTCTTACACGGTAAAAAAAGCTCCCTATTTATGTCGACGTCGCAAAGGAGGTACCATGAGAAAAAAATGGCTACCACTCACCTTGTGTCTCACCCTGTTTACCTTTCCGACAGGTGGAGCGCTCATTCGGAATATTGCTCCTTCCTCCGCGTCTTTGTCAAGTAATTACGCGCATCCACTGTCTGTCGTTACGTATAACATTCGGGGATGCCGAACAGATTCTGGATTTGCCGATCCCGAGCTTGTCATCGCTGCGCTCAGCGCTCTCCAAGCTGATGTCATAGCCCTGCAAGAGGTGGACATCCACCTGCCGCGCTCCCAGTTTGTGAATCAGGTCGAAGTGATAGCTAACGGGCTGAAGATGAACTACGCCTACGGGCCATCCATCGATTTTGTGATCGGAACGTACGGCAATGCCGTGCTCAGCAAGTACCCCATTCAACATGCCGAACTCAGGAAACTCCCCGCTGATTGGGAGCCCAGAAGTATGTTGGATGTAACGGTTGACTGGAATGGCGAACCACTTCATATCATGGTTTCACATTTAGGCGTAAAAAAGTCAGAACATAGGGAACAAATTGAATCATTGCACGCTTATTTGCAAGAAAAATCATACAAGTACAGCATATTGCTCGGTGATTTCAACATGCTCCCCACCGATCCACTGCTCGATTCTTTGCGAGGTATGTACCGCGATCCGGCCTACGAAGAGAAGCATGCACTTCGCACGCTAAAGCGTACACGTACCCCTAAAGAAATCGATCGCATTTTCCTTTCGCCTGAGCTAGCCTTCATCGATGCCTCTGCACCTGCCATCGGGCCTTCTGATCATTATCCAGTTCAGATGAGGCTAGAGAAACCAGGATTCCCCGGGATTTCCCAACAAAGAGGCGATCTCCTCCAACTGATGTCGGAATGAGATCGCCTCTGGATGCACTTTATCTGGCTGTTTGACGATTCTCCGGATTGGGGAGCGGTTTGACTTTCCCGTAATTTTGCAGGTACGTTTCCACTTGGGAATGCTCGCGGACGCGTTGCCCGTTCAAATCGTACTGGGATTGGATGGACATGTTGATCGTGGCCGGGAGCTTGCTCGTCTTGTTGTAGTAGACCGTGTATTCCGCATTCACATCCATTTGGTCCACGATCTCTTTGACATTCGGTGCTGCCTGGGATTGAATACGCGGACCTTTTTGGCCTGTCGCGCTCTTTTTCCATGCCCCATCAGACAAAGCCATCGCTAATTTCAGCCTAGGCTTGTAAGAAGCGGTAGACGTAGATTGAATCTGGGAGCCCGAAGCCTGCTCGCTCATTTGAGTCACAAGCCAGCTTTTCAACTTTGCCGGATCGAGTGTGACTCGTACTGCTTCTACGTCGTCTTTCGGATCCTCATCCGGCAGAGGAATCACGTTCTTTTTCATTTCCGCCATCTGTTGAAACGCGTAAGCTGGATCCCAGTTATTCATTTCCTGCAGAAAGGCTCCCTGTGTATGGGCGACACTCTTCCAATTTGGATCGCTGCCCTGTTTGGCATACAACTTGTCTCCTTGTTGCAAAAGACTAAGATTGTTTACCCTATTTTCGTCTGGCATAGACAGCTTTACATTCATATAAACGGCGTCTTTATCTTTTCGTCCGGAAAAGTTAACTACGTTGCCATTTGCGCTGTTTTCCGTGAGCAACTTGGTAAGACCGTGAAATTCGTATGCATCTTGAGTAGTGAAATGATCGCTTACCTGTTCAAACGTCGAACCCGCATTTTGCTTTACCCCCATTTGATTACAGCCGCCCATGGCTGTGCATAAAAGGGTCACGAGACAAATCGTCCAACCTTTGCGCATAATTACCCCTCCTTCACGCTACTCTGGCAAAGCTCGTCCCTCATAGCGTTTCCGGTGAAGAAAAAGGTTATTCTCGCTACACGGAGTAGTACAGCACACCGTCCTGTTCTCGCACATCGATTTGATGCAAGATCATCAACAAATCAATATGCCCCAATGTTTCCGAGAGGGTAAGCGGCAGTTCTTTTTCGTACAACGTCGGGAAGAGCAGTCCCGTCAGCTCGTAGGCCGTCTTTTCTCCACGGGCGAGCAAGCGGCGAAGTGTATCTGTACGTTCCCAGTTTTTACGCAGCCGGGCGGAAATCAATTCCCGATGGTCAAACACGGGTTCCCCATGTCCCGACAACACCTGCTCAATGTCCATATCCGCACACATTTGCAGAGCTGTCCGGTACTGCACCAACGTCAATGGGCGCACGCCGCTGCGGTCGCGTGGAGGCTCGATAAAGGCGTTGGAGGAAATCCGCTTGATAATATGGTCCCCTCCGATCATCACATGGTCAGAAGAGCGATACAAAGACAAATGGCTCTGGCTGTGGCCCGGGGTATAGAGGACTTGCCACTGGGACAAGTACGGAATAGTCTGTTCGTGCTTCAGATGTACATCAATACAACTCGTTTCCGAAAAAGTTTTCATGAGTTGGTGAAATCTTTGAATGATGTACATTTTCTCTTGAGGTACTCCGCTCTGCTTGTACAGGTCAGTAAAAAAACGATCGTGAAAGTCCATGAACTCCTCGTCGAGCTCGATATAGGGTGCCGCCAGTGGATGAGCCAGAGTCTTTGCCCCAGAGATTTGCCTGACCCGCTCCAACAGTCCGCAATGGTCTACATGATGGTGAGTGAGCACGATTTGCTCAATCTGCTCGACACCGATCCCGATCGAGCTTAGTCCGTCGGTTAGGGCCTGCCACGCTTCTTCAGTGAGTGGTCCCACGTCTATCAGGGTCAGCTTCTCGCCTTTTACAAGGTACACATTGACTGGACCGACGTTAAATGGAGTCGGTATCTCCAACCGAAACACATCTGGTGCCATTTCTTGCACGATTCCTCGCTGAGCGTGTGATGTCATCTGCTTTCCTCCCGTAAACCTCTCAATGATTGGCTCATTTTTTCCGAAAAAAGAAAAGAGAGCCAAAGTCTGGCTCTATGCTAACACAACTTGGTTTCTTCCTGAATTTTTTGCTTCGTACAACGCAATATCGGCTTGATGGAACAGCGATTCGACGCTGAGATCGAAATTCGATTCCTTGCTCCACTTGGCGAGACCGCACGAGATCGTTACCTGTGGAGACGTCTCTTGCTCGACACAATGCCGGATGCGCTCTGCAACACTATGTGCCGTGGACTTGTCCACTCGCGGCAGGTACACGGCCAGTTCCTCGCCTCCCCAACGCGCGGCGATATCACTGTCACGAATACTGTGGCGAATCAGATTGGACACCTGTATCAATACTTCGTCCCCCACCTGATGGCCAAATGTATCATTTACATTTTTAAAGTAATCGATATCGATCAAGATCAGGGAACCGTATCCATCCTTCTCCAGCGATGAGCGGACCCTTTCATTCAAATGTCTGCGGGTGTATAGACCGGTCAAATTATCCGTAATGACCATACGTTCCATCTCGTTGTGCAAGACTGCGTTGGTCATCGCCAGGCTGGCGTGTTGGCCGAAAATTTCGAGCAGCTTGTAGTCGTCAAAACTAAAAAAATGATAACGGGAATCAGAGACTAGCAGCACTCCACTTATTTCGCCTTCCACAATCAGCGGCACACCCATCAACGAGCAACAAGGCAAAAGTGAGAACGGTAGAGGTCCTGCGCCTGGCTGAGCAAGCAATAACGCTTGTTTGTTTTGCAGAATTTCCTCAAACGGCTTTTCGCTTGTGTGCACTGTCTTTCCGGTGAATTCCGGCAACGAAGACGATAGCACGTCAAAGCGGTCCTCCCCAGGTGATTTGCTCAAAATAGCACAAAACTCAGCATCAAAGGTAGCACCCATCATCGTGGTCACAAAGTCCAGTATTTCTTTTAAATCGAGGCTGCGATTCAGCTGTCGCGCCATTTCGTTGATCAGTCTCAGCTCGCGAATCAAATTTCGGGATTGCTGATAAAGCTGGGCATTCTCAAATGCGGTTCCCGCCGTATCAGCCAGGATCGCAATGTAATCTGTCTCATGCTGGCTCAAGGACAACCGCTGATCCGATGTGACTTGCAGCACGCCGTAAATCCCTTGTTTCCCCAACAATGGAGCAGCAATCACCGTGGTAGACTGATCTTCCTCTGCCACTTTTTCTACGATCAGTCTGCCTTCCAGATACGCTCTCGTGCTCGTCGAAGGCTCTGCTTCCTGAAAGGAAAGCTGCTTGACTGGCGTGGTGGCATTCGGTTCGACCGTCAAGAACAGTTCGACAGACAGGTGCGGGTACAAGCTAGGGATGCTCGTCACGATTTCGTGCAAGACGTCATTCACGTCGATCGATGCCTGAATCTTGGACATGAGCTGATACAATAGGTCCTTTTTGCTGGCTTCCCTGCGCAAATCATCCGCCATAACAGCCCGCCAAAGCGCACTGCTTGCCTTTTCCCCCACTTCCTGCAAGAAAGCAACATCCCGCTCATCATACACGCAATCCATCTCATCAGATGGCAAATGGAGAAGCAACGCATAGAGTGGAATGTCATTGCACATAATCGGCACGACTACGATCCGGTTTTCTTCGAGAATGGTCGGGATCACAGGAGTTTGTCCAAAACGTGAAACGATTTGGGATATCTCACTCTGCCCCTCATCCATTTGCTGTGTCGTCACGCATTCCTGTGGGATACACAACCCGTTTTCGGACAACTTCACTGCCGAACAGTAGCCTTTTTGGATGATATCGTTGATCTGATTGATCAAGCTTTCCAATAACTCACGCGTGGAGTCATGAAGATTGAGATCCATTACAATCTGGCTGGTCGCGTGCTGGATGTAGGCGTCATACCCCATTCGAATCATGGGCTCCAATCCTCGCATGTAGGAAAGAAGATCAACGTCAATTTCTGACTGGGGAGCAACGATCCCGATCACGGCACGTACGCGTCCGTCATTTTCACGCAGAGGAATGGCCCCGTATACGTTGGGATCACCCTCCCAAGCTCTCATGACTATTTCCCCGGTGCTAGATGCCACCTCGGTCAACTCAAATACATGACCGTAAGGAACAGAGTGTAGCTTCAGGTCAAGTCCTTGAGGGTTCCAGGATTGGCCTACCTGCATCTCCATGAAGTTGATTACACGGCCCCCGGAATCTGTCAAGAAAAGGATGCCTGGGCGCTTTTCCGGCCAAGATTGCAGAATAAAATGGGCCGTGTAGGAAAAGACCGTCTCTAACTTCCCCAACATTTTACTTGACACGAGATACTCCCTCTCTCAGCATTTTCTCAAATTTCCACCGGAACATGGTGATTCCTGTATTGTCGATCTGCGTGATGCCCGTTCCCTGCTCCCCTGCGGTCACGTAATGCAAAAAACTGTTGATCAAACCGCCGTGTGACACGACGACCACTGCTTCGTCCGGGTGGTTCTGGGCCAACTCTGTCAACGCAGTCACCGCACGCTGCTGCATGTCCTCGAAAGTCTCGATCCCACAAGCAGCTTCATCTTGCGCTTCAAAACGAGCGCGGATTTCTTCGTAGGTCAATCCTTCCCATTGTCCGTAGCATCGCTCCCGCAGTGTCGACCGGGTGGAAATAGACGAACCGGATTGTTCAGCAATTCTGGACGCTGTGACACGCGCACGACTCAAATCGCTAGAGTATACGGCGTGGATCGTCTCGCCCCGGAACCGACGGGCTACCTGTTCTGCCTGGCGCAACCCCTGCTCATTCAAGTCGATATCACTGTGACCTTGAATGCGCCTGATCTGATTCCATTCTGTTTCTCCGTGGCGGACGAGGTACATGATGGTTTCCAAGACGATAATCTCCTTTGGCAATCTTTCTATTGATAGTACTTTTTATTATATAAGATGCTTATACGCAATTCTAGATTGATCAAAAAACATTTGGGACAAAATTCCCATAATTCTTCCTTGCTTTTCCCTTGAAACTAGATTTCAACCTTTTTCTTGTAGAAGGTGAAACGCCATCTCCCTCTAGCACGTCAGAGTGGTAAGTGAAAATATTGACATCGTTGGAGGGGTTTACATGAAGCCTTGGCTCGTTCGCTCAAGCTCATTTCTATTGACTGCTAGTCTGGTGTTCCCTGTTTTTTCGGCACATGCCCAATCGCCCTATGCTTCTACCCAATCGGTTTCCAATAACTCTCAAGTAGGTGGTGCTATGCTCGCTGCTGCCAGCAAGGTGAAGTTGTCCAAAGAGGATGCAGTGACTCTTGCCCAAAAACTCGTAACGACAAAAGGCTTGGAGCTTACCCATGTCTCGTTCCGTTCGAGTGACACCTGGCGCCCGTTTCCTGAATGGTCATTTAGCTGGGAAAAGAAAGTGGCAAACAGTGAAGATGTAGAATTGTCCTACAGCGTCAGTATCCATGCCGACACCGGCGAGGTAACAGCCTACTCTCGCTATGATCGCGGAGCATCAAATCTGCCGTATGCCAAACGGGTATCGTATGAAGATGCGCGCAAGCAAGCCGAGAACTTCCTGGCCAAATACAACGCTGGCAAAGCCGAAGAGACTCGCCTGTACGTCCGCGACATGCCCGCTCCCAAGACACCGCTGAACACGGATACCGCGTATTCCTTCCGTTTTGTTCGGGTTGTCGATGGGATGCTCTTTCCTGACAATGGAGCTGACATTACCGTCAACAGCGCTGGATCGGTGATCGGATACTCGCTAACGTGGAACGACGTCACGTTTGAAAAACCTTCCAAGGTCATCTCTCAAGAGGAAGCCGAGAAACAGATGACCGCTCAGGCCAATGCTCGACTCTCGTATCTCATTCCTTGGGAAAAAGGAGGCGAGGAACGCACTAAGCCGACCTTAGCCTACCAAAATCCGTTCACCTTTTACATTGATGCAGCCGATGGCACCGCATTGACGTCTGGATCCCTGATTCCTCGCAGTCAGGTCAAAGAACCTGCCCCTGTAAGCACGACAGCATTGCCTGCTCGCCACTCGGGCAAGGCCCTTTCTCAAGACGAAGCGGTCAAAGTGGCTTCCGACACATTCGATCTCGACAATTATGTGCTGCGCTCCGCCAATTATAATGAAAAAGATTACCGCGGGAACCGACCGGTCTGGAATCTGGAATACGGTGAAAAGGACAATCGCAATGGCGGCTATGCCTACGTGTCCATCGATGCAGGAACAGGCGATATTTACGCCTATAACAAAGAGATGCGCCTGTTAAAGTCTTCTGAGGGCTCCACAAAAAAAGTCAGCCCGGATAAACTCAAGGAAAAAGCGATCGAAACCGTGCGTAAATGGACACCGACGCTCGCGAACCAACTGTACTGGGTCGATCGTACCCAAGAGGATGCCGAGCAAGGCGATTCGGATCGCTACAGCGTTACCTTCCAGCGATATCTGGATGGAATCGCTGCCGCATCTGGTACCGCATCCATGACCTTTGACACAAAGTCTGGAGAGCTTCTCTCCTATTACGCCGAGATCGGAAGCGAGACATACCCAGCCAAATCAGGCAAGCACTTGTCTGAACAAGAAGCTATTTCGGCATGGAAGGACGAAATCGAGACAGAAGCCGTTTACGTCTTGACACCTTTGCGTGCAGAAGACCGCAAGAAAACGGAAACGCAGGCGTCTTACCTGCCAAAGAGATCAGCCAAGCTGGTGTATCGTGCCACCACCACTCCGTTTGAACAGGCTTATTTCTACGATGCCGTAACGGGAGAGTGGCGTTCGCAATCAACTGGAAAAGTCATCAATCTGCATCGTCCGGCACCTTCTGATCTGGAAGGACATCCAGCGGAGAAGGAATTGCTCCTGATGTATGAATACGATGCTCTTTCCTTGATCGACGGCAAAATCATGCCGCAAAAACAGATCACCCGCGGCGAAATGATCGAAATGCTGATGATCAGCCTGAACAACGGACGCTATTACCCGATGTACTCATCCGAGCGCAAGAACACGTTCAGTGACGTAGCAAACGGTTCCCGCTACTTCTCCGCCGTTGAGGCTGCCGTTGACCGCGGTCTGCTCGAGAAAAATCTTTCCAAGCTCAATCCGGATGAGCCGATCAATCGGGAAGAACTGGCGGATATGATCGTGCGTGCTCTGGGCTACAACAAGTTGGCGGACTACTCCTCGATGTTCCAGTCCAACCTGACAGACATCGCGAATACAAAACACCGCGGTGCAATTGTCATCGCGACGACTTTGGGCATCATGACCTCTGACAAACAAGTGTTCCAGCCGAAAGCGACAGTTTCCCGCGCCGATGCTGCCACAACCTTCACTCGTTTCCTCGAAAAACGGGGGAATCAAGACTCACAACCCGCCATCTATCAGGCCAAATACGAGTAAGACTGACGCCATCCGCGCCAACCTTGGTGCCGGATGGCCTTTGTCTTTTCCCTTGACTTCGAACTGCCTATCCGAGTATTATTGAATGTATGTGTACAGGGTAGCATTGATTGCAGGTAAAAACGGAAGGATGTACCCTCTTAGTTCCCTCCCTTTCAGGCAGCGGCTGTACTACCTGTGAGGAGCACGATGCGGAAACGCTACCGTCCGAAGTTCGTGTAGATAAAGAAGGAACTAACCTGTCGGAAGTAAACACCTGCGAATCCATATTAAAGGAGAATGAAAACATGTCACGTTACACAGGACCTCGTCACAAACTTGCCCGTCGTCTGGGTATCTCTCTCGATGGTACAGGAAAAGACATCAAACGTAACTTCCCTCCTGGCCAACACGGTCACAACAACCGTCGTAAAATGAGCGAGTACGGAATCCAGTTGCAAGAAAAACAAAAACTGCGCCACATGTTTGGCCTTAACGAAAAACAATTCCGCCGCACCTTCGACCATGCTAACAAAATGGCTGGCGTAGTGGGCGAAAACTTCATGAAATTGCTGGAATCCCGTTTGGATAACGTGGTATACCGTATGGGCTATGCACCATCTCGCCCAGCTGCTCGTCAGTTGGTAAACCATGGTCACTTCCTGGTAAACGGCAAAAAAGTAAACATCCCATCTTACCGTGTTCAACCAGGTGATGTGATCTCCATCCGCGAGAAATCCCGTGGTCTGGAAATCATCAAGAACTCCCTGGAAGGCCGCAACTTCCTGCCAAACTACATCACTTTCAACGATGCTGCTGCTGAAGGTACCTTCACTCGTCTGCCTGACCGTGAAGAAATGCCAGCTGAAATCAACGAAGTTCTGATCGTTGAGTTCTACAGCCGTTAATCG
>JARDZO010000247.1 GCA_029240815.1 Brevibacillus sp.
ATTTCCTTTACGCAAAAAAATTCGCCTAGGTAAAGATAGGAATAATCATTATCAATTAGGATGCTGTTGCCTTCGGGCAGCAGCTTCCACTGTTTTTACAGGGGAAATAAGTCTGATTCTCTTTCTCAACTAAGAATGCTTGATAGTAACCAATGTCTATAGAAAAAAGGGAGATGGAAAACATGATGCAAAAAGCGGCAATGATCGTATCGGGTGCGGGGTTACTGGTCAGCTGGCTGTACGGAGAGATTGGAGGACTGGATCCTTCCTGGCTCGCGGTATTCTTATGCGGGGTACCGATCGCATGGACGGCACTCAAGGAGCTGTTCCTAGAAAGGACGATCAATAGTGATGTGCTGGTGACCATTGCGATTGTAGCTGCGGTCTCTATCGGCGAGATTTTTGCTGCCGGTGAAGTAGCGCTGATCATGATGCTGGGCATGTGGCTGGAAAATCGGACGGTTGCGCGGGCAGCATCAGCCTTGGAGGAAATGGTGCAGATGGCTCCGCAGACGGCCAGAGTCAAACGCCAGGAGGAATGGGTGGAGGTCGCTCTGGCGGAAGTCCTGCGCGGAGACTTGATTTTGGTGAAGCCGGGGGAGAAGGTCCCTGTAGATGGAAAGGTAGAGAGCGGGCAGGCTGCAGTGAATCAGGCAGCTCTGACTGGCGAGTCACTGCCTGTGGAAAAACGCGCGGGTGACGAAGTCTTCATGGGAACGATTAATACGAATGGTTCGATCGAAGTAAAAGCCCAGCGTGTAGGGGAAGAAACAACATTTGCCAAGGTGACCCGTCTGGTGGCGGAAGCGATGGAGCGCAAGGCGCCTGTCCAACGTCTGCTGGACAAATGGGCGGCGTGGATTGTACCAAGCAGTCTCACCCTCGCAATTTTGATGTATTTGTTTACCGGCGATCTGGTGCGTGCCGTCACCATTCTCATTGTGTTTTGTCCGTGTGCGCTCGTACTTGCTACACCGACCGCCATCATGGCAGGGATCGGTAGTGCCGCCAAGCACGGTATTTTGATTAAAAGCGGCGTAGCACTGGAACAAATCGGTTTGGTCAATGCCTTGTTGTTTGACAAGACAGGTACACTCACGGAAGGCAAGCTGCAAGTGACTGGTGTCGCACGGCTGCATAATCAGAAGCAGGAGGACGTACTGCGATTGGCAGCTGCACTTGAGCGTCATTCGGAGCATCCGCTGGCACAGGCCATCGTGGCAGCGGGAGAGCAGCAACGTCTTGAGATTCCTGTGGTAGAGTCGTTCCTGGTCCATCCGGGTAATGGCGTATCGGGACGGGTAGAAGGACGTGAAGTACTGGTAGGGAATCGCCGCTTTTTCGCTGACATGGGAATCTCCACGGATGAGCTGCGTCACCTCCAGGAAGAGCAGGAAAAGGCAGGGCAGACCGCTGTCTTCGTTGCCAGTGAAGGTCGGTTGATCGGCATGGTATCGCTGGCTGACCGCGTGCGGATGGAATCACGGGATACGGTTGGACGTCTGCGTTTGTATGGCGTGGGAGAAATCGCAATGCTGACAGGCGACAACAAGGGAGCTGCTGGCCAAATCGCCCGCCAGGCTGGCGTGACCACGGTCTATGCGGAACAGTTTCCGGAAGCCAAATATCAGCGAGTCGAAGAGTATCGGGACCGCGGTCTGGTCGTCGGAATGGTCGGGGACGGCATTAACGATGCTCCGGCACTTACCTCCGCACATGTTGGGATTGCCATGGGGGCGGGCGGTACTCAGATCGCTGCCGAAGCGGCTGACATCGTCATCATGACCGACGACATCTCCAAGGTGGCAGATGCTGTGAAGCTTGGACGAAAGGCTTTGCGCGTGATTCATCAAAACCTGATCGTATCCAGTGTGATTAATGCTGGGGCAATCATCCTGGCGATGGCCGGGATGCTCGGTCCGGTAGGCGGGGCCTTTGTGCACAATGCGACGTCTGTGCTGGTCGTACTCAATTCCGCACGACTGATTCACTATTTGTCTCGCAAGGATAAGGCAAAACGGATGACACCTCCGACGATTTCTTCCTGTGATTCCTGTACGTGCAGGAAAGGATTCTGCGATCTCGGAACATCCAAAGGCTGAGTGAAAAATGGAACTCTAAAGAAAAGCGGCCGGGCAATGAAGTTATTGTGCCGGCCACTTTTCTCCGTTTTCCCCTCAACCCGAACACACGTTCAAAATTCATGCAATTTTTCTACTATTCATGTAAACTATAATCACAGACGATACCGAATAGACGGATACAGGGGGTGCCGAACATGATTATACAAGTAACCGATTTGAAAAAAAACTATGGGCAATTACAGGTCCTGAAAGGCATTACTACACAGGTGGCAGAGCGGGAAGTGGTCTGTGTCATTGGGCCATCCGGATCTGGGAAAAGCACGTTTTTGCGCTGTCTTAATCAACTGGAAGAATTGACGAGCGGGAGAGTAGTCATCAATGGGCATGACTTGTCAGATCCCAAGATTGATATCAACAAGGTACGGGAAGACGTAGGCATGGTTTTTCAACGATTCAATCTGTTTCCTCACAAAACGGTGTTGGAAAACGTCATGCTAGCTCCGGTGAAGGTGCGAAAAATTTCTCAGGAGCAAGCTCGCAAGCAAGGCCTGGAGCTATTGAAAAAAGTAGGTCTCCAGGACAAGGCGGATGTCTATCCGGATCGTCTGTCTGGGGGGCAAATGCAGCGGGTGGCGATCGCACGGGCTTTGGCGATGAATCCAAAAGTCATGCTGTTCGACGAGCCTACCTCTGCGCTCGATCCTGAACTGGTGGGAGAAGTGTTAGCTGTTATGAAGGATCTCGCCAAGGAAGGCATGACGATGATTGTCGTTACGCACGAGATGGGCTTTGCCCGTGAAGTGGGCGATCGCGTCATCTTCATGGATCAAGGGATTATTATGGAAGAAGGAAAGCCGCAAGAGCTATTTGAAGATACACAAAACGAACGACTTCGTTCATTCCTGGGAAGGGTGCTGGTAAAATGACAAAACCGCTCACGCTTTCATCGATTCCAACCGAATTTGTGGAAGCGGATGATTGGGGCAAAATGACTACGCTTTTTTTGGGGGCAGCCGCTGGTAGCGAAAAGCTCTACGCCAACATCGACAAAGTTCAGCCAGGCGCAAAAAGCGTCAAGTATCACACGCACTCGCTTCAAGAGGAGTTCTTCCTCATCCTGGCTGGGACAGGCACACTCAGACTGAACGGCGAGGAATATCCGGTTGCGAAAGGCAGCTTCGTGGCAAAACCGGCTGGAAAAGATATCGCGCATCAGTTCATCAATACAGGGTCGGACGTTCTGGAGATTTTGGATGTAGGGTTGAAGATCGAAGGTGACGTCGCGTACTATCCGGATGAAGATGTCTATTATATTCGAGGGAAAAAAGCATTCAAAGGAACGGATTTTCTCGCGGATTGGGATTCAGAGCCGAATCGATAGGAGCTTGAAAATTGCACCAGACGCTTCGCGGCAAACGTCGAGCGCTGGTGCTTTTTTGGCTCACTTGGCTGCGTCCAGCAGTTGACTGACAGTGACAAATCGGTAGCCTTGTGAACGCAAATCCGTGATGAGCTCCTGTAGGGCAGCGACGGTCTGGCGTTGATTCAGACCACCATCATGAAACAGGATGATATCTCCTGAGGAGACGTTGCTTTTCACACTCTTGGCGATGACAGAAGCCGTACGCGCGAGTGACCAGTCCCTCGGGTCGATAGACCAGTGAATGATGTCGTAGCCGCAGGATTGCACGGCATTCATGACATCATGCGTCAGGACTCCTCCAGGTGGACGGTAGTACTGAGCGAGGATGCCGGTCGTTTTCAGGATCGAGCGTTCGCCTTGCTTGATGTCATCGTAGACCTCATGCTCAGTCAGCTTGTTCATGTCATAGTGGTGATAGCCGTGATTGCCGATCTCGTGTCCTGCCTTGTATATCCATTGCATGACGAGAGGATGCTTGTCCACCTGGGAGCCGAGCACAAAAAAGGTGGCGAGTACTTGGTTTCGATGCAGCACTTCCAGAATTTTCGGCGTGTACTTCGCATCTGGGCCGTCATCAAACGTAAGCGCAACGACTTTTTTCTGCGTGTCTATCCGGTGGATCGGTTCATATGACGGGGTAGGAGAATTCGCCCAGGCAGGCAGCATGTTCCAACTGAGAAGGCAGGCGATGAGACAGACGTATAACGCGCCACGGCGCAAGACGATTGCCCCCTTCGTTGTCGTATGGCTATAGGTTCACCCCCTTTAGATAAAACATGCTGCCAAAAGAAAACAGCGGTCAGCAAGGATAGCGGATATGTTAGAATAAATAGACCGTACATAGGAGAGGAGAGAATTCGGTGGAACTCCGCGGTATTTTACATGGACTTACCCACGAATATCACGGGAAGGACAAGCCCGTTGACTATTACTTGCAAATCGGCGAGGACCGCATGCCATTGAACGAATGGCTGGGCAGCGAATTGACGATTACTTTTTTAGGGGAAAAGAACTGCATTGCCTGCGGTCGAAAAACGAACAAGACCTTTAACAGCGGGTACTGCTATCCCTGTTTCACCAAACTGCCGGAAAATGACCTGTGCATCGTCAAGCCTCACGAGTGTCATTTTGACTTGGGAACCTGCCGGGATGAGAGCTTTGGCGAGAAGTACTGCATGATTCCCCATTTTGTCTATCTGGCGGTTTCCAGTGATATGAAGGTAGGATTGACACGCAAGCACAACCAGTTGAAGCGTTGGGTAGACCAAGGTGCGATCAGGGCCATCCCGATCGCTGAGGTGCCGACGCGACGCATGGCAGGTGAACTGGAGTTTCATCTCAGCCAATTTTTGCCGGACAAGACCAACTGGCGAAAAATGCTCAAGGGCGATGTAAAGGAAATTGATTTGCTCGCGATGCGCGACGAAGTATATGGCCATTTCCCGGATGAGTTCAAGCCATTCCAATATCGGGACGACGAATGGGTAGATATCACGTATCCAATTCTGGAGTCCTTGGACAAAATCAACTCCAAGTCGCTGGATAAAGAGGAAAAGCTCGGTGGACGCCTGATCGGGGTCAAGGCGCAGTATTTAATCTTTGACAACGGAGTATTCCAGACGCGGAAACACGCTGGTTACCAGGTAGAGATTACAACCTCGCCAACTGCATAAAGGAACGCAAACTCCTCACACTGAAACCAAACAGCAGGGAGGAGAGTTGTGCAGTGAGGGACGAGCATATCGAATATACAGAGCCTTTGACGGGGACACTTGCTGAGGCAGCAGAAGCGCAGGAATGCACACAGCTGGGGGTTCCCTTTTCCCCACTCGCGCAGACCTGGCAAGTGAATCCTGGATCCGAAGCATTGGAACAGGAACAGCAGTAATGGAAGGCAGATAGGCATCTGCATGATCACCGAAGAAACGACAGCCATTGTTTTCGTAATGGCTGTCATTTTTTCTATATGTGAAACTACGTCCATTATTCCGAACGGTATCAGGCGATCATCGTATTTGTCTTAAAAGAGCAAACCTTGCATCTGTACGACATCATCGGGAAACAGTTGCCGTCCTTGACTGAATTGTGCTCGGAAATACTTGAGCCGTTTTCCCAAGTAGCCTTGCATTTTTGTCCCGATCAGTTTGCAGATCTCGCTTTTACTCCCATTTTGCACGCTCATGGTGCGCGGACAGCTGAGCAAGGAACAGAGCCATTTACGGATGCCAATGACAGCTGCCTTTTAAAATCAGGGGCATGGACATGATGCACAGCCTGCGTGCGCAATGGTATCCTAACCATAAGGCAAACTTACAAGCAGTAAACCAAATGACCGAGGTGAACCCACATGGCGATCAAAGCTTATCTGTACAACAAATGCGATACGTGTCGCAAAGCGAAAAAATGGCTCCAGGACGAGGGAGTAGGATTTGAGGAAATCCCGATTGTCGACGCGCCGCCATCCAAAGAAGAGCTGCGCAGCATCTGGAAAGCGAGCGGCCTTGATCTACGCAAATTTTTCAACGTCAGCGGCGTGCAGTATCGAGAGTTGGGGCTGAAGGACAAGCTTCCTGGCATGTCTGATGAAGAAATGCTCGAACTACTGGCTTCCAACGGCAAACTGATCAAGCGTCCATTGATTACGAATAACGAGACAGTGACCTTAGGCTTCAAGGCAGATGAGCTGGAAAAAGCCTGGGGAGGCAAGTGAACATGCGCCAGCCATCCAAACGACTGGAGCATCTGTCAGCGGCTATATTTTCGGAAATGGCATCCCGCAAACGCGAAGTGGCAAAACAAAAGACGGTCTATGATTTGAGCATCGGCAGTCCGGATCAGCAGCCTGATCCGCAACTGTTGGAGACGCTGGTAGCAGCTGTCCAGCAACCGGATGCGTTTGGCTATGCCTTGAGTGAAGGAACAGCAGCGTTTCGCGAGGAGGTCGCCAGTTGGTACCAATTCCGTTTTGAGGTAGAGCTCTCTCCAGATACTGAGGTCCATTCCTTGATGGGCTCACAGGATGGACTGGCGCACTTTGCCTTGGCCTGGACTGATCCTGGAGATCTGGTGCTGGTGCCCGATCCTGGCTATCCCATTTACGCCGGTAGTGTCCATCTCGCAGGGGCCATTCCATACGCAATGCCCCTTCGTCAGGAAAATGGGTTCCTCCCTGACCTGACAGCTATTCCTGAGGATGTGGCGAACAGAGCGAAATTTATGGTATTAAACTATCCAAACAACCCCGTGTCTGCAGTAGCGACGCTGTCGTTCTTTGAAGAGGTTGTGACCTTTGCCAAACGTCACGATATTATTGTTGTGCACGATCTGGCCTACTCGGAAATGGCTTTTGACGGCTATAAGCCACCGAGCTTCTTACAGGCGCCAGGAGCAAAGGATGTCGGAATTGAGTTTAATTCCTTCTCGAAAAGTTTTAATATGGCGGGCTGCCGAATTGCCTATGTCGTAGGAAATAGTGAGATTATCAAGCCGCTTGCCGTTGTGAAATCCAATGTGGATTACGGCGTCTTTTTGCCCGTGCAGCAAATGGCTGTCGAAGCATTGAGGGCGGATCGCCTTTCCATTGGAGCGAATGCGGTAGGACCGGTTTATCAGGAGCGGCGGGACGTGCTGCTATCTGCACTGGCTGAAGCAGGCTGGAGGATTGAACCACCAAAAGCGACCATGTTTGTCTGGGCGCCGATACCGGAGGGCTGGAACTCCCGTGAATTCGCGTTTGCCCTGCTAGATGAGGCAGGTGTCGTCGTCATTCCAGGCAGTGCATTCGGAGTCGAAGGGGAGGGGTACGTTCGGATCGCGCTCGTACAGACTCCCGATGTCCTCAGGCTAGCCGCACGGTCTATTTACGAATCAGGTATCCTCAAGCGCAAACCGGAACGCGTATAGCGCTATGCAGAACTGGATAATCTATTATCTGTTGTGATTGGACAGATGAATGGGTGTAATTGAAAAAGAATAACAGGTTGAAATCATTCCTATATTATATTGACTATAAAGTAGGATATTTGTTATCATTGGACAGGTAGGCAAGAACACATTCCTAAGGAGGTTTTACATAATGGCTCAACGTCTAGTAGGAAACAAAGCTCCAGACTTTACACTGGAAACAGCACTGGGCAACGGTAAAGATTTCGGCAAGGTTTCTCTGTCCGACTATCGTGGAAAATGGCTGGTAATGTTCTTCTATCCACTCGACTTTACTTTTGTTTGCCCAACTGAAATCATCGCACTGAGCGATGCGATCGAAGAGTTTACGGATCTGGATGCAGAAATTCTGGGTATTTCCACTGACTCCGTTCACTCCCACCGCGCTTGGATCAACACTCCTCGCGACCAAAACGGTCTGGGTGGCTTGAACTACCCACTGGCTGCTGACTTCAACAAAACAACCGCTCGCGACTACGGCGTATTGGATGAAGAAGGCGGACAAGCTTACCGCGGTCTGTTCATCATCGATCCAGAAGGCGTTCTGAAATATCAAGTAGTGAACGACCTGAACATCGGACGTTCCACTGATGAAACTCTGCGCGTACTGCAAGCTCTGCAATCCGGTGGTCTGTGCCCAGCTAACTGGCGCCCAGGTCAAGCTCAACTGACTGCGAAGTAATATCGCTTCACTAGGGGTATAAGAGGGTCTAACTTTTGTTAGGCCCTTTTTTAACAGAATTTAATTCGTTTTTTTGTGTGCTGTGGTGGTGGGGAGAAGCAGGTTTCCGATCTGCGCTCCGCCTGGAAACCTGCTTCTCCTGCGAGCTGAAAATAGTTTCTAGGTACCTGGTATTATGATGATCGAGGAGCAAAAGCTTCATTTCCCAATCGTAGCGCTTCGAAGGACATAAGTGAATCAAGAGAAGAACGAGCGTCAAATATGTCGGTTCGACGTGTCAAGGGAGCAATTGATAAGGGG
>JARDZO010000039.1 GCA_029240815.1 Brevibacillus sp.
ATCTGGTTCAAAGCTGGCAAATCATTTAATGATAGACTCATCAACGCTTTCGCTGTTCAGTTTTCAAAGAGCATTTTTTGTCGAACGCTTTATACCTTACCACGTTCGTTCTATCAGAGTCAAGATCTTTTTTCTAGCGAAACTTGTGATCTTTTCTCATGTTTTGTCATCGCTTGTTGGCGACAAGGAATAATCTATCACATACAAAAACTAAATACAATACCTTTTTGCTAGTTTTTTAAAAATCATTTTTTTCCTATTTCTAAAGAACGATTCTGCTAATCGCTTGTTTTCCGCGCGAAAACAGTATAGAGACAACAAAAAAGCCCCTAAACAGGAGCTTCTTTGTCGGGATCATTTCTATACAATTACTGTGCCGTATAACCGCCATCAACTACGACAGCCTGTCCTGTCACGCCTTGTGCTCTTTTACTAGCCAGAAAAACAGCGTAGTAGGCTACTTCCTGAACACTCAACAAACGTTTCTGTGGAACCAACGGGTAGATGACTTCTTCCATTACCTTTTCCAATGGTACATTTCGCGTCGCAGCCAGATCAGCCATTTGATTTTGGACCAGCGGCGTGTCTACATACCCAGGGCAAATCGCATTGACCGTAATACCATCAGCTGCCCCTTCCAGAGCCGCTACCTTGGTCAAACCAATCACACCATGCTTGGCACTGTTATAAGCGGCCTTGCCAGCAAAACCAATCAAGCCGTTGATCGAAGCCATATTGAGGATACGGCCGTAGCCCTGCTGCTTCATGATCGGGAAAGCATGCTTGATCGCTACGAAGGGAGCCGTCAGCATGATGCTGATCATGCGTTCGAATCTTGCAGTAGGAAAGTCTTCGATCGGCGAAACAAATTGCAACCCGGCATTGTTTACGAGAATGTCCAGTCTGCCAAAGAGCTCTACTGTCTTTTGAATGCTCTCCTGAACCTGGTCTTCGTTGGTTACGTCACATGCCAGACTGAGAACCTCATGCCCTTCGCCCTGCAATCGGGAGGCAGCAGCTGCTGCTGCTTCCCCATTGAGGTCCAGAATCATCACTTTGGCGCCTTCCTCAGCGAAGGTTCGGGCAATTTCCAGCCCGATCCCGCTCGCTGCACCCGTAACCAAAGCCACCTGTTGTTGTAATAGTTTCTCCATCTCTCTATCTCCTCTCCTGTCTCTCGTGACTGAACTGTACGCTGTTTATACGAAGATGGAAACAGCAAATGCCAGGATAAACACTGTAGCTGTCTTCAGAACAGTGATGGCGAAAATGTCTTTATAAGACTGACGATGCGTCAAACCGGTAATCGCCAAGAGTGTGATAACAGCGCCGTTATGCGGTAAGGTGTCCATACCGCCAGAAGCCATGGAAGCAATGCGGTGCAATAGCTCCGGGCTGATTCCCGCTGCATTCGCCATTTCCAGATACTGCTTACCCGCTACCTCCAAAGCGATAGACATACCGCCGGAAGCAGAACCAGTCACACCAGCCAAGACGTTTACAGCAACAGCCTCCGAAACCAGCGGATAGCTGCTCGCTCCCGTGATCCAGCCTTGGATCAACTTGAATCCAGGCAATGTTTTGACAACGTTTCCAAATCCAACTTCAGAAGCCGTGTTGAAAATCGCTAGCAAAGACCCCATAGCAGCAGCCGTCAAGCCACTCGCCAATTTGTTTTTTACTTGGTTCACGTTAATCAGCAAGGCTGCGATGATTCCCAAACTCAAGGAAATGATCAAAGCCCAAGAAGAAACGACGTTTTTCACTTTTTCGATTTTGAAAGACTCTTTCAGCATGCCGGCATCATACCAAGTTTCTACGGTCCAGATACCGCGGCTGAACAAATAGTTACCGATCAGCACCAGTGCCAAAGGCAAGATGGCGATCCAAATGTTCATATAGGTTTGTTGTTGCTGCAATTCCGGCTCATTGATATGACCTTCGCCGTAACCTTCACCAGCAGCTGCTGCCTGTTTGCGTCGGCGCTCCAGCCAGTACATGCCACCGACAAAGACCATAATCGCTCCAATGATTCCCACGAGAGGTGCAGCGTATGCATCCGTACCAAAATACGTGGACGGGATGATGTTTTGAATCTGCGGGGTACCTGGAAGAGCGTCCATCGTATAGGTAAACGCCCCCAGTGCGATCGTACCCGGAATCAAACGCTTAGGAATATTGGCTTCGCGGAAGATAGCAGCTGCAAATGGATACACAGCAAATGCCACTACGAACAACGATACGCCGCCATACGTCAGAATTGAACAAGCGAGAACGACAGCGAGTATCGCACGGTTAGAGCCCAACGCTTTTACAATCGTGTGCGCGATCGATGACGCTGCTCCACTCAGTTCCATCATCTTTCCGAAAATCGCGCCAAGCAGGAATATAGGGAAAAATGATTTCACATAGTTGGCTGCGTTGGTCATAAAAGTCTCGGTGTAGCTAGGCAACAGGGCAATCCCGGACAAAACGACCGCCAGCAAAGTAAAGATAGGAGCAAAAACGATAACAGGATAGCCACGGTACGCAAAAAACATTAAGAGTCCGAGCGCAATCACAATGGACAATACTTCAATGATCATACGATTCTCCTTTCAAGTACGCCTGTCACCAATCGCCAGGCATCTTCTTTGGTTTATTTGAGGGTGCTGCGACAACACTCATACCCTTTACCATCTTGCCCGGAATCAACCAGTTATGCAGATTCTCTTCCACCTGCTTCTCTTCTGTTCTCTCCTCTCTAACGACCTTAAGAAACCGCTTACACTTTCTCTGATGCATGGAACGTGCCAAAGTCTCCATAAACGTGAGGAATCTTGTCGTATCATGGCTTTTCACGTTTTTACCCTATAATCGTACGGTCCATCGCTTTCGATTTTTCCAGAACTTCGGAAAATCTATTCCGCATTTTCGGAAAACCTTGTAAGCGCTTCATAAAAAGCCCGACAAATGGATTCCGGAAATTCGGAATCTGTAGAAAACAGAAAAACCCGAGAACGCAGCGCATCTGCTAGTCCCCGGGTTTTCCAGCCTTTTTATCCCTTTTCCAAACGATACTTTTCCCACTTCTCGTAAAAGCTGGACTTGCTGATGTGCAATAGTTTGGCGGCCTCTTGCTTGCTCCCTCCCGCTTCCCTCATCGCGTGGAGCAATGCTTCCTTTTCTGCAAACTCCAGCGTTTCCTTTAATGGACGGACCAACACCGAGTCGGGGGGTTCTTCAAATGGTGCAGGGAGCCAGATATGCTCCTTTTTCAATACATCATCTTCCATCAGATGCAACGCGCGCTCCAGCACGTTCCGCAGCTCTCGCACATTGCCGGGCCACGAGTAGCTTTTCATCACCGCCCAAACATCGTCATCGATCGCTTTGACGGTCACTCCGGTAGCCTCTGTCAGTTGTTTCAGCAAATTGGAAACCAGCTCTGGCAAATCCTCCAGTCTCTCCCGCATTGGAGGGATCGATAGCGATACGACGTTCAGTCGATAGTAAAGATCGGCGCGGAACTTGCCTTCCTTGATGCTCGTCAGCATATCCTGATTGGTCGAGGCGATGACGCGCACATCGATCGGCGTCGTTCGTACCGCCCCGACTCTCTCTACTTCTTTTTCCTGCAAGACGCGCAACAGCTTTGCCTGCAGTGGTAACGGCATATCTCCAATCTCATCGAGCAGGATCGTTCCATGGTTGGCCAGCTCAAATTTTCCTTTTTTGCCGCGTCGCACCGCTCCTGTAAACGCACCCTCTTCATACCCGAACAACTCTGACTCGAGGAGGGAATCCGGGATCGCTGCACAATTCACCCGAATGAAGGGGCCCATTTTCCGCTTGCTTTCGGCATGAATCGCGTGGGCGAACAGTTCCTTGCCGGTTCCACTCTCTCCGGTAATGAGCACCGTCGAATCGCTTTTCGCCACTTTTTGCGAGAATTGCTTGAGCTCCACCATCTTTTGACTGTAACCGACAATCTGGTCGATATGATAGGTCGCACCCAGCCTGCGGCGCAGTTCCTTTTTGTAGTACGTCAACTCATCCTTGAGCTGGTCGACCATCGCCGCCAGGGCCGCCAATTCCTGCACGTCCTGAAATAACACGGTACCCAGAACGGCGAGCACTTTTCCTTCATACACGATCGGTATGCGGTGGGCGATCATGCTCTGCCCTTTGATCTGCTGGATATCGGCAATTTCTGCAACACCCGCCTGACCGACAATGTGCATCCTTGTATTTTCAATGACCTCTGTTACCGGCTTGCCGATGACATCCTGTACATTCAAGAACTCACGATAGCTCCTGTTCAAGAGGAGGATTTTCCCGTCCTTATCCGTCACGATCATGGGTTCATGTGCATTTTCAAAGACAACCTCCAAGAGCTTGCTCATCTGTTGAAGATTCCAATCCATAACGGCTCCTCCTTTCCAGGCAGTCTTCTTTTCTTGAATTATAACAGGAGCGCCAGGGAGAAGGTCGCAAATTCGGAACGATCGGTCAGGTCGTCTGGACCAGCTTTGCCAGACGCTTCGGTGCCGATCGCAAGTATCCTTCGAGCAGATAACTCTCGATTTCCTTCCAGTCCGTCACGTCCTTACCCAAAATGGAGACCCAGCCGTGCTGGCCGATGTAAGGTGTTTTGTAAAAATGCTGTCGCTGCAAAAGGTGCTCTTGTGTGATGGGAAGCGTCTTGATAGACAGCGAAGGTCCTCCTTCACCGCCCTCACCCAGCATGACAAACGGCTTGTCGCTCACTCGAAATGACGTGTGTCCGAAAGCATCTACTTGTTCCGAGACCTCCGGTAATCGCATTGCCAATTTGCGGACCTGATCGACTAAAGCCAGACCCTCTTTTGAAGAAATTGGACTGTGTCCCACCTCACGAATCCCTCCAGTTTGACTAACGAATTCTTACTATCCCACCTGTTCCCCTTTTTCGGCTGTCTTTCCTTCTTGCATCCGATAGAGAGGCATGATAAACATCGTACCCACCACAAAGAGCAAGGAAGACAGCATGTAGATGGACACCAGGGAAAATTGTTCTTTTAACACCCCGGCCACACTCATCGTCACCACCATCGAACCCGTGTACATCGGAATCAAAATCCCGTTTACCCTCCCAATGAATGAGCTCTCTGTATGCTTCAGGAGCATCGTATTAATCCCTATCTGAATACAAGGCAACAGCAAGCCGCTAAGCAACTGAGCAACCAACGTCAGCCACAGCTGAGTGGAGAAACCGCAGATAGCGAGCGCAATCGCATTGCCAAGCAAACCAATGACAAGCAGCCTTTGAGGAGCTACTGTTTTCGCGAGGGTCATCGTCAATGCTCCCCCTGCGATCATCCCCACACCTTGAAGCATGAGCAGCCATTGCAAGCTCTCTTTGGGTAAGCCCAATCGTTCCGTCACGAGAAAAATACCAAGGGGTTGAACCATTCCAATCGACAGACCAGCCGCCATAAAACACATGCCCAGCAGCGTGAGTACGCGATTTTCCTTCACATAACGAATCCCGCTAGCCATCTCCGTCTAGAGCGCGGTCGGCTGTGCAGATGACACTTCCACAGGATCAGGTGGAAGAAAAAATAGCACCAAAGCAGAGAGCAAAAAAGCCACGGCTGTGATGACCATCGCCGCCTCCATGCCAAAGGTCTGAAACACAAACGTACCCAGGATCGGTCCCAAAACCATGAAGATGGCAAACAGTGTCTGGTACAGAGACATTCCCGCTTGCAGTTGTTCTGCCGGAACATGCAGCTTGAATAGCTTCATCCCTGACGGATGAGAGAACTGTGACAAAATGGAGGATATCAGCGTCACGAAAAAGACGGCTTTCCACGTACCGTAAACAAACGTCAGAAGCACCGCTACTACCGATACCGCGCTGATGAGATCACACCAGACCATCGTTCGCTTGGGTCTCCATCTATCTACAAAGGTTCCTGCCAAAAACGAAAACAAAAAGATCGGTGCATACTCGGCTACAGAAATCATGGAAATAGCGAGAGGATCTCCTCCCGTACGTTCCATCACGTAGAGCAAAATGGCGAAATTGCGCACCCATATCCCAATTTGTAAGAGCAGACCCGAAAGCAAGATGGCCCGCACGTAGCGATTTCGAAATAATCCAGACACAAAAAAACCTCCTTATCCATTTTCTCTGGACAGGAGGCATCGCATACTATCACAAAAAGACATAGAAATCCCAGCACGACCATGCGGGATCTACCATCTATTTGCCAATATGCACATACTAATCCTATCCAGAAAAACGCATCGTTTAGAATTCAAATGCTTTTTTGGAAATAGGACTTAGTAGATCATTGGCTTAATGGTCACCCTTCCGTGTTAGAATGTTCACAGCATAACATACAGAGATAACCTGATCAAGAAATAATCACCAGTCCTTGTACCGAGAACACGCCATCGCGTACGCCTTGAAACGGGAAGGCTTTGTAGTAGAAACGGCAGCCGCTCATGGCGGGGCTTTTACTATTTCCTTTCTAGCTATTTTGTTTTTGACTTTCTTCAAACAAGAAATAAATGTAGTCGTGGGAGGCTCCTTCATAACCAAGCTGACGCAGCATAGCCGAAATGTTGCCCCGATGATAGGTCCCATGATTGACGACATGCTGGATGATGTCACTGTATGGGGCATGAATCGTTCCCATGGTCGGATGCGAATAGGGCGCGGTCGCATCCAGATTGATTTGCGAAAAGAAATCTTTGAATTGCTCTGAAGCCTCTACAAATCTGGCACGAATCTCGTCCAAGCTCTTCTTCTCGAGCTCTTGTGACAGTGGTCCTACCGTCCTACCTACATTTTCGTAGGTCTCCCCTTTCATCGCCAGCAACCACACATGGTCGGTCAACAGAATATGCTTTAATGTCTGCGCAATCGTCGGGAATACGCTTTGGATTTCCTGTTCACACACCTCGTGCGGAATCTCTTGCAAGCGTTGGAATACCCTTTCATTCGCCCATAGATTGTATTCATACAAACCTAGAGAATCATGTTTCATTCAAGCTTCCTCCTTTTCACTTCCCCTGAGATAACTTGATCATACCGTTCCTTCCCTGACATTAATGGTCAGTAAAGTTAGGTCGACTGATAGTATTGATGCAGCTCTGCCGCCATAGCTGCCAGCCGTTCGTTTAAGAAGGACGGTTCCTGTACACGAATGGCTTTTCCAAAAGCGAGCAGGAAGTGAGGAACCTGAGTATGGACAAGCTTCTCCTCCACTTGAAAATGAGCATGCTCATGGGAGCGCTCTACCAAATTACGTCCGAGAAACCAATGCCCGCACAAATCATTGATGGCCTGCCTTCTTCCTGTGATCTGTATGGAGATCGGTTTTTCTTGCTGATCTGAGTCGGATAAGAGACTGGTCAGAAAATATTGTCGAGCTGAAAATAAAGCAGGTCGTTGAAATGTCGAATCTGTAGGAGTCATCTTACCAATTCGATCGACACGAAAGCTGCGAATATCACCACGCAGATGACAAAAAGCGACGATATACCAATTTGCTTTCCAGTGAACGAGTCCGTAGGGGTCAATCTGTCTGGTCTGCAATTCGTTCTGATAATTTTTCTGGTATTCAATACATAGGGTGAGCTCATTTGCCACGGAGATTTCCAGTTCTTGAAGGAGTGATGCAAGCAACGGATTCGCAGGCGGCAAAATGACTTCAAATCCTCTGCTGTGTCGCTCAATGGCTCCACGCTGTTCTTCATTGGTATACCGTTTGAGCTTGGCAATGGCGCGATCCAAATCCTCACCGAAAGGATACCCTGCCTCTTGGGCGAACACGGCTGCGTGAATCAATGATTTTTGTTCATTTAAATCAAAGAGAAGTGGTGCATCGGTAAAAGGCTGGAGCAGGCTGTATCCACCGTGATGTCCGGCATCTGCAACAATGGGGACTCCACTCGCACATAATGCATCGATGTAGCGGTAGACGGTTCGGATATTCATTTCCAATGCTTCCGCCAAATGCTTGGCAGTCAATCGCTTTCCTGTTTGTAACAGCCACAAAATAGAGAGCATGTTATCCGCTTTGGACATCTCGTTCTCCTTTTTTCCTATTGTCTGTATTGTTTTCTTATTTTAACAATTACATGCGGTGGAGACCATGAAAAAAGAACCGAGTGGCCGTGGTGGAGGGACGGAAAAAGGAGAAAACGCTCCGGATTAGCAGGGACACTCATTCCTGAGGAGCGGAGGGACTTACATAAAGACCCTCCCGCGAGTTTCGCCGGAAGGGTCCCATTCCTACCATTCTCTTTTACGATTTCATCCTCAACAGCCTCATGCTATTCAAAATCACGATCAGCGCTGCTCCTGTATCGCTCAGCACTGCCAGCCACAGGGTCAGCCACCCTGGGAAGATCAGGATGAGTGCCGCCAGCTTCACGATGATCGAGAACCAGATGTTTTGCTGGATGATCTGTAGCGCTTTGCGGCTGATGTTCACCGTGTGTGGGAGCTTCTCCAGATTGTCGGCCATGAGCACAATATCCGCTGTTTCCATCGCCGTATCCGTACCCGCACCACCCATGGCGATTCCCAGATCCGCGGTTGCCAGCGCCGGCGCATCGTTGATCCCGTCCCCGACCATCGCCACTGTCTTGCCTTCTTGCTGCAGTTTTTTGATGGCCGCGACTTTATCCTCCGGCAACAGCTCCGCAAAATAACGGCTGACTCCTGTCAGCTTCGCCACCTTTGCGGCTGTCCCCTGGTTGTCACCAGTCAGCATGACAATCTCGTCAATTCCCGCTGCTTTCAGCTTGCCGATCGCGCTCACGGAAATATCGCGAATCCTATCAGATACGGCAATCATGCCGATAATCGTCTCAGAGGTACCGATCACGACAATCGTGTTGCCTTCTTGCTGCAACGACTCGATCTGATCCGTCCACGCTGTGAGGGAAACTCCCTGTTCTGCAAAAAGAGCCGGTTTCCCTGCGTAGTGCGTTTCCCCGTCAATCGTGGCTTCCGCTCCTTTTCCGACGAGAACGCGAAAATCTTGGCCAGCCAAGGAGGCGATCTTCTTTTCGTTGGCATACGTCAGAATCGCCTGTGCAATCGGATGACGAGAGTGCTCCTCGATCGTTCGAGCGATCGCCAGCACTTCATTCTCCTTGTCCGGAGCTGCTACGATCCGGGAGACCTGCGGCTTGCCCACAGTCAACGTACCCGTTTTGTCAAAAGCAATCGCCGTAATCGCTCCTGCTTTTTCTAGGAAGGTGCCGCCTTTGATCAGCACGCCGTTTCGCGCTGCATTCCCAATCGCAGATACGATCGCCACCGGTGTCGAGATAACCAGCGCACATGGGCATGCTACAACTAACAGCTCTAGACCTTTATAGAACCAATCCCCCCACGTCCCCCAGCCAAACAACGGAGGAAATACAATAACGAGTAAAGCCAAAACGAGGACAATCGGTGTGTACAACGCTGCAAATTTATCGACAAACGCTTGGGTAGGAGCCTTTTTCTCCTGCGCTTCCTCGACCAGATGAATGATTTTCGCGATGGCCGTATCTTCGACGAGCCGAGTCACTCTCACTTCCAGCGACCCACTTTCGTTGACACTGCCCGCAAACACGGAATCGCCTGCCTGCTTATCTACCGGAATGGACTCGCCCGTAATCGGCGCCTGATTGACACTGGATACTCCTGCGAGGATGTCTCCGTCTAGAGGCACCTTTTCGCCCGGTTTGACTACGATAACATCTCCTACACCGACATCCTCCACAGGCAGTCTGACCATGGATGCTCCCTGCTTCACCCACGCCTCGGCAGGCGCCAGATCCATCAGGGCGCGTATCGAATCCCGTGTCTTCTCGATGGAGTTGGTTTGCAGCCAGTTTCCGATGGCGAACAACCAAACAACGGTCGCCCCTTCCAGCCACTCTCCGATCAAGGCTGCCCCAATCGCAGCCACGGACATCAGCACGTTCATGTCCAGCGAACCGCTTTTGATCGCGTAATAGGCACTGCGAGCAGGCCGGTAACCCCCGACAATCATGGATACGGCGTAACAAACGATCAAGATGGGCTCGGGCAAGTACGCCAATGAGCCTAAAAAGCCTAAGGCGAGCAGAATACCTGAAGTGACCGCGAGCTTGGTACCCACACCATCTGTTGGTTCCGCCTGCTGCGCTCTCCCCCGAGACAGTGGACTGGCCGCGTATCCAGCCTTGGACACCTCACTGACGATCGCTTCATCGGAGAGTCCTTCCTGTACAATCTGCATTTTTCCTGTAGAAAAATTCACGCTTACTTCCTGTACAGCCGCTAACGATTTCATGTGTTTTTCTAGTGATTTCGCGCAAGAACTGCAATCCATCCCGACAATCCGGTATATCGCTCCCCCGGATAAACGCTCCATGCTGATCGCTCCAGCAGCAGCCGTCACTGTCCCGATGACAGGAGGCAATCTCATGCCCGAATGTTCCGAGCCTGACACAGATTCTGTGCCGCAATGGTGATGATCGCTACAGCAGGTACTTTTCTTTTCGTCCTCTGACATCTGCTCTCACCTATTTTCCAATCCACTATTTTGTCCTTATTCATTAGATAACATTCAAACGAACATTTAATTATTATAGTATCCGAACCCTTCAGTTGGTTCAAGATTAGAATTTGATTTTTCCGCCTATTTTTCGTACGACCTATTCGCTTTATGCACAAATAAAAAAGACTCCCTTGTGGGAAGCCTCTGAAAGATTAACGAGCCGCATTTTCTTTGGGATTGGGTACGGTTTGCCAGCGTTCACCGCAGTCCAGACAAACACATTTGATCACTTTTCGCTTCTCTAGCGCCAAGCGAATGGCAAAGAGCACAAACGCACCAGATAGACCGAGAAACAGGAAGATCACCGGAGTTCCTTTTACGGAAATCCCAATCCAGGCCAACACAGCCAAGACCAATGCGTAGATGATGGTATAGAGAAGTCGATTGATCGACTCAGTAAAGTCTATTTTTTTGGATCGGCATTTTGGACATTTTTGCAGTACGTTCATGAATATCTCCCAATTCCTTTCCACGTCAAACATTCCGGTTAAACAAGTTAATCTTACACCAAAAAATGGGGGGACACTACCACGTCATCAAAATGTCGTTTTTCCTTCCCAGTTTTCTTGGGAATGACTATAATAATAGGACATTGTAATGAGGCAAGAGGTGAATTCCGGTGTCTCCAAAAGAAGCGGACGATATCTGTGAAGTTCAGTGTTTTGATGATGAAAAAGTAAATCGTTTAAAGCCGTTCGCCGCCGAGTCTATTGGTGTCGCTAAAATTTTCAAGGCATTGGCTGATGATACTCGTGCCAAAATCATTCACATCCTGTCCTTGGAAGACGAGCTCTGTGTCTGTGATATTGCCGCTATTATCGGCAGCTCGATTGCCAATACGTCTCACCATTTGCGTTTGCTGCGTAATATGGGGCTTGCCAAGTATCGGAAAGAAGGAAAGCTCGTCTTCTATTCACTCGATGATGACCACGTTCGCCACCTCATCTCAGCGGGCGTAGAACACGCCAAGGAACAGAGGGCTCCCGTGCATTCGGAAAACAACGGATGACGAGGCATTGCATTAGAAAAGGATTACTCCCTGTACGTTGCGGAGTAATCCTTTTTCTTTATCCCCTCTCGTCTGGGTGTTCCAGCGAAACCGGGAGCGCTGACGCAAGTTTCACGGTCACACTCGGAGCCTGCCACGCAAAAAAGCCGTCGCTGCACGCGGTGCTTGACGATGGCTTCTTTTCTCTCACGATTCCTTTTCGGCTAGGCTCTTACAAACGCCGCAATGTCTTCTCCGATTTGCTGGGGGATCTCCCACTGGATGTTGTGACCGACGTCTGGGTAACGCTTGAACTCGGCATGGGGGATAGCTGCTTGTAACCGTACCTGATCCTCATAGGGAAATACAGCATCCTGCTCTCCCCAGATGATAAAGGTCGGTGTACGTATTTCTGAGAGACGTGCACTATTATCGTCCATCATCAGCATGTGGGTCGCATTCTTCCATACATGGATAGGGACAGCAGCTGTTTCCTCTTTCAACCTTGCCAGAAACTCTGGATCGACGGGGGTAGGGGTAGAGGTCCACTCTTCGAGAAATGCAGGATCGACCTTTTCTTGAAACTGCTGAATATTCTCCCACAGCCAGTCCAGCGTTTCATTTCCTGCCGTTTTGTCAGCTGAGCCTACTAGAATCAGGTTCGAAATGCGCTCTGGGTATTCCATCGCGATGTATTGGGCGATAAAGCTCCCCATCGAGTGACCTGCGATAGATGCCTTCTCGATGTGCAAGGCATCCATAAAAGAAATGACATCATCGGAAAAGCCTGACAACGTATAGGGACCATCCGGAGCATCTGAATCACCATGCCCTCGCTGATCCAGCACATACACACGATAATCCTTGGCCAGCTCTGGCAAAGACAACGACCAGGATCGACTCGAATCGGTGAGACCGTGCAAGAGAATCAAGACCTGCGCATCTTGTGGACCGGCTTCTACATATTTCATTTCCAAACCCGTTTTGAGGCTGATGGAGAGCTTCACCGCGATCACCCTTCTACCCGTTTTGCTTGAGACGCATTCGCCTTCCATCCCATGCTATGTCATAGGTCAAGTAGATAGAACAAGCTCTTTGCTTGCTGCAACAAAGCAAAAAGGCAGGTGTTACCCTGCCCTGATAAGGAAAGTGATGCTAAACTTCTGAGGCGTTTACGTTTTCGTAAACTTCCTTGTCCTGTGGAGCCTTCTTTTTGATAATTCCCTGTTCCTCCGCTAGTTGTCCAGCTACTTTTGGCGCCAACCAACACATCGGTGCCAAAATCAATGATACCGGAACAGCGGTGACCACAATGAACGATTGAAGGGCATCAATTCCCCCATTTCCAATGGACAGCAGGATGGCTGCAATCACCCCCATCATCAATGCCCAAAACATTCGAAGACCGACTGTTGGATTGTTGTTGCCGGTAACAGCAGCAGAAATCGTATAAGCCATCGAATCGGAGGTGGTAATCACAAACAAAATCGTCAAGACCAGAAAGGCTGGCCCAATAAGCGAGGATAAGGGAAGATACTTCGTAATGGAAATCATCGCTGCAGGTAATCCCGCATCCTGCAAAGGACCAGCAATCGATCCTGGGCTCAGCATTTCAAATGATATCCCGGTTCCCCCGAGAACCGTAAACCAGAAGCAAGTTACGATAGGAGCAATGATCGCTACTGCCATAATAATTTCTCTGATCGTCCGCCCACGAGAGATACAGCTAATAAAGATGGCCATCATAGGTCCGTATCCGATAAACCAGCCCCAGAAGAAAATCGTCCATCCACCTAGCCATGCCGAATCCCCACGGAATGTGCTCATTGGCATAAATTCCTGCAAGTACGTACCGAACGAAGAGACGAAAGCGTTTACAATAAATTCACCAGGACCGAAGAACAAGATGAAAGCCATGAGAACAATCGCGAGAATCACATTGAAATTACTTAAAAACTCAATCCCTTTATGAAGCCCAGTGGCTGCTGAAATGGAGGACACGGCTACCACACTGATAATAATGTACAGCTGAGTCATATACGTATCGGGAATCCCCATGATTTCCTGCAATCCATAGCTCGCTTGTAGGCCCAGAAAACCAATCGGCCCAATGGTACCCGCGACAACAGCCAGAATAGAGAAAGAATCGACCGCTGATCCCAGTATACTTTTGGTCATAATTTTTTCGCCAAAGATCGGATACAGCAAGGTTCGTGGTTTTAACGGCATGCCTTTATGATAATGACCGTACATAATGACCACGGTACTAAGCGTTCCCAGAACCGCCCACGCCAGGAATCCCCAATGCATAAACGACTGCGCCAACGCTGGATTGACTGCCTCTGCGGTTCCTGACTGCATTCCTTTAAAAAGAGGCGGCAAGCTAGTAAAGTGATAGATGGGTTCGGCAGCTGCCCAAAATACGCCCCCACCCGCAAGCAGTGTAGTCATCGTCATCGCCAGCCATTTGAACGTCGTAAATTCTGGACGATCCAATTTCCCCAGCTTTACCTGTCCGTATTTGGAAAACGCCAGAAAAATTGCGATGAAAAAAGTTGCCAATAGGAGAACTTGCCAAAACGCTCCGAAATACTTGATAGACAAGGCAAAAGAGGTATTTACAAAGGCAGATACAGCATCCATGCTGATAGCTGCTACGATGACAAAAATCAGCAACAGTCCACCGCTGACTCCAAAAACAGGCCAGTCCAATTGGGATACCCTATTCTTCATCACATTCTCCTCCTTTTGTGGATCTATTCGACTTCAACGACCATTTCCAGCTCAATAGCTGCCCCTCTTGGCAAAATGGCTCCGATAGATGTTCTCGCATGAGAGCCTGTTTCTTTACCAAAAACGGATACAAGGAGGTCAGAGGCACCATTCATGACTTTGGCATGAGAGGTAAAATCCATCGTACAATTGATAAATGCCAATACCTTCACAAACTTTTTGACTCGTGAAAGCTCCCCGATTTCTTGTTTAATCGTAGCGATCGCTTGAAGGGCTGCTTCCTGTGCTGCCTCGTACCCTTGTTCGACCGAAATTTCCTGTCCCAATTTTCCGACATAATCATAGGAAAGATTGCCAGATAGGAAAAGGAGATTTCCTGTCTGCACAGCCAGTTCGTAATTCCCCCCCTTTTCCTTTTTCTCTGGCAGGGTAATCCCCAATTCTTGTAAACGCTGTTCCGGCTTCATCCTTGATCTCCCTTCTATGACTCAAAAGATTTTGAAATGGATCGTGTTACCCTCAGTAATACGGGTACAAATGCCTCCATTGTTTTTCGATTCCAGCGAAATACCGGACCCGATACGGATATGGCACCAATCACCCGCTTATTTTGATCAAATACAGGTGCCGACAAAGCCCCTACATTCGGCGTAATTTCTTCTTCGTTGGTGGAATATCCGTCCTGAATCGTTTTCGCAAGCAAGGATTTGATGGATTGTTGCTGCTCCTCTGGCAAAGGCGACAGCACACGATCCTGTATTTCCTCGCTCATAAAAGCGAGAATCGCTCTTCCGCTCGCCCCAAGATATAAAGGATGCTTTTTCCCAATGCCTACGCTGCGGCGAATTTCCTGATTGCTCTCCACCTCCATCGTACAGACCCGGGTGCTTCCACTTGGCACATAAAAACCTACCGTTTCGCCAATGTCATTGCGCAGCTTCACCAGCCAGGGCTCAATCAGTGGAGCGAGCGGCATCTCTGTCATAATTTTGTTGGCATACTCCAGAAAAATGGTTCCTAATGAATAGAGCTTTGTTCGAGGGTCTTGAAAAACAAGACCCTCCAGCTTCAAGGTGGTCAGCAAGCGATGGACGATGGTTGGCGATAACTCCAGGCTGCGGCTAATATCATTTAAAGCTTGTGGCCCTGGAACCATATTTAAATGATTGATAATTTTAATGGCCCGCAAGACAGTCGATGACGTTTCCGATTTCATTTTTGTTTCTACTTCCATAACATCCCCACCCATTCCGTTCTTTTAGCTTTTCACGTATATCGTTTTGGAGCGGCAATAAAAATCGACTGCTTCTTTGCCAAGCTCTTTATTAATTCCGGAGCTAGAGCTTTTAAACCCGCCAAACGGAGCCTGAAAGGACGTGCCTGTCGTTGTCATGTTGATTTTCACGACGCCCGCTTCAATCTCCCTGGAGCACTTCGCCATCCGGCTTAAGTCTTTCGTGCAAACGGCAGAAGACAATCCGTATTCTACATCATTTGCAATAGCAATCGCATCATCAATGGAAGTCGCCTCCATCACACAAAGGACTGGGCCGAATACTTCCTCTTTCGCAATACTCATGTTTCTGTTCACGTTTCCTAAAACCGTTGGATTCACATAATAGCCGTTTTCGGTTTCCGGCGACTGCGGCACATCTCCACCCGCCAATACGGTAACCCCATCGGCAATTGCTTTTCGAATAGCGTCTAATGTAGATTCCAATTCTCCCGCATTCGCCTGTGGTCCGATATCAACGCCATCCGCCAATGGATGTCCCACTTTGAATTGTTTCGCCTTTTCTACCAGCTTGCTCGTAAATTGCGGCAAAATCGCCGATTGGACAATCACCCTGCTCGTAGCCGTGCATGCTTGTCCGGTTTGTCCGAATGCACCGCGAACAGCCAACTCCGCCGCTTCATCAAGATCCGCATCATCTAGTACAATAAGCGGGTTTTTTCCTCCCATTTCAAGCAAGGCTGGCTTCATATCCTTGCTAGCCTCTGCGTGAATAAGTCTGCCTACATAAGTGGAACCCGTAAACGTGACTGCCTTCACAGCGGGGTGATGAATCATTCCTGAAACGAGTCGCCCCGGTCCAATGATCATGTTGATGACACCATCTGGCACTCCGCATTCTTGTAACACTTCTAGCAGCTTTGTCGCTACCATTGGCGTATCGGAAGATGGTTTCAATACAACCGTATTGCCTGCGACCATCGCCGGTGCGATTTTCCAAGCCGGAATGGAAAGTGGAAAATTCCACGGCGTCACCACAAGCACAACTCCAAGCGGTTCGGGAACTAGCTGAATCTGAATGTTCGGGCTATCAGAAGCAACCAGCGTTCCATTCAAGCGCGTTCCTTCTCCCGCATAAAAACGAAAGATATTCGCCGCATACGTCACTTCTTTTCTTGCATCCGCAAGCGTTTTTCCCATCTCTTGTGAAATCAAACGGGCGAATTCCTCTTGCTTTGATTCTAATTGATCCGCCACTTTGAAAAGAAACTGCCCTCTCTGGGGAGCCGAAACCTGCTTCCAAGCTGGAAAAGCCTTTTGGGCGGCTGCTATCGCCGACTGTGCATCCGCTTCTGTGGATTGCGGGACATGAGCAATGATTTCTCGCGTATCAGCCGGGTTCATATCCGGGATAGTGTCCGCTACCTCTGCCGATACCCATTGCCCATCAATAAAGTTCTTCAATGCTTCCATGTTCTCTCTCCCCTGACTCTATTAATTAGCGCCTTCTCCAGTTCCGCGCTGACGAGATAGCTCGGTTGCTTCTACAAGTACGCGACTCGCTACAAGGTCTAAATCTGCCCATATGGCTGGGTCTACTTCTCTACCTTCTCGATTCGATTTGTCCCAATTTGCCTGAATTTGCTCGGGTCGTATCACCGAGATCGTTTCCTTTTCCTCATTCTTTGCTAGCAGGTCAGCATAGGGAGCAAAAAGGGCAGCATTGGCACAAATGACCAAAAAGCTATTAGCCTGTTTCACTGTACACTGATGCGAGAATGTTTCTTTCATGACGTATGGCTGATTTTCTCCTGGTTGCATCACTGCCCAGCTTTGACTATGATCCTCCATCCAATGAATCAGACAAGACATGTTCCGTTTTCCCGCGAGTGCCGCATTTTGGACCAACGCATTGGAACCGCGAGTATTTTGGACATGGATAATCCCGATTCCCATATCTGCTGCTTTGGAACAAGCGAGATCTAGTGCCATTCTTCCACATAGCAGGCTGCTTTGGCCTTGTCCGTCCATCGTGACTAATCGGTCATCTTGAGAAAGAATACGAATCGCCGACAATTCGGATGCTTGCAGCACCATCACTTCTTCAGCCAGCTGTCCGATCCCATACAATCCGGTAAACTCACCCCAAGCGGCTATTTCCGCTCCTTCTTCCACGCAACCAATCGGGAGACAACAGCCCTCCAGCACTTTTTTACAGTGGGCATACAGCTCAAGATAACTTACACGCATACTTTTATCTCCTTTTCTGCCTGAAACCCTTCTGTATAGAATCGCTGCCAGTTGCCACCCATCACGGCTTTTACTTCGTGTAGTGAGAATCCTCTTGAGAGTAAAGCTTCAGCTATCCCAGGGAAATCGGACGGACCCTGAAACCATGAGGGCCACTCTGGCCACGACGGATTCGAGGCAGAACCTGCACCGTAATCGACTTTATGTGTCCATCTGCCCATCCGCATCCATCTGAGGAAATCCTCTCCCCAATTCAAGGTTAGATCCGTACCAAGTGCTACTTGCTCGGCTCCCATAAATTCAACGGTTTTGGCAACCATGTCACAAAACTCGTCCATCGTTGTCTGTGCCCCATTCATCAGATACGGATATAAGCAAAGACCCAACACCCCTCCTTTATCCCTGAGGGCTGTCAGCACTTCTTTCGATTTATTTCGCTTGGAAGGGTAAATCCAAGCCGGATTTGCGTGGCTAATTGTAACTGGTCTTCTTGAATGCTCAATCGCATCTAAAGTTGTGCGGTCGCCTACGTGGGATAAATCAATAACCATCCCCACCCGATTCATTTCTTCGATCACCAACCGGCCAAATCGAGATAAGCCAGTATCGCTTTGCTCATAGCAGCTGCTTCCGATCAAATTTTGGTTGTTATAAGTCAGCTGCATGATTTTCACACCAAGCTCGGAAAACACTTCTACCAGGGATAGATCATCTTCCAAAGGGGAGGCATTCTGCGTTCCCAGTATGAGGCCGACCTTGCCGAGGGATTGGGCTTTGGAAATGTCTTCTCCCTTTCGCACCAGCATCACCAAATCGGAGTTTTCCTCGATGAAACGATACCACTGCCCGATTTTGCTCAATGTCTCCCGCGCGGTTTCCCACAAGGCTACACAAACATGGACACAGGTCACTTGTCCTTTATGAAGCTCCAACAATAACTCACGGTTCCAATTGCTGAGCGTGAGTCCATCAATAATGACCATCTTCTCTCCCGCAGTCATCTAGTTATCCTCCCATCGCGGAATGGCCGGAAATATCCAGTCATCTTTGAAATCCTGCCCTATTTCCTCTACCAAAGGCGCGCCCTGCATCAAGGTGACACGGACCCACCTATTGGATTGCGGATCGAACCTTTCCGCTCCAAATAATGCCAGTTTGCAGCGCAGAAGATGGACAGGCAGTAGTCCACTCGCCAATAAGTTTCCATGAATTTCTCCATATTCAAATCCTTGCAGGGACTGAATCCTGCGAATGATCCATTTGTGTTCCGGATGGCGAACGACAAACTCGGCTACTGTCTGTTCGTCAGATTCATTCGCAAAAGTGCGATGAAGCTCTTGCACACGTTCTGCGATATTCACGGGCATTTCATGCTCTTCTCCCGGCTCTTCTCCCCGTACGCCCATTCGTGGTTCTTCCTTTTCCGCAGAACGGTACCAAAAATACTTCCGTTCGTCCGGGTCCGTAAAGTCAAAGCGAAGCGCCCAGCTGTATTGGGTATGGACTAGCTCTTTTAATTCGCCCAGTCGCATTTGCGGTTTCAAATCATACGTTTCCACAATCGAGGTGCGTCCCTCAAACTCTTCCGCTATTTGTGGATAAAGCTCCATGAGTAGCGTATTTAACAGCTCCTGTGTCTCCATTCCTGTTGCGGCAGATGCTATCTCACTCAACGCCACCCATGGCTTGTCTGGTATTTGCTGCTGCATCGTTCCATGTTCTGCATACTCAGCGACAACGGCTTGTAACAACTGCAATTCCCCTACCAATTCACCAGGCTGTGCAAAAGCTTGTACATGAGCCAGTGGATAATCTTGAAAATAAGCGATACTGCGATCAAACAGATGTAATAGTCTCTCTACTATCGATTTGGAAACCTCTGCTTGCTTTGCTTTTGAGAGAGCTGCTTCTTTCATGTTGATCCAGGTATGAATCAGTTGCGGGTGTGAGATCAGATAAGGAACCATTCCTAACCCGGTTGCATTCCCTACTCCCAAGTATCGTTTGATTTCTGAATGAAGCTTGGCAGCACTCGGATCTTTCGCCTGCGCAATATGGTCCACAAGCTCAAAACTAAATTGCCGAATCATAAATACGGCAAACATTTGCGCACGAAACGCTCCATAAAACGAATGGTCTTGATTCATTCTTTCATAAGGAGCGATACCGAACTTGCCATTCCCATAAACCGCTGTGGTCCGGATCATATATCCGGTCTTGGCCAAGATCTTTGGATCCGGCTGGGTTCCATTCGCCAATTGTTGGATGATGTAGTCGAAAAGCCTTGTACTGCGATTCGCCCTGGACCAAACCAGATCCATGCTATCTCCACGCCCGGCTTCCTGCTTTGGCAGTTCGCTACGGAGACGTGCCATTTTTTCAGGGGTAATCGGCCCTTCGCATAGAGCGAAGGTAATATCCCACTTCTCCGATATCACGCGATCGCTTCTTTCCTGATCATTGAGATGCTGAGAAAAGACCATAAAATAAAAGGTTTGATTAGAAGTCGTAATCGTATAGATAGCTTCCCCGTATCCATTTTGATCCAAATCAAATTGGGTCCGCTCAATTTTCCATTTCTCTTTCATCACTTTACGCAGCATGCTTCTGCTAAAGCTAAGGCTCGTAATACGTGATGCTCCCAATCGTTCCGGTTCCATTATGTCATTGGCGGACCTTTTTTCTGCTGAGCTTTTCGTTTCTCCCTGAGCTACATTCATCGCTGCACCTCCCGTTTCGCGAACCTCTATTAATTTCGATTATCGGAATTTGATTCCGTTTTTAAATTTCTGGCTACATATTAACCGCTTACAATTCATCCGTCAACAATATTCAGAAAAGAAAAATAAGAAAAACCCGAAGCATAGCTCCGGGCCTTTTCTGTGAAAAAGAGGCGCTCACTGATTGATGCGCCCCTTTGTTCGTCAGGTTTTACGGTTAGTTGGATTAAGCGTTTTGGCTTTCCTGCAACAGGCCGAACACCCGGTTCGGGCTGATTGGCAGACGGTCGATCTTGATATGGAATGGAGACAACGCATCTACTACCGCGTTGGCGATTGCTGCAGGGGAAGAAATCGCTCCGCTCTCCCCTACCCCTTTGACACCTAGCGGGTTACGAGTGGAGAAGTACTCTTGCTCGCCTTGCACCGCTTTCGGTACTTCCATAGAAGTCGGCATCAGGTAATCCATGTACGTACCTGTCAGCAGCTGACCATTGTCATTGTAGACGATTTCTTCGTACAGAGCTGTACCCAGACCTTGTGCGAAACCACCTTGCACTTGGCCTTCTACGATCATTGGATTGATCACACGGCCACTGTCATGCACAATGTAATAATTTTTGATTTCGACAAAGCACGTTTCCACATCCACTTCCACCACTGCAATATGGAAGGAAGAGGAATAGGTCACGGTCGGTGGCACGAAATAGTGAGTGACTTCCAGACCTGGCTCCAGACCTTCCGGCACTTTGCAGCGTGGACCAGGAGCAGCAGCCTCATACACTTGAGCAAAGGTCATCTTTTTGTCCGGATCTTTTTCGGAATAAACAACACCGTCATTCATCGTCAATTTATCTGCGGAAATACCCATGACGTGTCCCGCAACCGCCAGCAATTTCGTGCGCAGTTTTTCAGCCGCAAAGTGCGTAGCCGAACCTGCGTTTACTGCACTTCGGCTCGCGTACGTACCCGCACCAAAGCCCAGGAGAGCCGTATCCCCGCATTTTACGGTTACTTTATCCAGTCCGACGCTCAACACATCACCTGCGACTTGTCCAAAGACGGTCTCATGGCTTTGTCCTTGCGGCGAGGAACCTGTGTGGATCATGAGTTGACCGGAAGCATCGATTGCGGCTTTCGCACCCTCGAATGGCCCTACACCGGTACCTTCCACGTTGGAAGAAATCCCGACCCCGATGTATTTGCCTTCTTTTCTCCACTCTTCTTGCTTGGCGCGAATATCATGGTAGCCCGACATTTCCAGTGCCATCTGGAGCGCTTCCGGATAGTCACCGCTATCATAGATGAGCTCGCCGCCATCTTTATAGTACATGCCTTGGCTATACGGCATTTCTTCAGCAGGTATGATATTTTTCAACATGACTTCTGCTGGGTCCTTGCCCAAATGACGAGCGACCATGTCTACCATCCGGTCCATCGCCAAAACAACTTCCGGTCTTCCCGCACCACGGTACGGAACGTTTGGTGTTTTGTGGGTCAAGGCAATCCGGCATGTGAGGTCAAATACCGGAATCTTGTAAGCTCCGCGGAAATGCGCCGCACTGTTGTACGCGCAAGTAAGCGCGAAGTAGTTGATCGCACCTACGTCCAGAACGAAATGGTCTCTCAGGCCCAGGATCGTACCGTCATTCATAAACGCCACTTCAATATCGTGAATTTGATCGCGCGAATGACGCGCAGCACTCATGCTCTCTATACGATCTTCAATCCAGCGAACAGGACGATTCAGCTCTCTCGCCAGGTAAGCCAGCATGACTTCCTCGGTATAGAGACCGCCTTTTGGTCCAAAGCCGCCGCCCACATCAGGAGCGGTTACGCGGATATTTTGCTCGACCAGACCCAAGATCTTCGCCACATAGTGACGAACCTCGAAAGGCATTTGCGTGGAAGACCAAATGTGCAGCTGGTCACCGCGGCTCTCATAAGTTGCTACAACACCGCGTGTCTCGATTGGGTTGGAAGAAACCCGCGGTGAGGTGAAACGCCCGCTCAACACGTGGTCAGCCTTTTTCAGGACCTCTTCATAATCACCTACAGGCAAGCGGAAGTAGGATTGCAGATTGCTCTCCAAAATATCTTGAACCAGTGGTGCGCCTTCTTCCAGCGCCTTGAACGGATCGACTACAGAAGGCAATGCCTCGTATTCGACTTTGATCAATGCCGCAGCATCTTCTGCGACATAACGGTTTTTCGCAACGACAACCGCCACGCTTTGCCCCACATACATCACTTTTCCCTGAGCCAGTACAGGCTCTTCGTTATGATGCATGATTGGTTGGATCTGATCTTCAATATGCTTGGGCAAGCGACAGTGGGAATCAATTTGTGTAAGCGGTTTGACTTTTCCTGCCAAGTCAGCTCCGGTGTAGACTGCGTATACGCCTTCCATTGCTTTCGCTGCTTCCACATGGATGCTTTTGATTTTCGCATGCGCATGTGTACTGCGAACGAAGGTTGCCTCTACCATCCCTGTTTTCTTGATATCTGCTACAAACTGACCGGTACCCGTCACCATGCGATAATCTTCTTTACGTCTCAAGCTTTGTCCAACTAGAGTTGCCATCGGTTCACTCTCCTTGTTTGGCAAGCGCTTGGGAAGCCTGCTCTACTGCTTTGACTATGTTGGCGTATCCTGTGCAACGGCACAAGTTACCGGAAATTGCTTCGCGAATCTCCGTCTCATTCGGGTTCGGGTTCTCATTCAGGAAATCAACGAGCGTCATCATAAAACCAGGCGTACAGAAACCGCATTGCAGGGCATGATTATCCGAAAATGCCTGCTGAAGTGGATGCAGGGTTCCGTCCTCGTTTACCAAAGACTCTACGGTATCTACGCTGCAGCCATCTGCTTGTACAGCTAGCATCAAACAAGAACGCGCAGCCTTTCCGTCTACCAATACGGTACATGCGCCACAGACACCATGTTCACACCCCAGATGCGTACCTGTCAGGTTCAGATGATCACGTATAAAGTCAGCCAGAAGTATGCGTGTTTCTACTGTCTCGGTCAGCCTTTTTCCGTTTACGGTAACGGTAATTTCTCTCGTATTCATCTCGCTGTCCCTCCCGCCCGTTTGATTGCTGTTTGCAGAGCACGTTTGGTCAAAGTTTTTACCAAAGAGCGTCTGTATTCCACGGAGCCATGCAAATCACTGTCCGGCTCTACCTGCTCACTTGCCAGCACAGCGGCTTCTTCCAACACATCATCAGTCGGCTCTTTTCCGATCAAGAACTCTTCTGCTTCTTCTAGGACGCAAGGTACCGGGTTCGCACCACCCGCAGCCAGTCGAGCCAGCGTGATTTCATTATTTTCATCCAGATCGATGACAGCAGCGATTTCTACCAGAGCAAAGTCACCATGACGGCGTGCTAGCTCGGTAAATTCGTATCCGCTCGTTTCAGGGAGAATAGGGAAACGCAGCTCTTTTACCAATTGGTCAGGCTGCAGGGATGTGAGTAGATAAGTAAGGAAGAACTCCTCAGGTGTTACCGTCTCTTCGCCGTCCGCATGAGCAATGACAATCTCTCCGCGCAGGGCTGCGATCACACAGGGAAGCTCGGCAGATGGATCCGCATGGGCGATGCTTCCACCGATCGTACCTCTTTGACGAATCTGTGGATGACCGATCCAACGAACGGCCTCAACCAAGAGCGGGCACAGCTTTTGAACCAGCGGAGAAAATTCCACGTCGCGATGCTTGGTCAACGCACCAATGACGAGGTATCCGTCTTCTTCACGGATATAGGAGAGATCCTCTACTCTACCAATATCAATCAAATATTTCGGAGTCGAAAGCCGCATGTTCAAAATAGGAATCAGGCTCTGACCACCTGACATGATCTTCGCATCCTCACCTAGATCTGCGAGGTATTGGAGCGCTTCCTCCAGACTCGACGGACGTAAATATTCAAACGCGGCTGGTTTCATTCTGCTCCCCCACTCCCCCGCTGTTTTTCGATTGCTTTGAAAAACTGACCTGCCATAAACTTGGCAATTCCACCCAATACACGGCCGCCCACACTTGCGATCATCCCGCCTACTTCTGCATCACAATCCCAAATTAACGTACATCCTTTATCTGTTTGCACCAATTTGCAATCCATTTTTGCTTTCACATGACCTGGAGAGCCACTGCCTTCAGCCAGCAAGACATAATGGGAACCATCCTCGATATCCTCCAGCTTTACTTGGCCGATATATTCACCTTTTACAGCTGCTACACCCAATTTCAAAACGACATCGTACTCACCGTTCTCCTTGAGAATCAAGCGCTCACAGCCAGGAATTGCACCTTTCAAAATTTCTGGATTATGCAAAGCATCCCAAATATTCCGACTCGATTCTTTAAACTTCGCCTCACCTGCTAAATTCATCGTTTTCACTCCCCGCTGGCATCATGTTGCCGTTTCCTACAGTTTATCCTTGATTTTATATATTTAAAAATACATAATCATTTATAAATCAATAGACAAATCGACATATGAAAGAAAGTGGGATGCCTATGGATCTGCTCCAATTAAGGTATTTTCAAGTCGTTGCTCGCTTAGAACATATGACACGCGCTTCAGAGGAACTTCATATTTCCCAGCCTTCCCTAAGCAAAATGATTAGCCGATTGGAAAAGCACCTGGGGGTCCCTTTGTTTGACCGTCATGGTAAACAAATCCGTCTCAATCGCTTTGGCAAAGCCTTCCTCAAACGTGTCGAACGCGTCTTCGCAGAGTTGGAAGAAGGCAAGCATGAGCTGGCCGACCTCACAGGTTTGGAGCGTGGACAAGTTTATCTGGCAGCAGCTACAGGTCGTCTGCTACCTGACCTGCTCAGTTCCTTTCTAAAGCGCCATCCTCACGTCAATGTCAAATTGCTGCAAGGAACCACTCAAGAGTGTCAAAATCTTCTGGAACGCGGAGAAGTTGATCTTGCCATCACCCATCCATTGATCCAGGAAGATCGTGTACAAAGCGTATCGTTGTTAACCGAAAATATGTTTCTCGCTGTGCCGCCTGATCATCGCCTGGCTAATAAAGGGAAAGTCTCTCTTAGCGAGGTTGCTGGCGAAACTTTTATTGGTTTGACGAAAACGTATGAACTGACAGAAACCACTACGAATATGTGCCTGCAAGCTGGTTTTTCACCAAATATTGCTTTCGAATGCAACGATGCCGAAGTGATTCTTCGTATGGTGAATAACGGTCTGGGTGTTGCGCTCATTCCAGAGCATTGGTGGACCTACCCTGAGCACTGGTGGACCCATCCGACTGAAAAAAGAGAAACGCCTGTCTACTTGCCTATCGTCGATCACTACTCCAAACGTGTCGTAGGTCTTTCCTGGGTGAAAGCTCGCTATCTCACAATGGCTGCAAGAGAACTACGAGATTTCACCATTAGTTACTTTGAGGAACTTAACAAAGATTCCATGTAAGGATTTTCCAAAAAATTCTTACTTTTTATAATTGCCTAAGATCGAAAGCGCTTCCTTTTAGCAGTAAAAAGGATTTACCCAATGGAGCACCATGGATAAATCCTTTTTCTTTTGCTATTCACTCCGCTCTGCTGACATTACTTGTTGAATCCGCTGAAAATCATCTGGCGTATCGACATCGACATTCCAATCGGCACAATCAAAGCTGACTTTTTTCACATCGGCCTTGTGCTTGTCAATAATGTCCTTTCCGCCCTTGTCTCCGGTTACGCGGGAGAACTCTTCGATCAGCGAAGCGTCAAAGAGCACAGGATGGCCCGCTGTAACCTGATAGATCGGCCTGACGATCCTGACGCCTTTTGCCCGATTCTCTGCATACGTCTGGATCAGTGCTTGTACCACCTGATCAGGCACGTACGGCTGGTCGGCCAAAAACACAAGCACGGCATCCACACGTCCGCCCACAGCTTCCATCCCCATTCGCAAGGAAGATGCCATTCCCGTCGCATACTCACGGTTGTCCAGCACTTCTACTTGAGGCAAATCACTTGTCAACCGACGCAATCTCTCACCATACTCCCCGCCAATTAGCAGAATCGGGCTCAATTCATTTGCGATCGCCCTCTCCACCGCGTGACGAAACAACGGTTTCCCCCTAAGAGGCAAAAACTGTTTGGCCTCACCCATACGCCGCGACAGTCCTGCTGCTAGTACGATCGCTCCGATTCTAGGCATGGATCTTGCTCTTTCCGTGCAGCGGGAGGGCTTGTCTGCTATTTCTTTCTGCCATCAACTGCGATACGATGCTCATCGCTACCTCATCCATCGTTTCCGCTCCCAGATCGAGCCCGATTGGGGCATGAATCGGACCGCTCGAAAGCTTGCGATCAATCTGCACCAGCATTTCTTCTGTACGCGTCAGGGGACCTAATACCCCGATGAACTTCGGCTCACTGCGCAGAGCAAGATCCAACGAAGCTTGGTCACGCTCCAAGTGATGATTCATAATGACCCACCAGCTGTCTGTCAGGTCAGAGGGATCTACCTCAGATGCGGACTGGACAACGTGATGTGCGGCAGGAAAAGCCTCCGGTGTATTAAAGCCGCTGCGTGGATCCAAAACCGTGACGGAAAAGCCCATGCGAGACGCCATTTCTACTACCGGTCGCGCATCGAGCCCAGCACCCGCCACTACCAATCGCTCGCTCGGTTTCACGACATCGATATAAAAGTGTCTGCCTTCGAATACAAAGACTTCTGCCCGTGTCTGACGAGCAAAGCGCTGTTTGGCATGGTTCAGTACCTCTTCAGGCAGCAAGTCACGCTCACCAGTGACTGTCCCATCCTCTTTCAGCAACGCACGTGCTCCGTTCATGATTTCGATGATCAACGATACGCTTTCCTCTCGCTGAAGGGCATCGTCTGCCTGTAACCAAAAGCGATCATGCGGATCCACAGGTAGGATGCCGACCTCCAGCGAGCCCTTACAGCCTATGCCCAAGCTCCACACTTCACTTTCGCTCAGGTCGTATCGCTGCAGACGAGGTTCTCCCGACTGCATGGCCTTTTCAGCCCAGCCGAACAGATCGCTTTCCAGACAGCCCCCACTAATGGTTCCAAAGATTCGTCCATCTTCTGCCATCATCACTTTCGTACCTGGCAATCGGTAGGCTGACCCTTGTACATTCATGAGCATCAACAGGGCAGTCTTATGACCATCCTGCCAAGCGGTCTTGATCTGATTCATTACTTCCCGAAACTCCTGTAAACGTGACATTTCGGCATCCTCCTCATATAATCCTCATGCTGTCAATTTCCTGATTAGTAACCTTTGCGCATCAGTACCAGACACAGAACCAGCGAAATGACGATGAAGCCCATCAGCGCCAGGAAGCCGCCTGTGAAAGATCCCGTAGCCTGACTCACAGCACCTACTACGATTGGACCGATGGCAGCCAGCGCATAAGATACGCTACCGAAAATACCGCCAATACGTCCCATTACTCGCGGCGATGCCACTTTATGCAGCATAGTCATGGTCAATGCAGCTGGCATCAGCAGCACGCTGATCAGCAAGATACTCAAAAGCTGTGCACCCATGACACTGCTGGTAAACATCGACAGAAGCAAGAAGATAATGATCAGAGCACTCGCTCCACCTACAAACACGGCACGCTTCATGATTTTATCTGACAAGAAGCCGGAACCCATTTGAACCAGGATCGCCAATCCATAACCGGCAGCGTTGATAAAAGCAGATTGGACAAACGGAACTTGTTTCACTTCCGTCAGATAGCTTGGGAGAAATGTGGAAATTCCGAAAAAACCGATGGAAACACAGCCGTAAACCGCAACCAACATCCAGAATATTGGGTTTTTCAATACAGCTTTGACTTCACTGGTATCCGCTAACTCTTTCTTCGCAGTGTTAGCCCCTTTTTCGATATACTCTTTTTCGGAAGCACTTACTGCGCGGTGTTCGCTCGGGCTGTTGCGGACCATCAGCCAGAACATGATCAGACAGAGAAAGGATACAGCACCAAGAGCATGATAGCTTTCTCTCCATCCAAAATTTTGCGCAACGATTGCGATAATCGGCAAGCCAATGACAGGACCGAGAGAGTTACCATTGAACCAGAGCGCTTGCGCCTTTGCTTGTTCATTTGCAGGGAACCATTTCGCAGTCAAAGTCAACGCGATCGGATAAAGCACGCCTTCACTCAAACCGAGAATGGAGCGGGACCAGAACAAAGCCGATACGGATTCAGCCATTCCACCCAGAACCATCGCAACTACCCAGAAAAAAATACCGATGAGACCACTCTTAAATGCTCCAATACGGTCAACGACGAAACCCCAACCAAACTGCCCAATTGCGTAGGTAATCAAGAAGATACTGCTCAGCGTACCTTTGATCGCACCATCCTTGATGCCCAAATCCTGAAGAAAAGGCTTGTTCGCCAGCAGGATGTTGATGTTTGACTTGTCAATCATCGACACGGTGAACAGAATGAGCAGTGGCAAACCGATGTGAATCCATCTTGCTTTTGTCATTTTCTCAGTTGCTGTCGTCGCTGTAATCCCCAGTTTGCTCAAATGAATACCCCCAATGTTTATATCTTGTTACACCCCCAATTGTACTTTTGATTTTTTATTATTTTAAATATAAAAAGAATTATTAAATCATGCTTAAAACCTCATAAGCCAATAATGATGACCGCTAATGCCCGTTTTTTTTTGCAAAAAA
>JARDZO010000040.1 GCA_029240815.1 Brevibacillus sp.
CTGATCATAGGGAAGATCTGGTGGAGTATATCCGCATCCAGCAGCAAGGTGCCACCCCTAAAACAATCAAGCTCTTTGATCCGCATTCGAACCGTCATTTTGACTTTCACCTGACAGCGGAACAAACCCTGTACCCGTTGAAATGGCTTGATATTGACCGCTTATTCTCGCTGGGATACGACGTGCTTCGCGTTCTACGTAATGAGAACGGGGCGATCTCGGTACTTGCCGCAATCGTTCCCATCAACAAAAAAACCCTGCCTTACCTGATGGAACATCCCGGCTCCCGTTCTTATTTCACCGCTCTATCCAAACGAGAGCTAGAACGGTTCATCGTGCCGGAACACATGCGGGCTGGCTGGTTCATCCACACGATCCATCAAGACGACTACGAAGACGTCTCCCAACACACGGCAATCGGCCATATGCTGCACGGCCTGATGTTCACCGGTGAATTTTTGTTGTGCTCACCCGCGCCATTTCCTTTTTTCAAAGCTGCCCACGAAAGTCTGGGATTTGATGTCGCCGAATTTGCCACCCACACCAACTATGACGGGGTAACACCCGCACCTGTATTTTTCCGCGATACGCAAGGCGAGCATCTGCCGGCTTATTTGCAAAAGCTGCTGCAACGTTCCGGATTAGGTACGGATTTGCGGCTGGAAAAAGAAGCGCCCCCATCGCCTGCTCCACCGGCATCACCTGGCATTGGCGGAACCATGGACACAAGCAGGCTGACCGTCCGGGAACAAGAAGTAGCCGCCCTTGTTCTCGAGGGGTTGACCAACGCGGAAATCGCTTCCCGCTTGTTTCTGAGCGAAGTCACGGTAAAAAAGCATTTGAAATCGATTTTTGAAAAGATGGATGTCAGCAACCGGACGCAGTTGGTGAAAAAAATGCTTGTGTAGCGAGAAAAAAGAGGAACCGTCGATGGCGGCTCCTCTTTTCTATGTTCAATGCCCATATAAGCGAATGCATGATTCATAACAGCGGCCGCCGTTTTTCTCCTTTATTGGGATGTATCCCGATTGGTTTCTCAACTCGAAAAAGTACTTCCGGAGCAATTATCACAAGCACTATCGAGCCGTAAAGTCCGAGCGTGTAGCTGGTCACGTAAGCGATGCCGATAATCTGGTGAAACACGAAGGTGAGCAGATGGATCAGCATATTCGTAAAGCAAAAGGCATAACTCCGGATCATCCATCGACGGTGCTGGAGAATCCGTTTCTTAATGATGTGGACGAGAGCTGTCGTCGTCAAGATCAACCAGAGAATATTGAGCAGATTGAAGCCCATGCTGCTTATTTTTCCTCCAGTAGCGTAGGGCGCCATATAACCGGAAGTCAGTACGACAAAAAGCACGGACGATATATATATGTAGCCGTTCACGCGATGAAAACTGCGATGCTTCTCATAGCTGCGAGTTGAAAAATTGAAGAGCCCCGATGCCATCGCGACGCAGGCGAACCCTACATGAATGTACATGACCGTTAACCAGATCCGAGGCTTAAGCTCATGTTCAAGACCTGCTTTATGACTTAGAAACGTCTCGGCGCCAGGATTGACTACGAAATTGTTGACCAAGGCATAAAGGATGTAAATCATACTGACATACACGATCAGCTTGTAGAAGGATTGACGTCTATCCATGCTTCCCTCCCCCCTTATATCCGCTTCCCTATTAATTTGGAGGCCGGCAATACACTGGCTTTGACGCTGCCGGTCATATGGTCGCCATCAACCATAGCTTCAAATTTCAAGTTCAGGCACATCGGCTTCGTTATTCGCTGCGACCAGCGAAGCATATCGTCTTTAAGATCAGGATCGATAAATGCGCTCACCTCATCCCCTTGTGTTGCCATGCCCTGAATGACTCCATTAACCGATGTGCGTTGAAGGCGTGCAGGATCCATGGCGGCATTTGGGTCACTGAACACCGCCCCATTACGCGGGGCGTTACCGATATTGCGCCAGACCGTTCCTCTCCGTTCAAATTCGAACAATTGCTCTACCGCATGCGCAATGCGAGGCCCCAGCTCGCGTTCCACCAGGTGGAGCGCGACATCCAGCCCCGAGGTTACACCGCCTCCGGTAACAAGGTTGCCGTCATCGACTACGCGGGCCATAACAGGTATGGCACCCGTCGCCCCTAGCAGATCCATCCCTAAATGATTCGTCACTGCCCGCCTTCCTCCAGCAGTCCTCCCATGGCCAGAACCAGGGAACCCCCGCACACAGTGGCAACTACGATATCCGGGTGCTTGAGTGCTTGCTCAAGCATTCCAGTCAATTCCGTGTTCAGAGCACGGGCCAGAATGGTAGGAATGGAATTTGGGCCGTCTCCTTCCACCTCACCGGACGCGCCAGGCACCAGAATAATGCCCTTCTGATCTGGGCTCAGCCTGCCGCTCGCTTCCATTTTTAACCCATTGACGCCGCTCGGGACGAGCCTGGGCCCTTCCACAGTGACGAATTCCACACGCAACGCACTATCAGCAACCATTCCGGCAGCGCAAAATACTTCGTAAGGTGCAATGGCATCCAAAAGATCAAAGCCATCGAACAGTACGATTTGTACAGTCAACATCCATATAACCTCCTTCTATTCACACCACTGATTGGTAGAATAGCAAGAGAATCTCTCAAAAGAAGCGCCAAAAAGGTTACAAAACCATAAACAAACTGTCACAATATGCGCGGAACTCGTTAGTTTTTGCAGAAGAGATGATACACTTGGATGTATTCGGAAAGGGTAAATTCTCAGAATGAAGGCGGGATAAACGTGAATGAAAGACCTACGATCTTGGTCGTGGACGATGACCAGAGCATCGTTGAGCTATTGAGGGACTTTTTGGAGAATGATCATTTTCAGGTCGTAACGGCTAATGACGCGACGCGAGCATGGACAGTGTTTCAACAGAACACGGTTCATTGCATCATCCTTGACATTATGATGCCGGGACAAAATGGATTTGATTTCTGCCGGCGCATCCGGACGGAGAACAAAGTCCCAATCCTGTTTTTGAGTGCCCGCAGCGATGATGTAGACAAGATTCGCGGGCTGACACTCGGCGGCGATGATTATATCGTTAAAACCGCTTCAGCCGGCGAGATCGTTGCCCGCGTAAAGGCTGTTCTACGACGCACCGGAACGCAGCAATCAAGCACGGTCAGGGTGTTAGACTTTGGCCGCATCAAGCTCGATTTGTCCACAAGAGAAGTATTCGTTGATGGAACGAACGTCTCTCTCACGCCGAAGGAATATGAGCTGCTGCGATTGTTTATTGAGCATCCGAGGCATGTGTTTACCTATGATCAATTGCTCGCGAAGTTCTGGGATGGTATCGGCGATAAGCATACGATTCGCGTCCATCTGAGTCGTCTTCGCGAGAAAATCGAGCTCGATCCGGACCAGCCGCAATATCTGACCAACGTATGGGGCGTAGGTTATCGCTTCGAGGGAGTGTAAATATGAGGAAGCTTCGTATTCGTACCTATTTTTTGCTCAGCTTGGTGCTCCTTCTGCAGCTGCCATGGATTTTCTTTGTGGCCGCACACCTCATCACGACCCAATCGTTGCATATTGGATCGGATCAGCCGAATTCGTATATGGTTCCCATGGTTGCTGCGTTCGCAGGGCTGCTGCTCGCTTTCTTTATTGTAGGCATTCGAATGCGAGGGCTCCTTCTCATGCCCCTTGAAAGGATGAGTCAGGCAGCTCGGCAAATTGCTGCAGGCAATTGGGACGTTCAGCTTCCCCAATCGACCATAAGAGAGATCGCCGAGGTTCGAGATGGGTTTGAAGCCATGGTGAACGGACTTCAAAGCTCGTACCAGAAGCAAGCGGAGCTGGAGGAGGAACGACGATTCGTCATCGCTGCCGTCGCGCATGACTTGCGGACACCGTTATTTGCCTTGCGCGGTTATTTGGACGGGCTCGAGCAAGGCATTGCACGAACACCGGATCAAATGGCAAAGTATGTGGCCGTTTGCAAGGAGAAATCGGAGCAATTGGACCGATTAGTCGAGGATCTTTTTACCTTTACGAAGATGGAGTACATGGAAACAGAGCTAAGCGAGAATACAGCTGACTTTAACGATATTGTACAGAAATCGATTGACAGTCTGGAGCCGAAAGCGCAGCAAAAGCACATCTCGATCGTCGCCCATTACGTGCCGGAGGACTGTATGATTAGAGCTGATTCACACTTATTGGAGCGCGCGATGAGCAATTTGTTGGATAATGCTGTTCGGTACACACCTGCTCATGGCCGAGTTCTCGTTCAATGCCACCGCGATGGAGACCGAGCGGCGTTCACGATCCACGATTCAGGGCCAGGCTTTGCGGCAGAGGAGCTGAAACGTATCTTTGAGCCTCTCTATCGGGGGGAGCAATCGAGAAATCGTGCGACTGGAGGCGCCGGATTGGGGCTGACAATATCACAGCGAATCATCCGACGGCATGGAGGTGAGCTTGCTGCAGGCAACCACCCAGGCGGAGGAGCAATCCTGTCAGGCTGGCTTCCTGCCGATAACCGATAAACAATCTGGACTCAAAATAACCGAGGGAAGCCAGTACTGGTCTCCCTCGGGACTTTCATTTAACCATCAATAACGGGCAACAGCACCCCTTTATCAGGCCGTTTTCGTCCACAGCCACCGCATTCGGATCACCGGCTTCGTAGTCGATTCCCTCAGCTTCCGTCACGTCTTCCTTTTCCATCAGAGAGGGTGCCCACCACTTTCAATTGCGTTTCTTCCCCTTGCGTAAGCTTCAGGGAGCTTTCCTTTACCGTGATAGATTTGATCGTGGCTTCGCCGATCACGTAGGGAGCTGCCGTTTCGGCGGTAAAGACTGCCTTATCATCCTCGATGGAAAGCTCTTCCGTTTTTCCCCTATTCTTCGTTACCGGCATCCACGCTTTGCCACGGTACATGTAAGCCTGAAGCTTGTGGCCCGCCTCAGTTGAAACGGGCAACCCGAGTTGGACACCCGTTTTCCCAAAGCTATTCAGTTCCTTGCCGTTTGACCACACGTACAAAGCATACGGTTCCCCAGGTTGGAGTACGTTTTCTACTTTCTCTTCCGCTGGCAAAAGGGAGAGGCCGATCCGCTTTCCGCGATTCCTGTCCAGGAAAGCCGCGGGCACCTCCACCCAAGCTGTGGACGGGGTGATCATCCGGGCAGAAACATCATATTTCCGCAGAAGCTCGCCAAGTTTCTCGTCCAGGACGACCATCTGATCAGCCTTTTCTTTCTTCTTGCTGCGGGCCCCATCCGTTTTTTTCTCCTCGACAACCTGAATGAACAGAGTCGGTTCAAACCCGATCCTGTCGTTCCGCTTGTCGATTGCCTTCATGAAGCCTGCAAGCAAGTCCATGATCTCTTTGACATCGTCATCGTCTCCTTCGATCTCCTCTCCCCGCACCACCTCCAGGGTACCCGCTTTTTCCAGCAGCGCTTCGGCCAATGACCGCAGTCGCTCTGCCAAATGGTCGGAAACAGACTTCTTGCCAAGGGGTTCCAGCGCTGTTTGAGCCAGAGCTGTTAATGTCAGGAATCCTTGGCGTGCCAGCTTTTCATCCTCGTCTCCGCCAGCCTCACGCGTGGATTCGAACGCTTTCTCGAGGAATTCACCGGTCAGTTGTGCCAACGTTTGCTCCCTGATGTTTCCGCGTTCGGTCTGTTTCGCCGCGGCGGCCAGCACAGTGGTGATGGTATGCTGAACCGTTTCCCACTTGTCTGCCGCTTCTACCTTCTCGGACCGGACCACTTTTTCCAGGCTATCCAACACCCGTGTTACCTGCTGGATGATCTCTTCTTCTCCTGTAGTTGCCTGTATCAAGTCAGCCGCCAGCTCATTCAGCTCTCGCTGGCTGTCCGGGGTAGGATCGCCGGGCTCTGTCGTTGTTTTGGCCGGCACGCGAACCGTGATGGGACTGGTTGAGGCGTCGGATTGGTCAGACTCCCTCTTCACCTCGAAGACAAGCTCAACATCAGTCTGGCTCACGGGTGGAGCAATGGTGCCATCCAGGGCAATTATCCGCGGATCACTTGATGATTTGACCCGGATAGAAAAGCCTTCCGGTACTTCAGGCAGATTCAGCTTGACCGCATCGGCAGCAGGTTCCGAAACGGCTGTAATCCCTGCCGCCACCTCCTGTGCAGTCGGTTCCTTCTCTCCGCGATCCGGCACATCGACTTGCACCAGAACCGGATCGTGGTCACTTACCCGTCCTTCTTTTTCCGTAAAGCCGGCATTGATGTGGACGATGTCGATCTCGGTGTCATCCTCGAGGTGATTGCTGACCAGGATTTGGTCCAGCACCTGTGAATTACCCTGGTAGACATACGTGTATTGCTTGCTATTTGGCAGTTCCTCCACCATATTGGTCAAAACGCCATCCTTCAGGGCTTGAACGGGACGGGAGAAGGGAAAATCGTTCAGATCGCCCAGCACGACCACATTTGCTTTCGGATCGGCGACGTGGATCTCTTTCACAAACCCGTTGAGCACACCGGCTATTTTCACCCGTTGTGTTTCACTCACCAGTTCGGGGGGCTGTTGTTTGCCGTACAGTCCGCCGTCTCCCCCCTTGGAGTTGAAATGGTTGGCGATAACGATGACCGGTTTGCCTTGGAAGACAAATTCGGCTGCCAGCGGCTTGCGGCTGTTGTCGAATGCTTCATTCTCGGGATCGATGCGGCCTGGATTCAAGGACAAGTGGGCGACACCTTCCGTGGTTTCTACCTGCACGGGGGTGACGGCATCCCCGGCAGTCCCGTCCGCAAGTTCGACCCTCAGAGGATTGTAGAAAAAGCCGACACGGATATTGCCGCCCGGCTGCCCGCCGTCCTGGTTGTTTTGCGGAGCGATGTCCACGTACCGGTATTTAGGCCCGCCTTCTGTCTCCACAGCATCGATTAATGCCTGCGCAGACTCCCGCGCGTCTGTCTCGCCTGTATCAGTCGGTCCGTTGTTGTCCTGCATTTCCACTACACCGATGATGTCCGGTTGCTTCAGGTTATGGACGATGGTTTCGGCGATCCTCTCCACTTTTTCCGGATCTGTTTTGGAGGAAAAGTTCTCGATATTGTAGGAGGCGATGGTCAATTCTTCATCCTTCTGATCAATCTTCGTTACGGTAGGCTGATAGTCGCTCACCGTGACTTCGAACGGCTCGATGTGATACAGCTTATAATTCGTAAAGCTGTAATCGACGATGCCCACGAGCGGCGCGGACAGCGTGTCTCCCACTTTAGGCTCGGACGTGATGGGGAGAAGTTTGTCCGCCACAGTAATCCGCTCCGGGTGATTGTCATCCGCTTGCAGCAGCACGCCTCCCGCAGGAGTACGCGGCTGATCGGAATGGGCTTTGTCATCGATGACCACAAATTCAACGCTGGCCGGATTCGTGAACGTCTTGGTTTCTCCTACGACGATCGGATTGTCTACCTGCACCAGCATGCCTTCCACGCTTTCCCAGAAGTCGATGCCGTCTTCTTCGGGCTCGAATGCCCCCATGCTGTCGTTGTCAATGACGCCTTCAGGATACGCATAACCGCCTTTACCCAACACCACAGGCTGGGGAATCGACTGCTCCCGGCTGACTACCGTGTAAGCGCTGGCGTCAATCTGGGTCTGGGTCAAGTCTGTAGCAGCCTTGCTCGAACTGACATACTCCTTTACAACACCGCTCACCGTCACCAGATCACCTGGGGCAACCATTGCTCTTGGTTCATACACATAGATGCCTTCGGAAGTGTGCAGATCGCTGTCAGGCTGAGGATCCTGCATGTAAAATCCTTGCACGTTGCCGCCGCTTTTGACGACCGCGGTGACGATGCCTTCCACGCCATTTACCGTCGAGTTGTTATACACAGAGGTGTGCGATGAGCCTTGGATGTCATGAATGCGGACGGCATCTTTTTGAATCGTGTAGGTGTAGCTAGCAATGTCGCTGTCGGTGTACCCATCCTTTACGGCAAACGCTTTGATGGTCATTGACGCATCCACTTGGATCGGTCCCGCATACGTTTGACTTTCTCTCGTTGGTTGGGAGCCGTCCGTCGTGTAATGGATGATTGCGTCTGCCAATGCAGTGCCGAGTGTAACTTTCGACCCAGCCTCCACCATGGGTCCCGCGGGATTAGCAATGACCACAGGCACCTTGCTCGCATCGGCTACCAAATCAGCGGCTGAACGGGGCACCAGCTTGAAGACGTTAAAGTCGTAGGTGACCACACCTGTGATACTTTCATAGGTCGTGCCGATCGCCAAAGGCAGCGACGCCCCTGGCCGGGCAACAAATGTCCCGCCCTCATCCCTCAACGTATAATTTCCATTTTCATTTTTTTCTACCGTGACATTGCGGAGAGTGACCAGCTCCGCTTCCACGCTTTCGCCTTTGTCAGCCGAGAAGTCGACCGATGTGACCAGTTGCGGTTCCGGAACGCCCGCTTGCGGTTGGAGCACGGTGACGTCACTGGCGTTCGCCTCCAGCTGGGCGAGACCGTAATATTGGTTGGTTTTTCCCGTGGCCCGGATTTTGTCGCCGATACTGATCTTGCTGGCCAACCCTGCCGCCCGCAGCACGATCCCTGCAGCTTCGTCCTGCAGATACACATTGTTTTGACCGCCAGCCTCAAAGATGGCCGTTACGGTACCTTCCACGGCAACAACAGTCCCGTTGGCCGCTATCCTTGCTTCGGCAACCGGGGTTGGTGTCACATCGCCGGGCGGAGGCTCCTGTGTACCGGACGCATTGAGCGGTGTCAAGTCAGCAGTGAGAAAATCGGCTCCGTTGTTGTCCGTGTCCCAGCCGTTTCCTTCTCCAGGGACGATGCCGCTTTCGTTGCTCTTTCGGGAAACTCCTGCGATTGCTGAAGGTGCGGCCGTAGGGGCCCCTCCTTCAGCGGCATTGGCTGTCGTACCGTATCCGACAAAATCGACCACACCGGCTTGTCCCGCCGGGTTAGTGCCGCTCAAAGCAGTGGCATGGTTGACCAAAGACACCTTGCCCGCGGATGCTCCCATGGCTATGCTGCCCTGTGCGTCAGGGGCCGTCAGACTCTGTGTGCCTCCCGAGCCCGCAGCTTCCTGAATCAGATAGTATCCATTTGGGGGAATGCTTCCCGCAAGCTCAGTCTTTTGCCAAGCGGGACCGGCAGCAGAAGCATACTGGACCGTCCAGCCGGAAAGCGAAACGGCTTGTCCCGTAGGATTGTACAGTTCAATAAAGTCATTTTTGTAGGAGGCCCCGCTGTTTCCCCCGCCTCCGTATACTTCGCTGATCACCACATGATCGGTAGTTGCCGCCTTTGCCTGAGGCAACCAACCGGCCGGACTGATCGACCCGATTAATACGGTTACCGTCAGCCCCAGCTTTTGGAAGTGACTGTAGTTGCTCCTCTTTTTCACCATTTTCATTCTGTTCCTCCTCTATCTCGATTTGGATTTGTTTACCTCCAATCGTATACAAGCTGTCTAAATTTTACGTAAATAAGATGTTAAGAATACAGCGTTATTTCCAATATCTATCAAAAAACCGCCGAAAGGCTTAGGCCCCTCCAGCGGTTTGCAGGTCTTTTTTCATTCCATTTTTTCTATTCGTTCTGTTGACAACGAAAGATAAGGATTTTTGCATGTCAGGCGTCTAGGACTCCCTCTCTTTCTCATATCCTTTTCAGAAGGGGAGGATGATGTATCTGTGTTTACCGTACAATATGTCCCTCTGAGCAAGATCAAACCCGATGTTCCCGCTAAAATGACTTCGCATATCCGGAAGCTTCGCAGTATGATGTGGGACTGCATGCATCTGTTGGTTGTACGAAAAGACCGAAATGACGGCAGTTACGTGATTCTGCTTGGGAATGAACGATACGAGTTTCTGACCAAACATACCAAAAGGCTGGTCGCTCCTTGTCTGGTCGATGACAGCATGTCCAAGACCAAAGAAGCCTTCTGGCTGCATCGGTTCCGCAGGAAAAGGCTGCAAGCGCACTTTCCCGACATCAAGCTCGACTGCATGACTCCAGCAGCCTGGTCGATCATTCGCACCTTCCTGAAAGAAGAACCCCGTTTCAAACAACTGACCCGCAGACAACAAATCCATGTGCTAGTGCAGGCAGTTCGCTACAGGAAAATAGTCGTGGCTTCCATGAAGATGAAGGTGGACGAAATGTCGATGTGAAAACGCAACGGAACACGCTGCCGAATTGAACCGGCAGCGTGATTTTTTGTCAAGTTGTTATCCCCAATGCGGCAACGGCCTCGATTTCTACTAATTGGTCTGGGTACCCTAATACAGTAACCCCAGACAAGGTGCTTGGGACATCATGTTCTCCAAACGCCTGTCTAATGATTCTCCACGCAGTTACCAAATCTTCTCGGTTCTGTGATGCTACAAGAACCCTTGTGTAAACAACGTCTTCCAGTGTGGCCCCACTTTCCTTCAACGCTTCTTTTAAATTCTCCACACAAAGTTCAGCCTGAAGGGCATAATCGTTGTGGTAAGGTACTTGCCCGTCTTTATTGAGTGGGCAGGCTCCAGCCAAAAAGATTAAATCCATTCCCGAAGGCACTATACAAGCATACGCATAATCAACGGAAGCCATATTCGTTGAGTGAATGAATGATCGTTTTTTGTTCATCTTAATTCCTCACTTTCCTGATTGTTTCCATTTAATAAAAATGAAAGATGCATGGACCTTTCCGTTGTTTGAATAACTTGATGTTAGTCTACTACTTTATCTTACAGTCTAGTAAATGGTTTTCACCAACAATTTAAAACGGACAGTTCGAACGAGGACGGCGAAATTCCATGTTCGACGACTGCTGACTCAAAGAAAAAAGCCGATGATTCCCGCGAAGAAGAATCATCAGCTTTTCATTTTATTTGGAAATCGTTGTATTGGCCAGCTCTTCCGTAACCGAACATACGGCAGAGGAATCCCACGAGCCCTTCCCTTGGGCTTTTGCAGCTTCGTACATTTGGACGACTGTCCCCCCCACCAATACCGGTACCTGCTGTTCTCGGGCCGCCTTCGTGTACAGCTGCAGGTCTTTATGCATGTGATCTAGGGAAAAAATCGTCTTTTCATAGGTCCCGTATAAGATGTTCGGACCGAAGACAGAAAGGACACGGTTATGCGCGGAGCCTTTGTCCATTACCGCCGCCAATTTTTGCGGATCGACACCCGCTTTGGCTCCCACTGTGAAGGCTTCTCCCAGTGCTGCGGTGATCACGGCAACCACGGAATTATGGCATAGCTTTGCTACCTGACCGGCTCCGGATTCGCCCAAGTAAAAGATTTCTTTGCCGATCCCCTGTAAATAGGGGGTAATTTCAGGCAGCTTGGTTTCGTCCCCACCCACCATAATGGTTAAGGTACCGGCTGCAGCGCCCGCAGGACCGCCGCTCACTGGACAATCAAAATAAGAGATTCCCTTTTCCAGACCTGCCTCATGGAGCCGTTTTGCGGTTGCCGGATCAATCGTGCTTGCATCCAAAACGTAGCTGCCCGATGCGAGCGTCGAATAGAGACCATCCATTCCCAGCAATACCTGTTCCACAATTGCAGGGCCAGGCAGAGAAGTAATTACTACGCGGGCCATCTCTCCCACTTCTGCTGGTGAATCAGCTACTTGCGCTCCTTTCTCCTTCGCCCATTCCTGGGCAGCAGGAATGGGATCATAGGTAAAAACCCGGTATCCTTTTTGCAGCAAACTGCCAATCATTCCCTTACCCATAGCCCCGACGCCAATGACACCTATCGCATCCATCACGAATCCCCCTTCCTCCCCATCGGTTTCTTGACTTATGGCCGAATATAAACGGTCTTCGTCTCTACATAAAAGTCGAGCGCTGACTCTCCCTGCTCTCTTGGACCCAAACCAGAGATTTTTTTGCCACCAAACGGATACTGCGATTCGAAGTGGGTCGATGGCATATTCACATGGGTCACACCGGATTGAATGCCCTTGACAAATTCGAACGCTTTGCGCAAATCGTTGGTGAAAATGGTAGATGACAACCCAAACTCCACTTGATTCGCCACTTCCATTGCCTGCTCAAAGGATTCCACATCGATGACGGCGATGACAGGTGCAAAAATCTCCTCTTTCGCGATCGTCATCTCGTGTGTCACGCCGGTAAAGACTGTCGGCGCAACAAAGTATCCGTTCCCCAATTTCCCTTCGGTGAGCCGTTGTCCTCCGCATGCAAGGGTGGCACCTTCCTCGACACCTTTTTGGACGTAATGCAAATATAGGCTTAGCTGATGCTCGTCCACGACAGGGCCATTATGGCTTTCTGGGTAAAAGCCGTCGCCCACTTTCATGCTTTTCGCGCGCTCGATCAATTTCGCCTTCACTTGATCGGCCACTTCGGGTACCACCAGTACGCGGCTTGTTCCCGTGCAACGCTGGCCATTGTCAAAAAATCCGCTGGTCACGATGCAATCAATCGCCAAATCGATATCGGCATCGCCAAGAATGATAGCCGGGTTTTTGCCACCCATCTCCGCCTGAATTTTGCCGCCTCGTGAGCCGACTGCCTCGCCCAATGACAATCCGACTTCGGAGGAACCGGTAAAGGAGATACCTTTGATCGTCGGGTTGTTTGCAAGCTCATCGCCAATGACTGCTCCCGGGCCCGTTACCATGTTGACGACGCCGGCAGGCACTCCGCTTTCGATGAGGAGCTCCATCAGCTTGACGCTGATCAGCGACGTGTTGCTTGCTGGTTTAAATACGACCGTGTTGCCGGCAACGATGGCTGGGACGATTTTCCAAAGCCCGATACCCAATGGGAAGTTCCAGGGTGCGATGATGGCGAACACACCAATCGGTTCGCGAACGGTGTAACCGACCACCCGCTCGTCAAAGGAAGGCACGGTCTGTCCCGTCAAACGCGTAGCTTCTCCGGTCAGCTGCTTCATGGATGTGATGGTTTTGTTCACTTCCCCGCGCGCTTCCCGCAAGGTTTTCCCTACCTCGCGTGTAATGGTTTCTGCCAATTCTTCTTTACGTTGTTCCAACAAGTGAATGAGGGTAAACAGGAACTCTCCTCGAACCGGTGCAGGTGTTTTCGACCACTGAGGGAATGCCTTTGCTGCAGACTCGATCGCCGTCCGGGCATCCATTCCATCCGATTTTTGAAAATAGCCCAATACTTCGTCTACTTGAGCTGGATTCGTGCTTGGAAATAGCTGTCCGGTATGGCTCGCTACCCATTCTCCATTCATATAGTTGTGGTAGGTTTTCGTCATCTCGTCTGCCACCTTCCCTTTGCTTTTACAAGGATTGTATATATTCAAAACATTTCGTACAATGTTGATACACACATAATCTCTTTTCTTATTATGTGTGATTCTCCATAGGAGGATAGCTGGAATGGAAGCCTTTCCCTATCTGATCAATCGATTGCGCCAGACGTTTTGCAATCAGCCTTTCACCCTCTGGCTCCTGGCCTCCCATGATCGGCAGTTTCGACTCCTTCACCAGGAGGACGATCATCTTGCTGGTGCTGCACCACTCGTCAATCCACCCCAAGAAGCATCTCATGTCGAGGGGGAGATGTATCGATGGGAACAATCGCGTGAAATGGCCTATTTGCGATTTTTCTTTCCCGAAGAGGGACAGGCGGTCGTCGTGCTGGCTCCCGAAGCCATCGTCGTACCTTCTCCCGAAACAATGGAGATGCTGTGGCTTTCTTTCCAACTCTTGCTGGCGGAAGAAACGATCCGTACCAAAAAAGAAGAGTCGGCAAAACTGATGCAGGGCATCCGTTCGATCTCTTCCAAGCTAGATATCGACAGTATTGTCCGTGAGATCATCGGGAATGCCCTGGCTGTCATTCCTGCAGCGGATGCCGGCCTGCTGCATCTGTATGACCCTGCGATCGATCGGTTAGTCCCAAAGGCGACCGTCGGCTTTCATGATCGGGTGTTCCAGTATTTCAAGCTGAGGATAGGCGAATCGATTGCGGGGAAAGTCTATCAAGACGGCACAGCACGAATCTATCGCACTCATCCGGAGACCAAACAGGCGATGATGGACATCTCGACAGATAACTATCGCTTTCTAAACGATGCGAAAGAGCTTGGGGACCTGAATGGTCTCTTGTGTGTTCCGATCTCTATCGCGAGCAAGCGGATCGGCGTTCTCGTGCTTCACCAGTTCCATCAGGACAAGGTGTTTACCGACTATGATCTGTCCGTCCTGCAAGGCTTTGCGGATCAGACCTCCATCGCTCTGCATAACGCCAAATTATACGCCGATGCCCGGACGAAGCATGACGATCTCGTCAAAAGGAACAACATCCATGAATCACTCAAACAGTTGTCTTTGCAAAACAAAGGGACAGAATCGATCGTTCGCGCGTTGGCTCGGATGACCCTCAAGCCCGTCGTCTTTGCCGACTGGTTGGAGCAGCGCTATTATCCAGAAGAAAGCCTGATCCCGTTCAGTTGGGAAGAACTATCCTTATTGCTAGGACACAGAAGAAACTCTGTGTTTGTTCAGCTTTCATCGTCCGGACTCACCGATCAGCATTTCATCCTCTATCCTTTGGGAAACGGACGCGTCTTTTTAGGGTGCCTGCTCATTTCCGTGAAAGACGGCGAGCTTTCGGAGCTCCAACGCGTCACTATCGAGCAGGGAAGCGCAGTATTGACATTGGATTTGGTGAAAAAACAATCCCTCAGCTCGATCATGTATAAACGAGCTCACGACCTCTTTTTGGGGTTATTGGACAGCAATGGGGCAGATCTGCAGGAGCGCGCCCAAGTCCTGGGGCTAAATCCTCACTCACCCTCCCTAGTTGTCTATGCTTTCTTTAGTCGATGCCATGACTTGACCGTCCTCGAAGCGAACATACACCGGCTGGTAACGAGATGGAAATGGGAATTTTCTAGCTGCCAAATCCTTGTGTACGGCTTTCATAATCACGTGACGATTTTGGCTCAACTAAAAGCTACGACTGAGATCAAAGATATGTTGGCGCGATTGCACGCTGCATCGGAAGAATGGGAACAGGGTGGAGAAGCATCCCTTTCCGTCGGTGTGGGCAGTGTCTACACAGGTATCGAGCGGATTGGCAAAAGCTTTGAGGAGGCAAAAAAGGCAGCGCACTATCTGCTGAACCGAGGGCGTTTTGGAGTGGCTCGTTATGCGGATTTGGGTGTCAATCGATTGATTCTCAATCAATCCCCAGAGGAAATAGATGCCTTTATTCGTGATGTGTTCGGCCCATTTTGGGAGGGCCAAGATAAACTTCAAGAACTGGAACACACCCTGCTCACATATATAGAGTGCAGCCAGTCCCCCAGGCAGACTGCACGCGAACTGCACATTCACGTAAATACGCTTTATCAGCGTTTGCGAAAAATTGAAGAACTTCTACTGATTGATCTGCGTCAGCCCGAGGATATTCTCAAGGTGCAATTGGCTTGTCATTTGCGTCGGGAAACGTGAGCATCTCTCCAAATAAGGCCTGCCATCTCCCAGGAGGCGGCAGGCCATTGGTCATGCCTGCGTGCGCTGTGAACGGCGCAAAGTTCTTACTATAAGATTCATATACGCGGAACTCTCATCATCATTTTATGTAGTTGGTTGTCTACTGCCACTGCCTACATGCATTACCCAATTGCTCACTTGTTTTTCTTTATTGATATATTGGGGGGCAAATACCTAAATAAGCCTGTGAACCCTATTCAAAAAGACATTCAATTTTTCCGAAACCAAAAGCATGGCTGCAGTAGATACTACGATATAGAAGGGAAAGATTTCAATCGTTGAATAGGACGCCATGAAACCGAGAAGTGGAGGCATAAATGTACTGCCCGTATAAGCTACAGCCATTTGGTAGCCCATGATGGCTTGAGCGTGCTTTTTTCCAAAACGTACAGGCGTTTCATGAAGCATACACGGAAAGATCGGTGCTAGACCTAATCCAACGATCAATAATCCTGCAAGTGAGAAGTTTGGTGGCAATGGCAGGATCAGGATAGCTGCACCGAGGAAGGCTGTGATTTGACCTGTACGTATAAGAAGGCGGTTACTGATCGAGAAGGTAATAAACCCGGTTAGGAATCTACCGACTGTGATGCCGGCGTAATAGAAGGAAACCCATTTTGCAGCGGCGGAAGCGGGTACTTCCTTTACATTTGCTAAGAAGCTGCTTCCCCACAAGCCTATGGTTGCTTCTACCCCACAATACAACAAGAAAGTAAGCAGGGCTAACTTAACTCCCTTCATTCGCAGTAGTTTAGTAGATTCCATCATTTTGCCATCAAAGTCGTCTTTGCTCTCTACTGGTTCTTTCATTGCAGCATTCATGCTGGTTTTAGTTACCCGATCCCATAGCGGGAGTGTGAACAAAAGGATTATAACCAACGCAAACTGGATGCAGGCCACAGTAACGTAACCATATCTCCATGTGTCTTCCCCTGAAATAAACTGAGCCATAATGACGGGCCCAAGCGTAGCTCCGACTCCCCAAAAGCAATGCAACCAGCTCATGTGGTGTGCTTTGTAATGAGCGGCAACGTAATTATTTAGCCCTGAGTCTACGGCTCCTGCCCCTAATCCAAGCGGGATCGCACATAACGCTACCCACACAAGCGAGGGAGAAAAAGCAATCCCAAACAGGGCACTTGCTGTCATGAGGCAACTTACCAGTGTGACTTTCCCCGTTCCGAACCATTTCAGTACGGTTCCACTGACCAAACTAGACACAATCGTGCCTGCCGCGATTATCATGAAAAGCCAGCCAGCCACCTCAAACGGCGCGTCATAATCCACTTGCATGACTGGCCACGCCGAACCTAGTAATGAATCAGGTAAACCCAAACTAATGAACGCCAAATAGATGATCAGCAAAAAAAGTGAAGCCATCCTTTTCCTCCGTTGTTCATGTACTTTTAGCTGCCCAAAGACTTAAAATTATTGTATATGTACTTGCAAACAAGAAGATGAATGAAGAAAAACGTTTCGGACTCTTTCGGAACAACGTATTACCGATGCACTACGAAATAACCTCACCTTTGGTATTAGACCAAAGTGAGGCTCCTGTTTTCTGGTCTGGATTCCAGTGGGATCATTGCCCACTTCACCACTCCACTCCATACTTTCGTTACTGTTATTTCCTTTTGTTTACCATGATGGTTTTGGAATTGGTATACTCTGCGAGACCATCTAGTGAATGTTCGATGCCTAATCCAGATTCTTTATGACCGCCGAATGGATAATGGGGAGAGAGCACACTCACCTCGTTGATCCACACCGTACCCGTTTCCAATCGTTCTGCTATGCGCTTGGCCAACTCGATATCTTTGCCCCAAATGGATCCTCCTAGCCCGTACTTGGTGTTGTTTACCCTTGCGATGACATCATCATAATCACGATATTTCAGCACTGGAAGGATGGGGCCAAATGCCTCTTCGACCACTACGCGAGAGTCTTCAGGCGGATTATCCACGATGGTCACAGGAATGAAGTATCCGGGTTGGTCTTCGATTTCGCCACCAATGACGATATTCGCGCCAATCCGTTTGGTATCTTCAATCAGATCGATTACTTTTTCATACTGCATTTTATTTTGTATGGGTCCAAGATCGGTGGTTGGATCACTTCCATTTCCGACTTTTACATCTTTCGCAAATTTGACCAGCTCTGCTAGAAAGGCATCGTAAATGTCTTCATGAACGTACATGCGCTTGGTAGCGATGCAAACTTGAGCAGTATTTCGAAAAGCGGCCCAGAACAACGGCTTGGCAATTTTCGCTGGATCCGCGTCAGGTAGCACGATCGCTGCATCGTTGCCCCCGAGCTCCAGTGTGACCCGCTTCAGGTGCGTTGCTGCGCTTTGCATGACTTTTTTACCGGTTGCAGTAGAACCAGTAAAACTGATTTTATTCACGTCAGGATGCTCCGTGATCCATCTGCCAAGTCGTCGCCTCCTGAGACTACATTCAGTACGCCTGCTGGCAATATCTCACTTGCGATCTCACCAATTTTGAGTGCAGTAAGCGGTGTGTAGGGGGAGGGTTTCACCACGATAGTATTCCCGGCTAACAAAGCAGGAGCGATTTTCCATATCGAGAGAGCAAAAGGGAAGTTCCACGGCACAATCGCACCAACGACTCCCAAGGGGGTATAGTATCGTTCCACCAGGTGATTCTCGGTTTCCTCAATGACTTCCCGCTTCAATCGTTGCTTGGCCACCTCTTTTAACCAGTAAGAGGCTCCATCAATTTCCCCTAAAGCCGCAGCACTAGGCCTGCCCATCTCCAGTGTCAAAAGGGTAGCCAGCTCCACTCTGTTGGCCGTGATGGCATCTGCTAGTTTGCAAAGGAACTCGCTGCGTTCATCAATGGAAGCAGCAGACCATCTAGTAAATGCTTTGCGTGCTGCTTTCACTGCTCCATGTAAATCCTGCTCTGTCGCATTTGGCACATTCGTAATCACTTCTTCCGTAGCCGGATTGATTACCGGGAGCGTCTCTTCGGTCACTACAGGCTCGCCGTTGATCGTCATTTTAAATTCATAGGCACTCTTCATAACATTTCCCCCTCAGCCTTTTGGGTTCAGTTGCTTGGTCGCTACTATTTTTATGATCACCGCGCCTGGTGTATGAGTTGGTTCCAGTAAGAACCCTTTCCAACGATATTCCTAGCGAATTCAGTCACCCGACTCTCTTCTACTCTGCCGGGCAAAAAAACAGGCACAGCACCTTTTCAGATACTGTACCCAACTCTTTGCGCCCGATCAGTCGGCACTATGTGCGAAGCGTATATTGTACATCCACAATTTCAATCGAAAGCGGTCCTTTTAATTCGAATCGTTCAGGTAAAGACTTTAGAATTGGGCCATTCAGGTATTCCGAAAGGGCTTGTTCGCTTTCCCATAAATAGACGCCGCCAACCTCACCTGTTTCTTCATTTTTAATGTAGTATTTCTGGATGAGACCCGTTAATGATCGGAACTTGTCGAATCCGGCCTCAGACAATTGACGTAATTCATCTGCCGATTTGTTGGATTTGAATCTCATGGATAGGATTTTCATCTCAATTCTCTCCTTTTTTCTTCCGTTATTTATCTAACTTACTCAGCCTTCTCTCTGGTGTTCGTACTCTCGACTTTGACTGGATCGCCATAGCTGTGCTGAAGACCGGCTCTTGCATCCATTTGCACACCGTATTGAGGAACAGGGTAGCGCAGACCGTTATGGGACAGTTTTTCAAGCCCATCGATCGCCTTCAGGAGATACTCCGGCGGCAATGCCATCAACAGTTCCTCATCCAGGACACCTCCATATCTTCTTTCCGCGAAACAAGGGATGGAGAGACTCGGCTCTCCTGTTGCGAGCGCCCGCCCCCACGAATCGGCACACGAAGATTCGCCGACAATGCTCCACTCCATTTTTTTATACCCAGACCATTGCAATCCATTGATGAACAGGATCATTTGACCTGGGGTTCCATAAATCAAACAAATGTCCGGCGTAAACCGCTGGGAGATTAATGGTGAAACAGCCATCGCTTCATAATTTCCATAGGGGACAACCGACATGGCTTGTTGATGGGCGGCGGCATCTTCTTGGCTTTCAAACCATACACCTGTCATCTCTTTTCCTGACAGCCATTCGTTATTGCGCGGATGCAGGCCTAACACGACTCCGCATTGCGCAGATACGAGGTCAGCTGCCGTAATACCCACTGTCCATCCAAGCCTGGCAGCCTGTGCCACGATTTGATCGGCTGTATGGATTGCTTTCGGCCGACGGATCTTAGGCACAGCTTCCATCTCTTCTTTGCTTGTGAACATCTTCATGCCGATCGGCGAGGTTTTCAAACGTAAGAGCTGGTGCAAGCTGTCGGTGATTTTTTTCCAATCATACCCCCCTTCTGACATTTTCACGCACCCTTTCTCGTGGCGTTTGCTTCTATTTCTTTTTTTGCGATTTCGGGAGCTTTGAGACTTGATATGTACAAAAATGTCCCTTCCGCTAGAACTGCCTGTACGTATGGTCCAACTGCTTTTGGTGCTTCGACTGTTGAAATTCTCTTCATGTGAATGGCTCCTTTTCCTATTCTGGTAGTTTTTTAAACCGCGCTGGAAACCTGGTTTTTCTTTGCCAGAGCAGATTTCTGATAAAATGACCGCAATGTGGGAGAAAGAAGCAAAAGGACGACTACCACAACGACGAAGCTGCCACCCGTGATCAGCATGTTGAATTTTGGCGGAATGATCTGGCTAAGCGATCCGTATAAAAAGTTTCCGACAGCCATGGCTCCGGATGCTGTAATGAAATTGACGCTTGCCACACGCCCGCGATACTCATCACTTGCCCGCTGTAAGACAAATGACAGATTGATCGCCATAAAGACTGCCTGGGATCCGCCTACGGTAAGCCCAACAATAAAGGCAAACAACGGGGTATGAGTGAGTCCCAACGCAATCAAGGAAAGCCCGCTTGCTATCGCCATGACGATATACAGGATACCTTGCCCTCGAGGTGTGGAGATCGATGCGGTACTTAGATTTCCGAGGATCGCCCCCAAACCGATAAACATCATGAGAGTTCCGTAAATCCCGCTGTCGGCGGTCAGGTCATCCCGGATAAACTGTGGAAGCAGGGAGGTATATGCCATTGTCAATAAACAATGCAGTCCCACCATCACCATCAAGAGGGCAAGTACCGGTGTTCTCCTCATATAGACAATCCCCTCTGCGACGGGACGAAACAGGCTGCCAATTCGCAGAGTCCCGGACTGAGCGCGCGGCGCCTGATTTGTTCGAATCCGAAGCGATTGCATGCCTGCCGCCGCGTACAGCAAAAAGCATAGAGAGAAGACGGCAAATGGACCGACTAAAACGAGCAGCGGACTAGCCATAGCTGATCCGAGAAATCCTGCTCCATGCTGTACGCTTCCTTGCAGCGCCGTTGCATTGAACAGAGCGCTCTTTGGGATCAGATCAGGCATGATGGCATTCGTGCAAGTCATTTGCAGGTTAAAGGATATCCCCAAGAAAAACGCGCTCGCAATCACGACACCTGGAGTAACGATCCCGATACTGCTCAAGAGCGCCAAACAACCGGTGTTGCATGCGTTGGAAAATAATGCGATCGACAACAAGAAACGTCGATCAAAGCGGTCAACCAATACGCCGATGATTGGCCCAAATAGGACTCCCGGGATCATCGTGGCGAAAACGGCAGCTCCCACAAGAGCCGTTGAATTGGAAAGCGAAAAAATGAGCCAGCTGGCAGCAACCGTAAAAGCGTATTGTCCGGAATTGGCTATGGCCGTACTAAACCATAAAAAGCGGTAGTCTCGATACCCGAGTGAAGCGAAGGTTTTTGGAATCTTCATATCGCATCCCCTTCAAGGGTCTATTCGTCGTAGGCATTAAGGGCATTGATACTATGTGCGAGCGCCGAACCTGCCTTCAACGCAGTGGCTACAAAAATGGCTTCAGCCAGTTCTTCCATCGATACTCCCAGTTTTTTTGCCATCTTCGTGTGGCCGTCGATGCAATAGGCGCATCCTGTGACGTGGGCTACCGCTACAGCAATACATTCCTTTTCTTTTTGGCTTAACAGACCGGGTTTCATCGCCTGATGGCTGAATGCCAGATAGGAACGGAACAAATCGGCGTTTTCCTCCCGAAACTCCTTCAGTCTCTTCATGTTTGACAGCGTGTAAAGATCGTCTTCTCCTGTTTCGTCGTACGCCTGCAGCGCATTTGCCCCATGAGCCATCGCAGATCCCGCTTTCAGCGCCGTCGCAACCATGATCGCTTCCGTCATCTCTTCTTTTGACGCCTCTAGTTGTTTTACTTTTTTGACATGGGACTCGATGCAATACGGACAACCGGTTACGTGGGCTACCGCCACGGCGATCAGCTCTTTTAATTTCGCTGACAGCGCGCCTGCGGCCAAAGCCTGTTGGTTAAAAGCACCAAACGCTCTAAAGGTTGCTGGTGCCAGCTTTCCCAATTCCGAAAGTCTTTGGCTGTACGACTTTTTGTACAAACTGTCATTACTCATTTTTAACCCTCCATTTTATAAAATTGTTTTTATGAAAAGGCAGACTCACCTCATTCTGAGGAAGTGGAAGTGAGTCTCCCCTCCAGGCAATTTCGCAGAGTGAATGATTGTTACTTTACAGGACCTTTACGTCTGCAGGTGGCTCTGGTTCTTGCTCTGCAGAAAAACCGAGATCCTCTTTTGTTTTCAACTTTCGAGTTTTTGCCGCAATCATAACGTAAATGGCAGAGCAGCCGATGTAGATGAACACCCCGACAAGCAGACCGGCAGTCAAGTTTTTCAGCAGCAGGTACCCTTGAACCAAGGACAGAATCACTGCGATGACGACAATCACACGAAGATTATTTGGTTTGAACTTGAATTTTGATTTTTCGTATAATTCCGGGTATTTCTTTGGCAATTGGGTAGCCGCGACTAATGGAATGAGATTGGCGAAGAAACCAATTCCGCTTCCCAAAGATGCGATCGACTTCAGGGACAGCCCTGTAATAATTGGGATTAATCCAATCAGATAGAACAATGTCAAGATCCAGAAAGGAGTGCCGAATTTGCTGCTGACCGTACCCAGTTTTTTCGGTAACCAACCGTCTTCACAGGCAATCAGGATTCCCTTGGTTGCCCAAGAGAGTTGCGCATTTAGCGTGGTGGCTAGTGCAAACATCGCTCCGCCAATGATAAAAAAGATGAAGAGCGGACTGGGCAGGATCGTTCTGGCTACATCGGTCAACGGCTTATTGGCTACTTCCGCAACCGGCAAAACGCTTGAGGCTACTGCTGCCATTAATGCGTACAAAATGCCGACCCCAATCGTCGTAGTGATGATCGTCAAAGGGATATCCCGCCCCGGATTTTTCATCTCCCCGCCGAGTTCGGCTACATATTGTGCACCACCGGTAGCAAAGGAGAGCAAGGCGACGGCTGACAGAAATCCGCTGATTCCTCCCGGGAACATTTCTCGCGTGGTAAACACGGAATAATTGACTTCCGGAACTCCCCAGGCTACAAATAACCCAAGAGAAAGCACTAAAATCACGACCATGATTTTTTCCGCGATCGCGGCAACTTTTACGCCGACCAGATTGGTAACGTAGAACACCGTCAACATGATAAATGCGACAGGTTTGATCGGAACGGTGGGGAACAAGCTTTGCAAGTAATCGGCAAACGAGAGTGCGTACAGGGCGACAGTCAAGTTCGTTACCAAAAACAGCAACAACCAGAAGAACCCGAGTTTTGGGGACAAGAGACGGCTGGAATAGCGATAAAAGCCCCCGGTAGTAGGAATGGTTGCACCCATAACTGCAGTCGGCATCACCTTGAACAGCGTAAAGACTGATGAAAGAACAAATGCCATTACCACGCCGGTCCCAGTCATGCCAATGGCGACTCCAGTGAGAGACATGATCCCCGCTCCGATGATTTGACCAACCGCAATACCCATCGTATCTCCGAGGCCCAACACTTTCTTCAGCTTCGCTTCTTGACTAGCCATATGCTTCCCACCTTTCCGCCTCGTTTTATTATTTGAATAATCAGTTTTATTTCGTTACTCCTTTACAACTGTTAACCGCCTTCTCAATTCTGCTGAGGCCCTCTTCCAAAACAGAACGGGGACAGGCAATATTCATCCGAATAAATCCTTCTCCGCCAGGCCCGAACGTAAAGCCTTGGTTAACAGCTACCTTGGCCTGTTTCAGAATAAACTGCTGAAGGCTCTCTCCATCCATGCCTAGCTCCCGGCAATCCAGCCAGACGAGGTAGGTAGCTTCTGGTTTGATCACCTTGATGCCGTTAATCCTCTTCTCGACATATTCCGTTAGAAAATCAAGATTTTGCTGCAGGTATTCCAAAAGCTGGTCCAGCCATTCGTCACCGTATCTGTATGCGCTTTCGGTTGCCACAACGCCAAAGGTATTGGTCAAACGTAAAGCCAGCGTGTTCATGGTTGCCTGGAATGTTTCTCTGTATGTATCATTTGCAATGATGATGTTGGATGCTTGCAGGCCTGCCAGGTTAAACGTTTTGCTAGGAGCCGTGCAGACGATGCTGTTCTGGGCAAATTCCTCCGAAATGGCAGCAAATGGAGTATGCGTGTGGCCTTTCAAAACAAGGTCACCGTGAATTTCATCAGAAACGATACGAACATCGTGCTGGGTGCAGATATTCCCTAGTTCGGTAAGCTCTTCGCGCGTCCAGACTCTTCCACCCGGATTATGTGGATTACACAGGATGAGCAGCTTGACGTCAGGGTCTATTTTTCTCCGCAAGTCGTCAAAATCCATTATATAACGGCCATTTTCATAGCGAAGCGGATTATGGACGACTTGCCGTCCGTTTCCTACGACGACATTGGTGAACGGGTAGTAAACGGGCGGTTGAATCACAACTTTATCTTCTGGATGGGTAAAGGCCTGCACGATATAACTCAACGCCGGGACCACTCCAGGGCAATGACAGATCCACTCTTTATGCACGGACCACTGATGCCTTCTCTTCATCCAGCCAATCACGGCTTCGTAGTATGACTCCGGTCTCAACGTGTAGCCAAATATTCCATGTTCAATTCTTTCTTTCATCGCTTCAATCACGGGGGCAGGAACCATAAAATCCATGTCTGCCACCCACATGGGGATAAGGTCTTTTTCGCCGAACAAATTCTCCGATTCATCCCATTTGATGGAAGCCGTATGGAGTCGATTGATTACTTTATCAAAGTCGTAGCGCATAACGTACCCTCCTTCTTTTGTTATTCCGCTTGCTTTCGAAGAGACAGAAACAACCATGAAAGCAGAACCAAGACAAAACCACCTCCTATTGTTAACAATGTGACTCCATACTGACCGCCAAACATGTTCGTAAAAAACGCTGATAATGACGAAGTGTCATGGATGCAAGTCGGCATGATCTACACACCCTCAATAATAATTTATTCATACGATAATTTATTATTATTAATTAGACAATATATTCTGAATTTTCTTCATCCAACTGCTTCCGCTAATACCTTGTCAAGATTCGATTTTACTCATATACCTGTAAACGGTGGCTTCCGACGTCTTCAGATGCTTAGCGACTTCCGAAACGGATCCCTTGATTAAGAAGACCCCTTTTTCCGACAACCTTTGAACCACTTTCATTTTTTCCTCGGGAGACATTCTGTCCGGAGGTATTTCCATTTCGGAAAGTGCTTTCAAGATGATCGATGTGGTGAGGTCCTCAATCGACGTGTGCAGATCCTCAATCGGACTGCTCGGACTCTCCAAATTCTTCCCTTCCAAATTCAATCCGTTTGGCGATACGGCAAACACACCCTGAATCATTTCATCCAGGCGGTTTCTGGTCTCAACCATTGCGCTGATGTCCATGTTGATACAAAGCATGCCGGCAACATTCCCCACGTCGTCTTTAATGAAAAACGTCGATGAGCGAACGATTTTCCCGTCTTTCGTTTTACCGGAGTAGTTAATCAGGAAGTCTTTCTCCAAATAGGATTTTTCCTTTAATATTTGCAGCGCCAGATCCGTCAAAGAACCGCCGACGCTCCTGTTGCTTACATGACTGTTTTTGATTGCAACTATCGATTTTTCAATATTGCTTACGTCGTGAAGAACGATTTCGCAATGACTTCCTAATACACTACCTAAAAATTCAACAAGAGGAACATAGTTAATAAGCTGAGATTTCATTCTTTCACCTCGTGATAATAATTTTTTCATATGATAATTTATTATTATATTCTGGTCAATATTCATAAAAACAGGAAAAGGAAGCCCATTACTGAGCTCCCTCGTAAACTCCATGATGGAAGGATGGATCATGGTAGCTCCCGCTTCCTGCGATCCGAAAGTCATCGCCCCGAATGCTATTCAAAAAAAGCCCAAGCTGCTGCTAAACAGACATTACTCGACTTGATCAGACGACCCTTTCGCAACTCCAACCATGAACCAGTCAAGCGCTTTTGTAAATTCATCGGGGAGTTGACCTACCTGTAAGTGAGCTAATAGTTCGCTCACGACTCTCTCCCTGTCACTTCCATGTATCTCCACCAATCTGGCTAACTGCTCCCAATCTCCCAGTTCTTTGCTGAAAGCTTCTCGTTCCATCGGGCTCCCGTGCGATTCCACAAAGATCTTCGCATCGTATTGATACGCTAGATCCAAAAGCCGAAGAAACCGGGAAGCCGTATAGGATCGAGGACCGCCATAAACTGATGGACCCAAGGCATCACCTAAGAATAGCGTTTTGTCCTCTTTTATATATACATAACAGGAATCACTTGAATGATCTCCACCAACGTGCTTCACCTCACAGGAAACGCCGCCAAGCTCAATTGTAATTGACTCCTGGAACAGGATATCTGGCTCGATGATCCGGATGTTTCGTTCATCTCCGTACTCCTTTTTCATGTGGGAAATAGTGCTGCTATTGATGATCCCATCCTTGGAAAGCTTGTCCATAGTTGCATCGGACCAATCGAGGCCGATCAGATTCCGCAATTGATGTGCCGTACCCTTCTGGGCGATCGTGGGAAGGTTCCATTCGGACATGCCAAAAGTATGATCCCAATGCCAATGCGTTAAGACGAGCATCTCTGGCAGACGAACTCCCTGTCGTTGCAACTCTTTTCGAAACAAAGCAGCATGTGTAGGCGAATTCCCAGCATCCATCAACAATGTTCTTTTTGTCCCGCTGATTGCAGCCAGAATGGGTCGATCTGTTTCGTGATCCGCATGCATTATCCAGATATGCTCCGTTATTTGTTCGAAAGTGGACATCCGAATTCTCCTCTATATAGAAGTTGTGTTTTCTATACTAGCTATTTCGCTCGAAGGGAAATTTATCCTTCCCGTAAACGCTAGTATGGTTTGGCGTTTACCAAGCAAAATAAAATCCCAGAAGATCATTGACCCTCAGGGATTTTGCGATTCTCTCCTTTATAACTGAATAATTTTAATCCCGCTGATGATAATGACAACTGAAATCACGCATCGTAAAAATAGGGTTGGCACTTTACAGGAAAGCATGCTGCCTGTAAGAACACCTGGTATCGACCCCAGCAGTAATTGAATGACTGTACCAAAATTAACGGTTCCAAAGCTCATATGAGCAAGGCCGGCGGCGCTGGTTAGAAAAAAGGCATGAGCGATGTCTGTCCCGACGACTTCTTTCCCGGAAAGAGCAAAAAAATGCATCAAGGCAACTGCAAATAACGAACCACTGCCAATGGAAGTTAATCCAACGAGAAAGCCAAGTAAAGCTCCAATGAACATCATCACAAAACGTTTTTGACTGATGGACATTAACTGCCAACGATTCAGTTGAGGCTGACGTCTATCCAAAAGACTTTTGACAAGCATGGCGAGTGGTATCAGAATTAAAGCAAATCCAAGTATACTCTTTAAAATTTGGTCTGCTCCAGCGATATGATGATGAATCCAATTCATGACATGGACGGCTGCAATGGCGCTCGGGATACTCCCCAAGGCCAGGTATAGTACGATGGGAAAGTGAACTGTTTTTTGACGCCAGTGCTGCCATGTCCCAAATATCTTGGTAATGGAGTTGTACACCAGATCCGTCCCCACTGCCACGGTAGGTTGGATGCCCAACATGATCAGAATGGGTGTCAAAAGAGCTGCTCCTCCAACTCCGGTGAGACCTACAAGGAATCCCACCAGTAACCCCACAATAGTTAAGTGAAAGTCCATCCCGTATCCTTCCTCTGTTAAGGAAATGAAACGCCTACCATTAAGGTAAGCCGGTTGCCCAGTAATCGTGCGCCTAATTTTACTCTTTTTCAATTCCACGAAAACTATTTTCATAGCAAAAGTGTCTTTATATGTAACCATCTTGCAGAAGGTCTGAGGTTGTATGGATTCTTCCTTCTTTCTTCATACTGAATATGAGTGAGTAAAAGGAGGATATGAAATTGTCAGACATTCTGATGAGCCCTGAACTAAAGAAAAAAACCGATAAAGTGATACAAGGTCTAACATTCACGAAGAACTTCCGCTCAGCCACTGCTGAAGAATGGTATCTTTTTTTACCAGGCTACTATGAACCTCAGTCAAAGGGGGCTTGTGGAAAAGTAATCATCCATTACGATCTGTACGGAAATCGAGATGTGTTCATCAACACCACCGTGATTTTTGATGATCCTAGTCTATTCGATCCTACGTTACATCCACTTGTCTATGCAGTAGTCGACGAGATTGTCAATCGTTTGGTGGGATATGCAAATACGCTGCTTTCAGTTCACGCAGGTACTAATTCTTATACTGCTGAATATACGAGGTAGCTGTTCTGGGATTCGTATTTCCATGGATCATTCTTCCTTTCCTGTTTAAAATCAATGGAAGAACTCCGGAAGAGAAAAAAGCACCCTGCATGGGTGCTTTTGGCGGATTCAATCCGGCTTCACTGAGATTATCCATTTACAATGCTTCCTCCATTCACATGGATAAACTGACCGGTTATGTAAGATGAATCATCAGAGGCCAAAAAGACATAAGCCGGTCCAACTTCTGCTGGCTGTCCGGGCCTTTTCATCGGAGTGTCGCTGCCAAAAGTCGCAACTTGTTCGGCCTGAAACGTGGAAGGTATCAGTGGAGTCCAGATAGGCCCAGGCGCCACCCCATTTACTCGAATACCCCGATCGGCCAGATTGGTGGAAAGTGATCGGGTAAACGCCACAATCGCTCCTTTGGTTGATGCGTAATCCAGCAACTCCTTATGACCGTCATAGGCAACGACCGAAGCGGTATTGATGATGGATGCCCCTTTGTGCAAGTGAGGCAGGGCAGCCTTTGTCAAATAAAAAACTGAAAATAGATTGGTTTGAAAAGTTTTATGCAGCTGTTCGGTACTTATATCCTCCAGGTTCTTTTGAGGATGCTGCTCGGCAGCGTTATTTATTAAAATGTCCAGCTTACCTAAGGATTGTATTGTGTTCTGCACAACCATTCGGCAAAAGGATTCCTCTCCGATATCGCCGGAGAGGAGCAAGCACTTGACGCCTTCTGCT
>JARDZO010000248.1 GCA_029240815.1 Brevibacillus sp.
TGTATTTGTACTGAACGGAGCGATTTATGTGGCCAAGTCAGACTGGATCAAGCAGACTCGTACATTTTTGCATCCTGAGACAATTGGCTTTGTAATGCCCAAAGAACGTTCCGTAGATATAGATACAATCATAGACTTTACCATTGTAGAAACTATTCTCAATGGAAATAGGTTCCAAACAGAAAAGTAAACTTCGCCACATATTTTTCCGATACTAATGGTAAAGGGAACCATTAGGGGAGGAAAAGTTGTGAGTATCCATGGGAGTAACATGGCTGGAAACGGAAAAATACCGTATACAGACAAGCTTGTTGGGGGAGTTGGAAATCAGCCAGGAGTTCAACCGAGTGAACCAAAGGCTGTGACCCCGGCTGAAAAAAAGCTATTTAAAGCTGATATGGAACGGCATGTAGAGAGTTTGAACAAATTTATGCAGTCGAGCACGACTCATCTCAAATTCACATTGCACGAGAAACTAAATGAGTATTATGTTCAAATCGTCAGTGATACAGATAACACTGTCGTTCGTGAGATTCCATCCAAGAAAATGATGGATATGGTAGCGCAAATGCATGAGATGATCGGTTTGCTAGTCGACGAGAAAAGATAGGAGGAGGTAACAATGGGTATTCGTATTAGCGGTTTGGCATCGGGAATGGACACGGAAAAAATCGTTAGTGATTTAATGAAAGCGCAACGGGAACCAGTGAATCGTTTGCAGAGAAGCAAGGCGACTTACGAGTGGAAACGTGACGGCTATCGGGAAATGAACACTCTGCTGGCCGATTTACAAAACTCAATTAAAAATCTCCGCCTTTCGAGTACTTTCAATAAAAAAACAGTGTCTTCTGAGAATGAAAGTGTTGCCTCAGCCAAAGTAGTTGGAAGTCCGAAGTTTTCGTCTTATTCCATCCAGGTTAACCAATTAGCCAAAGCGGAAATGCCTGCGGCTGCCAGTTTTACTACCACAGGTGTGACCAATTCCTCTTCAGGCATTGGCGGGAATAGTTTTGATCTCACCATCAACTCTACTACGATTACAGTATCCAGCGCTGACTCTGTAGATGCAATTAATAAGAAATTAAAGGAAGCGAATGCAGGGGCAGGGGTAGGAGTAGAAGCAAAGCTTGTCAACGGACAAATTATCTTTAATTCCATTCAAGGAACAGACAAACTACTCACGGATTCCACTGATCCAGCTAACCCTAAAAAATATTTTACGATCAGTGCAAGTGCCAGTAACAATTTGGGCATTCCTACTGCTGCTAAAAATTCAACTTTCCGAACAGAAGGTCAGGATGGCCAAGTTGTCATTAATGGTGTTACGCAGACGTTAAAGGGAACAAATACGCTATCTTTTGACGGTGTTGAATTCACTTTTAAACAAGTAAATACAGGCACACCTATTAGCGTAAACACAAAAACGGATGAAGAATCTGTTTTTACTATGATTAAAGATTTTGTGACCAAATACAACGAAGTCATTGCCAAAATAAATACGAAAATATCTGAGCCAAGGTACAGAAGCTACCAACCATTGCTAGACAGTGAGGTAGAGGCATTACCGGAAGCGACAGCTGAAAAAATGCAAGGGATGGCTCGCAGTGGTATTCTTTTGCGTGACCCGATCCTAACAAGTGGATTGTTTGAACTACGCAGAGCTATAAGCTCCCCGTTAAAAGTTTCCGGTGTGAATACTGCGTTTGATACATTCTCAGAGATTGGTATCGGTGGTCCACCGACCGGTAAAAATGCGTATCAAGAAAATGGAAAACTCTACATCGATGAAACAAAGCTCCGTGAAACCATTAGAAACAATGGTGACGATGTAGTAAAACTGTTTTCAAACTATAGCAGCAATACTGATCCTGCTACGAAGTACAATGAAACAGGTATTGCTCAACGTCTCTATACGAAACTGGATGACATCATGAATAAGGTCATTAAAGAAGCAGGGGCAACTGGAATTCTTTATGATGAAAGCAGTATTGGTAAAAAAATCAAACAAACCGATGATGATATTGAGACATGGGAAGACCGTTTAAAAGTAATCGAAGACCGTTACTATAAACAGTTCACAGCAATGGAACAAGCCATGTCAAAATCCCAATCCCAAGGCTCCTGGTTTGCACAAATGTTGGGACAATAACAAGGAGTGATGCAGATGTTGCAAAATGCTGCTCAGACATACCAATCAAATCAAGTAACAACCGCGACTCCTGCCGATTTGACATTGATGCTGTACAACGGTGCGCTTAAGTTCATCAAACAGACGAAAAGTGCGATCGAAGAAAAAAATGTAGCGAAAGCTCATGAAGCTTCTCTGAAGGTACAAAACATCTTGTATGAGCTGATGTCCACCTTAAATAACGATTACGCCATTTCCAAAGAGTTCATCAAGCTTTATGAGTACATGCTTCAGCGCACGATCGAGGCGAACATGCGAAAGGATCTTGATATCCTTACTGAAGTAGAAGACCTGTTCGTCCAATTCCGCGACACGTGGAAAGAAGCCATGCAATTGGCTAAAAAGCAAGGATAAGGTGTGCAAATGGAAAAGACGATAGATTCTCTTTTGGAGCGTTTGCTTGAGGCGACTCAACGTCTCGAGCAAGCGGTGACGTTGACGGATTCGGACCCTGACGGATGGCTCACGATATTGGACGAGCGTGAAGAGCTGATCGGGCGGGTTCGAGAGAGTGCTATAGATGGTACAGCACTCACCGCTACCCAGCGGCAGCAGCTGACCCAGGTATACGAGATCAACCAGCGCCTGCTTCCTCTCATGGACGGCAGAAAACAAGGTGTGCAAAAGCAGTTAAACAACGTTCAGCGCAGCAAGATGGCGATGAATACGTATCATGACATGGGACCAAGCGGGTACGGGGCGTTTTTTGACCGTAAAAAATAAAAAACGGCCGGGAAACCGGTCGTTTTCTTTTCACTGACCTCTGCTTATGCACGAATGTCGATCGTTTTTCCCAACGACGGATGACTAGCCTGCGCCTGAACACTCTGCGTCGTATTCCCAAGACTCTCCAGCAGGATGGAGGCTTGCGCTTGGGCAGTATCCTGTACCTGCTTCATGACACTGACATTAACTGCTTGTTGCAATTGGACAGCATTCATAGTTGTTCACCTCGTTGCTAGATTTGCCTTTCCCTCTCTTTATCGTCATTTCCTGCATTTTCTGTTACTGTCGCGACTATTAGCCTCTGCCTTGCCTTTTCCATGTTCTGCTATACTGGAAACATCTTGGCCATAACACTAGGAAGGTGACACCATTGTCTACAAAACGCCGCTCGCTCCTACTAATCGGAGCCGTCCTTCTCATCTTCATTCACGCGGTCTACCTGAACGGGAGTCTCGCCGATCTGTTAAACCCGACAGCCCTCGAGCTCGTAGCGCTGTCCGTTGTGATTTCCTACGCGATCAAGCGCAAGCACTTGGATCTGAAAAAAATCACCCGCCTGCTCATCCACGGACGGGAGAGCAACGTCGAGGACACGATCAAACGCTTCTACTATTACGCGCTGGTACAAAAGGAGCAGGGCTATATCGCGCTCGAAAAAGAACTCCAGCAAGAAAAGGACTCTTTCGTGCAACGCGGCAGTTTGCTGGCGATCGAGGGTGTGCCGGAGGATGAATTGCGTCTCATTATGGAAAACGAGCTAAAAGGAGAGCAGTATCGCTACCAGCAGTCTGCGGGCTTTTTCCGTTTGATTAGCTTGCTGGCTCCAGGGATGGGACTGGTGGGTACCTTGCTCGGAATGACGGGCGTACTAAAATCTCTATCCGATTTCACCGTAACGGGCCATAGCCTGAGCGCAGCCGTCGTAGCGACGCTGTACGGTGCCTTGCTGGCCAACCTGTTTGCCTTGCCGTGCTACTACCGGATGATGGACCTGTACGACCGGGAGATGTTTGAAAAGCGTCTCTATATCGAAGGCTGCATTGGCCTGCAGCGGATGGAGACTCCTCGTCTGCTGTTTGAAAAACTGAATTCGTTCCTGCCAGGAGACCAAAAGCTGGTGTTGATTAAAGAGTCAGGCAGCATGAAAGGAACGATTGAAAGGCAGGATCGCTATGCATGACGACCGGCTTTATGACGAAAAGGAGCTGGAAAAGAGCTGGCTGCTCAGCTATAGCGACCTGATTACCTTGCTGTTCGTCATCGTGGTGATTATTGCGGCGTCACAGGCGACCAATATCCAAAGCCAGCGGGAAGAAGCCAAAAAGGAAACCGCGAAACAGCAAGCGACACTACAGCAAGTCCATGAAAGCCTGGATCTGTTGAATCTGCAAAAGCTGGAGCTGCAGCGGGAAGTGCACCAGCTGGAAGCTCAGAAAAAGTCGCTGACAGGCTCTGAGAACGAAAAACCAGAAGTCCCAGATGCGATTAAGCCTCCTCCGCCAGTTGGCTCAGCAGAAACGGACGCAGCAGTGCGCGACATGGAGACGGTCCGTACGCAGCTTTCCTCTGCATTGGCAGAACTGAATCTCGATTTTGAAGAGACAGAAGAAGGCTTACGCATCCGCCTGCCTGTGAGCATCTTGTTCTCCAGTGGTTCGTCTGATTTAAAGGAGCAGGGGAAGAAGGTCGTAGGTACCGTGGCGGGAGTGCTGCAACGATTTGGCAACCGTGTGCGTATCGAGGGCTATACGGATGATGTGCCGATTGCCCGAAGTCCCTATAAAACGAATTGGGAGCTGTCGACGGGTCGCGCTATTGCGGTAATGCGGGAAATGGTTGATGCATATACTTTACCTTCCTCTAGATTTACGGTAGCTGGTTTGGGAGAATACAAGCCACTAGTGGATAATTCGAACGAAGAGAACCGTGCTCGCAATCGACGGGTGGAGATTATCATTTTAGCGGAAAAAGAATAATTCGTATTTTTCTGCAAATAGTTCGGTTGATAAGAAGGATTCCTGTGTATCAGATAGAAGTATATCTGACAGGTATCTTTCTTTTTTTTCTGGCAACTTCTTGTTCGCCACGGTCCTGCGATCTGCGTCCGGATGCAAAAAAAGCCGTGTAATGAACAAGGAATTGTTATGCCCAGCTTGTGCACAACTCCATGTGGATAATGTGGATAACTCTGTGGAGAACGCCATAAACCCATGATTATGTTGTGGATATCGCTGGGGACAAACCAAAATGCAGAGATAGAATCAAGGGGGTTTTTCAGGTGAAGATCGGGAAAAAGTGGTTAGCAACACTTGCGTTGACCGTAGGGGTGGGACTTTTGGTCTCGGCCTGTGGATCGGGTGGTCAGCAAGCTTCGGGTGGCGGTTCTGGAGCGGCAGCAGGGGACAACAAAGTCTATGTGGTAGGTACGGATGCTGCTTATCCACCATTTGAAAAAATGGAAGCGGACAAAATCACTGGTTTTGACATTGAAGTAGTTCAGGCTGTAGCGGATGCTGCCGGCATCAAGATTGAAGTGAAGAATACCGGATGGGATCCGTTGTTTGACGGCATTGACAAAGGAAATGTCGATTTGGGAATCTCCGCAGTTACGATTACAGATGAACGCAAGCAAAAATATGATTTCTCGGATCCTTACTTCGAAGCAAATCAATTGATTCTGTTGCCTGAAGGGACAGCGGTCACCAAATTGGCTGATCTCCAAGGCAAGAAAATCGGGGTGCAGTCTGCTACGACTGGCGAGCAAGTAGTGAAAAAAGCATTTGGCGATACGTATGAAGGCATTAAAGGATACGACGATACACCGTCTGCTGTTGACGATTTCTTCGTTGGGCGTGTAGATGCTGTAGTAGCGGACAACGCAGTACTGCAGGACTATGCCAAAAAAATGAAAGACAAGAAATTCAAGCTGATCAAGGATGATTCCTTCGAAGTCGAGCATTACGGAATCATCGTGAAAAAAGGCAACGCGGACTTGCTGAACAAGATCAACCAAGGCATGAAAACCATCAAGGAAAACGGCAAGCTGAAAGAAATCAACGACAAGTACTTTGGTCAATAACGACAGCTGCGTTCGGGCATGGCGGGTGCGTCTAATGGCGTACCCGTTCCTTGTGCCTTGCCGGTGCATCGAGAGGAGGAATGGGCTTGGATTGGAGCGTAGTCTATGAATATCGGGAATTATTTATTCGAGGTGTGTGGAATACGGTTCTCCTGACGACGGTAGCGATCATCTGTGGGACCATTCTGGGGCTATTTATCGGGTTGGGTAAGATGTCGGACAAGATTTATTTGAAGGCCCCTGCAGCCATTTATGTGGAGCTGTTCCGCGGTACGCCCTTATTTTTGCAAATCTTATTGATTCATACGGCGGTAATCCCAGGCATCTGGGGGCTATTTTTTCCGGAAGCCAAAGTCCCGGAAGCACTCTTTTCCGGTTTTGTTGCCTTAACCTTGAATGCCGCAGCGTATATCGCTGAGATCTTTCGTGCAGGGATTCAATCGATTGATCCGGGCCAGATGGAAGCTGCACGGTCTTTGGGCATGACGAAAGGGATGGCGATGAGGCTGATTACGATACCTCAGGCATTTCTGCGTATGCTCCCTGCACTCGGGAACGAGTTTATTGCTCTCTTGAAGGATTCTTCCTTATTAGCGATTATTGCGACACCAGAGCTAGGCTATGCTGCTTTTAACATCGCCAAAAACACCTTTGAACGCTTCCCGCCGTATCTCACCTCCGGAGCCATTTATTTAGTGCTTACCCTATTCCTCTCGCGGGTAGTAGTGAGAGGGTTGGAGAAAAGATATACTCCTAAATAAAGGGAATGGGTTTCTTCGCTTTGGGTACACTAGAATCGAACATGCAGGATACATATCCAAATTTTTTGCAAAAGAAAGGGTTGTGCTGTTTCATGCAAGGCAAAGTGAAATGGTTTAACGCAGAAAAAGGATTTGGTTTCATTGAGCGGGAGGGTGGCGATGATGTATTCGTCCACTTCTCAGCCATCCAGTCAGACGGTTTTCGCAGTCTGGAAGAGGGACAAGCTGTAGAGTTTGATATTGTGGAAGGCGATCGGGGTCCACAAGCAGCTAACGTCGTCAAATTGTAGAAAAACATGAAATCCCCCTGGCCCAATGAAACGGGTATAGGGGGATTGTATTTTAACTGATCATTTTCTGGATGCGTAAATGGCGATGCTGGCGCAAATCGAGGAATTCCTCACCGAGACGTACGAGAGGCCTCATGGGCTCATCGTTATGGATCATGATGATTTCCACATCGTCGCCGCTGTTGAGAACGGCTTTGGAACCGACGTACAACAAAACGATGTAGTGAATGAAGCGGGAGACAATCAAAGGATTCAATTTTCCTGTGCAGGCTAAATCCCACAAAACGTTGGCAGCCTCAAAAGGTGATGTTCCTCTCCTGTAGACCCGGTCTGTACAAATAGCATCAAAAACGTCAGCCACGCTAATAATCTGGCATTCAAAAGGGATCGTATCTTGTGTGCGACCTTCTGGATAGCCAGTGCCGTCCATACGTTCATGATGAAGCAATGCACACAAAGCCATCAACTCATCGGCATCTTCCATGGCTCGGAGCAATTGCTCCCCGTATTGTGTGTGACGCTTCATAATGGTGTACTCTTCGTCCGTCAACTGCCCCGGTTTTGAAAGCAGCTCATCTGGAATCATCATTTTGCCTACATCATGCAGCAATCCGATTTGGCCCAAAAAGTAGATCTCTTGCTCTGATTTCCCCATGAGCTTGCCGATCAGTGCAGCAACAATGCCGACATTGAGAGAATGGCGATACGTATAGTTGTCAGTGCCTTCCTTTATGTATATGAAGCGGAGGAATCCCCAGCGCTGAAGAACTTGATCCAATAAAGGGTAAAACGCATCATTAAACTGTCTCAACGGCGGGATCGAACCCGATGCAATCTGCTTGAACAACCCCTCCGTTTGCTGTACAGCCATCATGTATTCGCGTGCGGCTTGAGCTTCGTTCCAATGGAGAATGGGCGTGGGCATCTCGGGCGCTTCATGGGCGGCAGAGATGTGGACCTTATTGACTTGATGGGCTTCTAGAAGCCGTATGTCACTCTCATGTAATCGTGCTCCAGCAGGCAAGAGCAGCAGGCCGTACTCATTGTAAACGTCATGTACGAGCGTTGTTCCGATAATAGAAAGGGAAGGTTTCACCTCTGGCATGAGGATTCCTCCTGTGCGATATACGACCGCGGAATATGGTTGAGTGAGTGACTACTAGGATATTATATCATAGGGAAACTAGTAAGTATTGGTAAAATTCTGTCGATTGTTGAGTGAAAGTTAAAATTTTGTATCGTTTTTTGAAGAGAAACAGGAGGATTATTTACATTTGCGCCGAATATCTTTAAATAGACGGAAGGAGGTTGGAACCATGAAATTTAACATTCGTGGAGAAAACATTCAAG
>JARDZO010000041.1 GCA_029240815.1 Brevibacillus sp.
CGCTGCTGGATCTGCTATACGCCTCAGATGGACGTACACTGAGCGATCTGTGCAACCATCTGCAGATGTCTCGTTTCGGCGTGATGAAGCATCTGCATGTTCTGGAGGAAGCAGGGCTGCTTACGACTCGGAAGGTGGGCAGAGAGAAGCTGCACTACCTGAATCCAGTGTCCATTCGCGAGATTTACGATAGATGGGTGAGCAAATTCACCGAGCCGTGGGTATCAGGGTTAACGTTGTTAAAAACAGAATTGGAGAGTGCAACTGTCATGGGACAAAAACCTCGGCATGTAAACCGCATTGCGATTAAATCGACTCCCGAACAAATTTGGGGCGCCTTGACCGATCCGTCGAAGACCTCCAAGTATTGGTACAACGGTGCCATTCGAGCAGAATGGAAAGCAGGCAGCCCTTATGAAATCTGGAATCCTCAAGGAGAGGTGCAGGCAAAAGGGGAGCTTCTCGTGGTAGAGCCGCCGCGCAGGCTGGTCATGACATGGCAATTGCTCTCGCTTGCTGAGACTGCAAAAGAGCAGCCTTCCCGTTTGACATGGGAAATCGAGCCGCATGCCGAGTTTTCTGGTGTGACCCTCGTAACCGTTGTTCATGACGAGTTCGAGGATGCACCGAATACGTCTCGTGTATTGGAAGCAGGACTGCCAGTCGTATTATCGGGGATGAAGACGTTGATAGAGACAGGATCGACGCTGGCTGGGGAATAGTTGAATAGAAAATGAATCGGCCTGACATCGTAACGCAACCTCTAGAATAGAAGCTAGCATTGCTTACCAGGGTAGCCGGCCCATGTACAAAACGGCATTGGGTTGCGTTGTTCCCCTTTCAATCCACTTCACCTGTAATCCCTTTAAAAGCAAGAGGAGAAGACAGCACTGTCATCGTGGACGTGAATCCATATTTGCTGCAGTGTGACAGGAACGCATTCAATGATTGCATCGAGTGTGTCTGTACCTTCAACATAAAATTAAATTGACCACTGAGCTGATGCATCTCGACAACATCCTCCGATTGGCTGCCAAACGCGGTTAACCGACCGCAGTCATTGGTTTGAACGAGTATAAAAGCGGTTACGGTCTTCCCCAGCTTCTCCGGGGAAACGATCGTCCGATAGGAATCGATGATGCCTTTTTCCTCCAGTTTCCGAACGCGCTCTGATACGGCAGGCTGCGTCATGTTAATGGCCCTGCCCAACTCCGAGAAGGATATCCGAGCGTTTTGCTGCAGAAAGTCCAATATTTTCAGATCGATTTGATCCATTTTTCCACTCCTTTATCTGCTTTTTCATAAGTTCAAGGTCTATCCAGATAAATGGCTATGAATTCAAAGTATGTACGTATGAACGCTTTGGGTTTCCTCTGTATCCGTTTTTCGTTTTTCCTTACAATTTAGGAAAAGAAACAGATCACCGAGGAGGAAAACCTTATGATGAAACAAGTAACAATGAAAAGCCCAATGAACATTGGAAACATTCCGTTGAAAAATCGTCTGATCATGGCACCGATGCAGCAAAATCAAGGCACGCTTGAATCGATGGCTACGGACTATCACGTCAGTCACTATCGTGAACGTGCTGGAGGCGTTGGATTGGTGATTATCGAATCTACTGGTGTTTCGCCCAACGGACGTCTCTATTCTAATGATATCGGCATTTTTACAGACGATCACATCGAATCACTGCGGAGGGTAGTGGATGCCGTTCACTCAGAAGATACACCGATTTTCATACAGCTTACCCACGGGGGGAGGAAATCGTGGCCGGATGTTATCAGTCGCTTAGTCGCACCGAGTCCTATCCGCTATGATGACTTCTACGGTGTACCGGAAGAGATGACAAAGGACGATATCAGACATGTGATCGCTGAGTATCGTGCTGCTACAAAGAGAAGCCTGCAAGCGGGCTTCGATGGAATCGAGCTGCATATGGCTCACGGGCATTTGCTCCACCAATTTTTATCTCCGCTATCGAACCAGCGAACCGATGAATACGGAGGATCACTGGAGAATCGACTACGCATCATTCGTGAGGTGCTCGAAGCCATCCGGGGAGAAGTCGGCAGCGAGTATCCCGTGCAGGTTCGCGTCTCTGCTTCTGATTTTGCACCGGGTGGTCTCACCCCAGTGGACGTAGCCCAAGCGTTAACTTATTTGGAAGGGTATATCGATGCAATCCATGTATCTGCAGGAGGTACACTTCCCGTCGCTCCACTGGCTGATGTGGCAGGATATCAGGTACCGTATGCTTCGATCATCAAGCAATATGTAAAGGTCCCTGTTATTGCCGTGGGGCGGATTCATTCCGAGCAGCTCGCCAATTTTATTCTAGCAGATGAATTGGCAGATTTCATCGCGATTGGTCGTCCTCTGCAAGAAGATCCGCATTTTGCTCAAAAGCTTTTAGGGGAATAAACAGAAAGAGATACAAAAAGCCACTTGTCAACGGTGAAAGGATATTACCGCTCTGACATGGCTTTTTTTTCCTTTGATTGGTATTGTTTTGATAGAGATGTCCGTTTTTTACAATCGACGACAGCAACAGAATGGGATCATATAGGAAACGCAGTACAAATCAACTTATAGGGGGTTACGGATGAGATACCTTGATCAAAGCAACATGGAGACCGCACGGCATTTCATGAAGCAACGGGCAAGACCTCTTGAACAAGCGATCTATGAATATGCGTTCGAATCTGGTTCCGACGAAAAGGTGTTGAAGGAGCTTTCTGCCTTTCAAAATCCGGACGGAGGATTTGGCCACGGATTGGAGCCCGATCTGCGTTGCAAGGAATCGTCTGCCTTGGCAACCACTCGTGCCCTCGAAATTCTGGGACACATGCCTTTGTCCGATGAGAGATCCGGAATGATTCAAAAGGCGCTTACTTACTTTGTTCATTCGTATCGAGAAGATCGGCAGGGATGGGACATCATACCCCCGGAAGCAGAAAATGCCCCTCGCGCGGTTTGGTGGAAATATGGTGTATTTGCAAAAAACTGGGGGAACCCGAATGCGCAGATCATTGCTTTCTTCTTGGACCACCGCTTGCTGTTTCCCTATGAGAAACTCGATGATCTCGTACAATCTGCAATCGATTATTTCCTCAACGACTGCGATGTGCAGGAAATGCATGAGCTTTTTTGTTACCTGCACCTGATGGAGCGCCTGGATGAATCACAGCAAGCATTACTCGATGGAAAGATGCAACGCTTTCTCGACAATTGTATTCCCACGGACCCGCAACAAAGGGAAGGATATGGGGCAGAACCATTGCAGGCTGCCGACTCTCCAAAATCAAGATATTTTCCGAAATACGCAAGCGTGATTCCAGATGAGCTGGACAGGCTGATCGGCGACCAAGGCGAGGACGGTGCTTGGGTACCCAGCTGGACATGGTACCAATATGAAGAAGAATGGCAACAGGCAAAAGAAGAATGGAAAGGCATACTCACTTTACAATCACTGCGGACGCTGCAAAATTATGACCGGTTATTCCTTACTTTCAATGGAGGTTGAGTCTCGTTATGAAACCACGTATTACCGTATTGACATTGGGTGTAGATGATTTGGAAAGATCGTTGAAATTCTATCGCGACGGTCTGGGGCTACCGACGGAAGGAATTGTCGGGCGAGAATTTGAGCACGGGGCCGTTGCTTTTTTCGACTTGCAAGCTGGGGTAAAGCTCGCTCTCTGGAATCGCAAGGATTTGGCCTATGAAACAAAGGTACCGCTGGCAGCATCGAGTCCTACCGAATTTACGATAGGGCACAATGTAGGGAGCAAAGCGGAAGTGGATCTAGTGATGGAAGAAGCCAAAAAAGCAGGGGCGACCATCACAGACCCCGCACATGATACCTTCTGGGGTGGATACTCAGGCCATTTCCAAGACCCGGATGGACATTTGTGGGAAGTAGTCTGGAATCCAGCTTGGGAAATCAACGATTAGCAGAGGGAAGTCCTTCTCCAAATGCGTGAGTGGGGAGAAAAAAGAATGGGTGAAAAAAGCACAAAGTGATTTAGTCCACGGAAAGTTCGTGGATTTTTTTATGACAAGTACTAAAACGATGCATGCGCAGCTATGAGACACCAAAGGGAACCATTCAGATTCCATCAGAACCACAACGAATCGTGACAGACTACTACGGTGGGGGAGTTAAGAGCACAACAAAAAAGCGCAACGGCTTAGGCTGCGCTTCTTTCTTATGTGAGGGATCAAGGCAAAATGGCGAACGACCGCACCGGAAATCCGGATGCTTTCTCCGGTTTCGGGACGATATTGACGATGACAGCTCCTTTAGCTGGAAGCTGGTCCAGGTTGGTCAAGAGCTCGACCTGGTACGTGTCTTGCTCGAGCACATAATACTCGCCCAGCAAGGCTCCGTTTTTCTGATAATCTAGACTGGAATCGGTATCAAACGTCTCGTGACCTACAGCCTTGATTTTTCTTTCTTCAAACAAAAATTGCAAAGCTGCGAGAGACCAACCGGGAGCATGATTATTGCCATCTGCGTCTTTGTTGTTAAACGCTTCGACATCGGGCCAACGCTTGCTCCAATCTGTTCGAAGGGCAACGAATGTGCCCTCTTCGATCTGACCGTGCTCGGCTTCGAATTGCAGGATATCTTCTACGCTCAGCGAATAGTCGTTATGATCCGCGGCTTCTTTTGACTTATCGATGACGACGAGCGGCAACACCAGTTCCTTCAGCTCGATTTCGTCTACATAGCGCTTGCCCTGTACGAAGTGGATCGGTGCATCCAGATGCGTGCCATATTGACCTGCAAAAGTAAAGCTTTGGGCAAAAAAGCCATCATCATGATTGAACAAGGTCTTGAAGGTGGCACCGTCAAAGGCAGAAAAATGCGGAGACTCTGGACCAAACGTATGCGTCAAGTCTACCCACTGTTTATTCTTTAGCAACGCTAGGGCATGAAGCAATTCGCTCATCATCTGTTCACCTCATCTTGATTTTCGTAAAACAGTTATAAAACCATCCAGGATTTCATGACTGACAGAAAATCCTTTGCGCTTATAGAATTCCAGAGCGTCATCATTGCCATTTGAGACATAAATGAAGTAATCATCGACATCATCAAATTGCTTCAACCATTCCATGGACATATGAAAAAGCTTGGATCCAACCCCATACTGTCTGTACTCTTCCTGAATATAAAATTGCGATAAACAACCTACGTTCTTTCTGCTAACAGAAGAGAGGTCAAAAAATGTGGCAAATGCGTTTGAATAGGCTTCTTTAGGAGAGATATTGGAATAAACATAGCCTACGATTTTATCGTCATCTTTCACGACCACAATATAATTGTGCAGGGCGCCTTTAACGGAAGGAACCATTCGCGTGTCAAAATTCATGCTGTCAAACAATTCTGGTCGTATGTATGATTTTGCCTTTTGAAAGGCCATCAGTTCATTACATAGATCTCTGCAGTATTCGATGTCATCTTCGGATATGATTTCATATTGCAAATCCATAGCTATCCCTCCCTTTTCTCTATCATTCTATTTCCACTCTCTGGATTCCTACCTGTGCGAGAGGCGTTAGCATGTCCGGTCGGGAGGAGAAAAGATCGCAATCGAAAAGAAGCGTCTGCCTCCGATTTTTATTACGATAAATCCATGAGGGAATAAGCGATCATGTTCGAAGAAAAGAGGAGGATTCATGGTGAGAGATACGATGACAAAAGGCAGGCTTTGGACGGCACGAATCATGTCGGGCCTGGTGATTTTATTTATGTTGTTTGATAGCATCATGAAATTTGTCAAACCTGCTCCTGTTGTAGAAGGAACGTTGGAGCTCGGCTATTCCGAGCATCATATTGTGGTGATTGGCGCTCTCGGCTTACTATCCACTCTCTTTTATCTGATTCCGCGCACCACTTTTTTCGGGGCCGTGTTACTGACAGGATATTTTGGAGGCGTCATCGCCACCCACATTCGCATGGATGCCCCGTTGTTTACGCACACATTATTCCCCGTGTATCTGGCTGTATTGATGTGGGGAGGCATTTGGCTGAGACATGAAAAAGTCCGCAAGCTGGTACCCTTTGCAAAGAGTGAAGGGTGAGAATTAGCAGAGCTCGTTCGCGATTTTTTACAGAATAAATCATGCGGGGAATAGGTGGTTGACAGCTTCGAAATCATGACCTATAATTTGCAATAATCTAATAATTAACTGTTGCGATTAGAAATAGTAGATCTGAATCGAACTTGCAGAGAGCCGTTGGTTGGTGCAAAACGGCAGTATCGATCATTTCGAACTCGTCTATGAACTGCTGCCTGACAATGTAGGGTAAGCCGGAATTCCACCGTTACAAGGATAGATGGTGATGGCCATCGAATGAGCTCATTTCGAATGAAATGAAGTAGAGTGGTACCGCGGGTTCAACCTCGCCTCTATACGTAGAGGCGGGGTTTTTTAGTTGGTTAAAGTCCGGGTTTAACCAACCCCGCTTGAACATATAGATAACCAGTACTGTGGAGGAGGAATGGAAGATGAATGGAAAAATTATCATGCTGGATACGACCTTGCGGGACGGGGAACAAGTCCCAGGAGCCAAACTGAACGTCCATCAAAAGGTGGAGTTCGCACAACAATTGAAACGGCTGCAGGTGGATATGATCGAAGCCGGATTCCCAGCTTCTTCGGAAGGGGATTTTCAGGCTGTACAGGAGATCGCCCGCAGCGTAGGGGATGCCGTATCCATTACTGCACTGGCTCGTGCTGTGAAAGGCGACATCGACGCCGTATACAACAGTATCAAGCTCGCACAAAATCCGTTCATTCATATCGTTCTGGGTACTTCGGACATTCATGTGGAAAAGAAGTTCAACCGTTCCAAAGACGCTGTCTTGCAACAAGGTGTCGATGCGGTTAAATACGCGAAAACATTAATGCCTCACGTGCAGTATTCCACCGAGGATGCGTCCCGTTCGGAATTTGAATATTTGTGGGAAACGATCGAAGCCGTCGTCAAAGCAGGAGCGACGATTATCAACGTACCTGATACAGTCGGATATGCGGTGCCTGAGCAATTTGGAGAACTGATCCGCAAGATTAATGATCGACTCAAAAACCTCAATCCTGATGTGATCTTGAGCGTCCATTGCCACAACGACCTCGGACTTGCGACGGCAAACACGCTCGCGGCTATCAAGAATGGAGCGCAAAAAGTAGAGTGTACGATCAACGGGTTGGGCGAGCGCGCGGGCAATACCTCATTGGAGGAAGTCGTGATGGCACTCAAAGTGCGGGAGAATTACTTCCAATGCGGGACCAACATCAAAACGACGGAGCTGCTCCGTACTTCCCGCTTGCTCACTTACCTGACCGGACTCGATGTACAGGTGAACAAAGCGATTACGGGCGACAATGCCTTTGCCCATTCTTCTGGCATCCATCAGGACGGACTGCTGAAGGACAAACAAGTGTATGAAATTATGTCCCCAGAAGAGGTCGGCGCGGACAGCATGGAGCTGATCTTGACGGCACGCTCCGGTCGTCACGCTTTTAAAAATGCGGTGGAAAAGATGGGCTTTGATACGAGTGATGCGGAAGAATTTGAAGAGCTGTTTGAAAAGTTCCTCACGTTGGCAGATGCGAAAAAAGAAGTCTACGACCACGATGTGTTCTATCTGGTGACGAATCACCGTACGCTGGATACACGCGATAGCCATTTGTACGAATTGGAATCCTTCCAGGTCGTGACGAATGATATGTATCCAACGGCTACCGTGAAATTGAAAAGAGGCACAGAGATCTTCAAGGAAAGTGCAGTCGGGGATGGGCCGATCGATGCCCTATACAGCGTAATCAAAACGTTGGTGGGTCTGGACGTAGAGCTGAAGGATTACAAAATCAACAGCATGTCCAGAGGCAAAGAAGCGATTGGTCGAGTCAACATCCGTATTGAATACCTAGGCAAAACGTACTCGGGTCGCGCGATGGACACCGATATCATCAAGGCGAGTGCCATGGCGTTCCTGAACGGAATCAATGCTGTGATCCTGGATGTAGCAAACGAGAGCCTGAGTCTCGTTCAGCAATAAGCAATAGAACCAGGACTCGTATGTGAGCGGGCAAAAAAGGTTGCACCGTCCTATTTCAGGGCAGTGCAACCTTTTTGATGTGAAGACAAGGAGAATGGCTTATAAATGCGAACCGCCAGTCGCATCGATCATCTGTCCGGTCACCCAGCGACTGTCCTCGGAGGCAAGGAAAGCGACAATATCAGCAATATCATCTGGCTGACCGACTCTACCGAGAGCAGACATTTCGGAAGCGTGCTTTTGGCCTTCGGGTGTGTGCAACGGAAAAGATTTCATCGACAAAACGGCGTGACTCATAATAGCAGAATAGCAAGACGATTGTCACAAAGAGGATAAAGGGAGGGAGTTCATCCATGTATCGAATCGGTTTAATCGGTGATTACAATCCTGAGGTGGTAGCGCATGTAGCGGTTCCGCAGGCGATTGAGCTGGCCGCGAATGACCTGGGGCAACAAGTAGAAGTCGAATGGATCGCTACACCCACACTGGAGCATTCATTTGCTGAAAAGCTGTCCAGGTACCATGCACTGTGGACCGTTCCAGCCAGTCCTTACAAAAGCAAGGACGGTGCACTCCATGGAATCCGTTTTGCGAGGGAGAACCGGGTTCCTTTCCTGGGTACATGCGGTGGCTTTCAACACATGGTGATCGAGTTTGCCAGAAATGTGCTGAGACTTTCAGAGGCGGATCACGCAGAGGATAATCCGACAGCCTCCATGCTGCTCGTAGCACCTCTCACCTGCACGGTCAGCCAACAAATACATACCTTTCACCTGACAGCGGGTACGAAGGTCGCTTCCATTTATGGGAAGCTCGAGATTTCAGAGCAATACGGGATTTGTAATTACGGTGTAAATCCAGCGTTCGCACCGTTGCTCACGGAAGCGGGATTGCGCATAGCCGGGGTCGATGCGAATGGTGAAGTACGACTCATGGAGTATGAGCAGCATCCTTTCTTTGTTGGAACCTTATTTCAGCCCGAGCGTTCTGCCCTGCAAGGGATCGTGCATCCTTTAATCAGAGAGTTTGTCCGCCAAGCGACCCAAACAAGGAGCCAATGAGGAAGGGAAGCAAGCCTTTTTATGTACCCGTACTCCAGATGCAACATAACAATCTGGTCTGTATGGGTATTTTAAGTTGGGAGCGGGTTTGCTATGATGTGGGAATGAAATTGTAATCAAAAGGATGGAAGAAACGAATGAAAAAGAAAATAGTGCTCGTACTCGATGTAGACGTAAATCAAAATGTGGATATGCAAGTTCTGGCAGATACCATGTCAAAAGCCATCGGAACCGTAGAAGAGATTGTGCTGCATGATGTCGTTTTGTTTGATAATGACGAATCAAGCGCGGATAAATGGGTCGCCAATCTGGAAAAGAGTTCGAAGTAACAGATGAAAAAAATCAGCAGCGGGAGTGTCCTCGGCAAAGACTATTTCCTCTCCTACCTACAGTTGGTCATGAAGTCCAGAGGCTTTGATCTGGACCAAGCGACCGCGTATACGTTGCATGCTTTTTTTCAAGGGGATCTATGTGCTTTTGGGCAACAAACCTACGAAAACTACCTGAGTGCTGTTGATGAGCTGAGAGATGCTCAAACACCGTATTGACAGAAAAAAACAGGACTGCTATAAAAATAGTGAGTAGCACTCGCTGATCGAGAGTGCTAAATTCTTGTATTTTAACGATCATACATAGGAAAAGCCTGTCAAATGGAAAGGAGAGATACGAATGGAAAAGAAGCAGTTTCAGGCCGAATCCAAGCGCCTCTTGGAAATGATGATCAACTCCATTTATACCCAAAAGGAAATCTTTTTGCGCGAGCTGATCTCGAATGCCAGTGATGCCATTGACAAGATGTACTATAAAGAGCTCACGGATGATAGCCTGGTCTTTGACAAAGACAGCTACTACATTAAAGTGACCGCGGATAAAGAAAACCGGACACTGACCCTTCGGGATACCGGGATCGGCATGACGCAGGAAGAGCTGGAAAGCCACCTCGGGGTTATTGCCAAGAGCGGTTCGCTTGCGTTTAAAAAAGAAAACGAAGCGAAGGATGGCCACACGATCATCGGACAGTTCGGGGTTGGATTTTACTCGGCCTTTATGGTTGCCGATGTGGTGACGGTAATCAGCCGCGCGGTTAACAGTGACGCGGCGTACAAGTGGGAATCTACCGGGGCGGACGGCTACACGATCGTACCGACTGTAAAAGAAACCGTAGGTACCGATATCATCCTGAAGATCAAGGAAAACACCGAGGATGAGAACTACGACGAGTATTTGGACGAGTACCGCCTCAAAGCGATCATCAAGAAGTACTCCGACTTCATCCGCTATCCGATCAAGATGGACGTTGTGACCAGCAAGCTCGTGGAAGGCAGCGAGAGCGAATACGAAGAGGTTACCGAAGAACAGCGCATCAACAGCATGGTGCCGATCTGGCGAAAAAACAAAAGCGAGCTGACCGACGAAGATTACGAGCAGTTCTATATAGAGAAGCGGTACGGATTTGACAAACCGCTCAAGCATATCCACATCAGCGCCGATGGAGCCGTGGTATACCAGGCGATTCTCTTTATCCCGGAGAACATTCCTTTTGATTTCTACTCCAAAGAGTATGAAAAGGGTCTGGAGCTGTATGCCAATGGTGTTCTGATCATGAACAAGTGCGCCGATCTGCTCCCAGACTATTTCAGCTTCGTCAAAGGGATGGTCGATTCAGAGAGCTTGTCGCTCAACATTTCGCGGGAGATGCTCCAGCATGACCGCCAACTGAAGTTGATCGCCAAAAATATCGCCAGCAAGATCAAAAATCAGCTGCAAAGCATGCTCAAAAATGAGCGGGAGAAGTACGAGCAATTCTACCAGGCGTTTGGCAGACAGCTCAAATTCGGCGTGTACAGCGACTATGGCATGAACAAGGATGTTCTGCAGGATCTGCTCCTTTTCACTTCCTCCAAGGACAAAAAGCTGGTCACTCTCGATGAATATGTGTCCAGAATGCCGGAAGATCAGAAGTACATCTACTACGCTTCCGGAGAGTCCAGTGAACGGATCGAGAAGCTCCCGCAGACCGAGCTCGTCTTGGAAAAAGGCTATGAAATCTTGTATTTCACAGAGGATATCGATGAGTTTGCCATCAAGATGATTCAGAAATACAAGGATAAAGAATTTAAATCCGTCTCAAGCGGCGACTTGGGCATCGAAGAAGACGACAGCCAGAAGAGCACTGATGCGGAGAACGAAGAAAACAAAGAGCTGTTCGATTACATGAAAAACCTGCTGGCTGGCAAAGTGAGCAATGTGAGAGCGTCCAAACGCTTGAGATCCCATCCGGTATGCTTGACTACCGAAGGGGATATCACGATCGAGATGGAGAAAATCTTGAATGCCATGCCAAACAACCCAAATGTGAAAGCGGATAAGGTGCTGGAAATCAACGTCCATCACGATGTGTTCCAATCGTTGAAAAACGCGCTCGCCACCGACAAGGAAAAGCTGGATCTTTATACGGCGCTGCTGTACAATCAGGCGCTCCTGATCGAGGGCTTGCCGCTTCAGGATCCAGTCGATTTTACGAACGACATTTGCAAGATCATGGTGTAGGACAAGACAGTTACAATGATGAAATGCCTCTTGGGGAACCGAGGGGCTTTTTTTGTACTATTGGAAAGTGTAAATCCTTGGGAAAAAAGATGAGCGTATCAACATAGCGGAGGTGGGGAGAAGCAGGTTTCCGATCTGCGCTCCAGCCTTTTCCCACCGAACAGGTTCGGCGGCCCCGCAAAGGAGTATAGACTGTCCGCTCCACAACGATTCACGGGGAAGCGGTAAAGTAGTAGCCGCTCCGAAGTGGATACAGAGGTACCGCTTCTGGATCCCGTGAATTCGTTGTTCCGCTAGGCAGGGTTCCGGAGTCGCTCCGCCTGGAAACCTGCTTCTCCAGCGAGCTGTTGTGGTTTCTAGTTACCCGGATATTACGAGGGTTCAAGGGAGCAATTGAATAAGGAGAACCAAGCTTTCGGTTTTCGTAGGCATTGTCCCACGAAAGGTTTGTCTCAAAGAAACTCCGTTGAAGACTCCCTAGAAAAGACACGTGGACGAGCCAAAGCTGGGCCGAGGAAAAAGGGGAAAATAGCGGAAGATCTTTGGAACACCAACCAAGGCGCAATGGAAAAAACGAAACACGGTTGTAAGCGTCCATCTCTGAGAAGCTTCCCGAGACGGCTGCTTTGGACGCGGTTTCGTTTTTTGCATGAAGCCGGACAGGGATGACCCCCTGTAGGTGTTCCTATGAAGCTGGAGTGTTTTCCCCTTTTTCCTCCCCTCCACTACAGTCCCAATCGACTGGAAAAAGGACACGGGTGTATTTTCGCGTTTTTCATACTAGCTCGTGAAAGATTAATTGTGTAAAATTTTGGATAATTCATATAAAAAGGGCTGAGGAATTGGTGGAACAACAACAGATGCAAAGCCGCATGACTCTGAAGTATGTAAAAATCTCTTCCTACATGAAGTTGTGTGTAGCCGCAGGTATTGCGTTTGGACTCCTGATAGGTGCCTTCCAGTTTGTGATGACCCTGCTTAATTGGACTGCCTAAGCTGCCCAAGCCAGCTTTGGGAGCTTTGTATTCACAGGAATTCCTGCTGAGATCCTGGTTCTGATTTTCACACCACTCATGTGCGGATTTTTTGGAGTCCTGTTTAGTCTATTTTCGTACTTTCCCATAATGTTTTTACTCCGGAAAATAAAAGGGATTACGCTGGAAGGGGTATTCGAGGTAGAGGAAGCAAAAAAGGAGGAAGGAGCTAGCAAGGAAAGCTAACTGTCCATTCCTCCGTAATCATCGCCTACTGGAAGCGATCCGGGAGATTTACGCTTTGGCATACCAGTACAAGGCATATTCTGTCATCGTTGAGGCGTGGCCCATCTGGCGGAGCATAGCCGTTATATTACCGCGATGGTATGTACCGTGATTGACAATTTGTAAAATGATTTCTGCGTAGCTCGTATCGCGTACGCCTGCATAAGGGTTGTCGATTACGATCGTTTGCTCCAGATCTGGATGATCGCGGACGAATGCTTGGTAGCCCAGTGACGTCTCGTGGTACAAGGCTTCCAGTTCTTCGAGACTGGTTGCTTCCACCTGCGCTGTACGTGAATGAGTAGCTGTCATGGCTTCATTCATACTGATACCAGAAAGAATGTTCAGCCAGGTACAATCGACTAAATAAATGTGAGCGAGTGCTTTTGAAATGGTGGGAAATACACTCTGAATTTCCTGTGTGTAAAGTTCTCGAGGTAATTCCTTCAAGTGATTGATCATGGTTTGATTTGCCCAGACGTGAAAGTCGTACATCGTTACCGGATGGTTTGCCATGAGTGGTGTCCTCCAATTATTTTTATATCTTCATTGTAAAGGGTGTTCCCTGACAATAGCTGTCAGGGGATATTTTAATTCGCAAAAAATAGATGAAGCCTATGCCAAGCTCCATTTGGTTACGTCTCTTTGGCGCTCATCTAAAGAAGTAGAAAACGAAAAGCAGCCGCGGCATTTCAGCCAGAGGCTGCTTTTTTATCTAGCTCTTGCTATCCCAAGCTTCGGCTAGCAGCTCACTATTGATGCCTGCAGCAGCCAATGCCCCCAAAGAAGCGGCTGTTATCAGCTGATACCGTTCCGTTGCTGCATCCCCGGCACTATAGACACCGGGTACGTTGGTTTTCCCAAAGTCATCGACGACGACGGTTCCCGTTTCCGTGAGCTGGCAGCCCAATGATTGTGGCAAGTCTGATCCGGTGACGAGGTTTGGTGCGAAGAAAATTCCTGTGCAGGGAATGCTCGTGCCGTCTTCAAGTCGTACATACTGCACCATACCTTCTGTGGACTCGATACGCTGGATCGGTGAGTCAAACACAGGAACATGATGCTTTTGGAGCTCCTCACGCTGTTCTTCCGTCAGCTCATCAGGTCCATCGGTGCAAATCGTAAAGTGATTTGTCCATCCAGATATGGTTTTGGCCAAGTGCAGCGCGCGCGCCCCTTTGACGATCAAGGCGAGTGGCTGATCGCGTAATTCCCAACCATCGCAATACGGGCACACAAAAGCGCTTTTTCCGTACGCATCGGACAACCCGTTTATTGTAAGAGGGAGATCCTTCATGCCTACTGCAAAGAGCAGCTTTTTACTCCGATAGGTCGTTCCTTGGGCTGTTGTAATGTGAAAATCTCCGTCCGTTCCCGTAATCGTTACAGCTTTATCAGCCATTATTTGGACGGAGGGGTAAGCGTGAATCTCTTCCATCGCAATGCGCCGAAACTCACTCGGAGCGATGCCATCTCGGGTAAGAAAGCCGTGAGACTCTCGTGTCACCCGATTACGCGGGCGCCCTTCATCAATCACTACTACGCTTTTCCTCGCTCTTCCCAGTACGAGTGCTGCATTCAAGCCTGCGGGTCCGCCGCCAATGATTCCTACATCGAACAGTTGATTCATCTTTTTATGACCGCCTTTCTGGATCGTTAATGTCCGTGATGAAGACGCAAGAAGATCACGCCTTCTTGTTTCCTGCACAGTCCCTTCCGAGCGAAGCAACGTCCACTCATCCATTATAGACCTCTAATATCCACAATAAAGAATTTGCATCCATTTAGCAAGTCATCTTTTCTTCTCTACGAAAATCCACCAATGCCCTATGGGAGAAAGCAAGCATTTGAAAGACATCGACAATATGCTATGGATAACGAATAAGCGATAGTCTTTCCGCCCTAAATCGCAATGAGGGGGAGTGCACAGGTGGTGACCACAAATTATTGTCTGAAGGCTCCCTGTTCGGGTACAAAGCCTTGCAAGCAAAAGCCAAAACCAAAACCCAAGCCGAAGCCCCAAGGCTGCCCGCAGCAATGCACCCAACAGACAAAACTCCAGATAAACGCGCAAAAAGCTCAATTGAACAAGACGCTGAAACGATTGAAAAAACGTGTCAAAAGCAAGATCCAGGATCGGGAAAAGAAGCTGAAAAAACGACTCAAGAAACGGCTGAAAAGACGGGAACGGCAGATAAAGAAAGATATTAACAGGCGCATTGCGAAATTGCTGCGAAGACAGGAAAATATGGGTTGTGCCAATGCGCTGTACGAGATGTTCGGAGGACAAACGGTAGCGATTCAAACGGTCACGGGAACGACGGTCACAGGGACGATCACGGAGCCGCTTTCTCCAGGACTGGTCCAAATCCGTACGTCGAGTGGCATCACTACCGTACCTTGCAGTAGCATCAGCTCGATCTCAATCATTAGCTAGATTGAACGATATTCAACTTTGTTGATCGACTGTTCATATATCGCTATAATCATAGAATGAACAAGTGAAGAAGGGGATGTTTGTCATCGATCTATCCAAAATAGGGAAACGCATTCGCAAAGCTCGGCTGAACCAAGGGTTTACTCAGCAGGAGCTGGCGGACAGATGCGGTTTTACCAAGAGCCTCCTATCGAAAATTGAAAACGGACAAACAGCCTCTGCAGTGGCAACCTTGTCAAAAATAGCCGATCATTTAAAGACGCCGTTAGCATGGTTTTTGGAAGAGGATCGAGACGAGTATCTCGTTTTATCCCCTCACCGCCAGCGCACCTCCAAGCTCGGGAGCAAGGAAATGGGCTACTTATATGAAACGCTCGCAAACCGTTCCCGATTTAGCAAGATCGAGCCTGTTCTGGTGACGGTCCCCGTGGACATGCCAGCGACAGAGCCGTTCACGCATCCCGAGGAAGAGTTCATCTACATCGTGAGCGGGACGATTATTTTGTTTTACGATGGGCAAAAGCACGTCCTCGAGGAAGGGGACACCGCCTACTTTGCGGGGAGCAAACCGCACATCTTTCTGCCGTATGGCAATGAGGAAGCGAAAGTACTGAGTGTCTTCATTCAACCATCCACGTGAGGAGAGACGAACTGCCAGATTCATACGCTCGTTTCACAGAAAAGTACAGCAAACGAGGCTGTGCTTTTTTTGTCGTGGTGCAAATAAGAAGGAATAAGCTTGACAATTCTGTCTATTCAAAATACGATTGAGTCATGTGATAATTGGATCCAATATACAGGATTCAATATATGCGCACTGATGGATCTTTTATCGCGTACATCAAAATGTTGCGTGGAGGTGGTTATTCAGGAGAGCAAGGCATGACTTGTGATTAGAAATGGAAATCACTTTCGAGGAGCTGAACGGTCTTGTCAAAACCAAAAATGTTTGTTCTTGACACTGGCAGAATGCAAATGGACAAAGGCTTTATGGTAGCCATGCACAATCCGGCATCTGTGCTCAATCCCAATCCTCCCGCTGAGTTTGTTGAATTTCCAGTCTATGCTGTCCTGATTGACCATCCAGATGGAAAGATCCTCTTTGATACAGGCTGCAACCCCGAAGGAATGGGTGAAAAAGGACGTTGGCCAAAGGGGGTACAGCAGTTGTTCCCGCTGGCGATGTCGGAAGAATGCTATCTGATTAACCGTTTGGCGCAATTGCGTGTGCGACCCGAGGATATCAAATACGTCGTCGCCTCTCATCTGCATCTCGACCATGCGGGTTGCCTGGAGATGTTTACGAATGCCACGATCATCGTTCATGAAAACGAACTGTCCAATACAATGAAAACGTATGCAATCAACAAAGATATGGGCGCTTATGTATGGGCGGATATCGATGCTTGGGTAAAAAACGGCTTGAACTGGAAGACGATCCGACCCAAGGACGAGGAAGTCCAGCTCGTAGAGGGCGTCAAAATTCTCAACTTTGGTGCGGGACACGCATGGGGCATGCTGGGCTTGCACGTCGAACTGCCAGGCGCGGGCGGAATCATCCTGGCCTCAGATGCGGTATACTCCGCAGAAAACTACGGTCCTCCTATTAAAATACCGGGGATTATCTACGACTCTGTCGGCTTTACGAGTACGGTCGAGCGGATCAAGGCGTATGCCGAGAGAACCAAATCACAGGTCTGGTTCGGTCACGATAATGATCAGTTCCAGAAGTTCATCAAGTCGACGGAAGGTTTCTACGAGTAATTCCATTCGAGATCGGAGGACTGGACCATGAAGGGTAAAGTAGCTGTCATGAGTGAGCCGGGCAAGCTGTCGTTTGCCGAATACGGATTGCCAGAACCAGGGCCGGGGGCCATCTTGGTCAAAGTGGTAAGAACGAATGTATGCGGTTCTGAACTACATATTTGGCAAGGACACCACCCTACGAAAAAGTCTGGCGTGATGGGACATGAGATGGTCGGTGAAATCGCAGCGCTCGGGGAAGGCGTGGAAACGGACTATGCCGGAAATCCCGTACAGGTAGGGGATCGCGTAGCTGCTGCGTATTTCATTACGTGCCGCAAGTGTGCGCCTTGCCAGCAAGGTCAAATGCACTTGTGTGAAAACGCTTACCGGCACTGGGTCAAAGATCCCGAGGAAGCGCCACATTTCCATGGAACCTTTGGCACGCACTACTATTTGCCGCCGGACCAATATTTCTACAAGGTCCCTGACAATGTACCCGATGCCGCAGCAGCAAGTGCCAACTGCGCGTTGTCGCAGGTGTACTTCGGAATCGACAAGACCGGTGTGCGCTACGGCGATACGGTCGTGATCCAGGGGGCAGGCGGGCTCGGACTAAATGCGAGTGCTGTGGCAAAAGAGTACGGGGCGACTGTTATTTGCATCGACGGCGTGACCAGCCGTTTGGAAAAAGCGAGACAGTTCGGGGCTGATCACCTGATCCACATGAACGAATACGACACGGTGGAAAAACGGGTCAAAGCGGTGCAGGAGCTGACTGGTGGGAAAGGAGCCGACGTCTGCATGGAGCTGACAGGGGTACCGGCTGCGCTGAATGAAGGGGTCAATCTGCTCCGTTACGGGGGGAAATACATCAGCATCGGCAACATTTCTCCGGGCCAAATGACGTCGTTTGACCCAGGGCTGATGACGCGCAAAGCGCTGACGATCTATGCCTACATGCGCTATGAGCCATGGTATCTCAACAAGGCTTTGAAATTTATTTCTCAAAATATCGAGAAGTATCCATTCGACGAGCTGCTGGATGCAGAATTCGATCTCGAGGATGTCAATATCGCCCTAGACAAGTCGGCAGCGCGGGAAATCACCCGAGCGACGATTGTTGCCAACAGATAACAGATAGAAGAATCCAGGGAGGGGACGAGGGAACAAATGAATTCCTTGCAGATGTACATTGGCGGAGGGTGGACGGATAGCTCCTCCGGCGACGTGATTACGACGATCAATCCGGCGACCAAAGAGGCATTGGCTACGTTTCCACGGGGAAATCAGGATGATGTGGATCGGGCGGTCAAAGCGGCGCGGGCTACCTTTGAATCGAGCGAATGGCGTGAAATTCTGCCCGCTGAGAGAGGGCGGATGCTCCTGCGTCTGTGTCAGCTCATTCGCGAGCAAAAAGACGAGCTGGCCCATCTGGAGACACTGGATACAGGCAAGCCGCTGGCACAAGCACTGGCGGATGTAGAAGTGGCGGCGCGCTATTGCGAGTACTACGCAGGTGCGGCCGATAAAATTTTGGGAGAAACCATTCCCGTTCGTGCGGACATTTTGAATTACACGATCCGCGAGCCACTCGGTGTCACAGCTCATATCGTTCCATGGAACTATCCGATCCAGATCGCCGTTCGCAGTCTGGCTCCGGCGGTAGCAGCAGGCAATACCGTGGTCATGAAACCAGCGGAGGACACGCCGTTGACAGCGTTACGCATCGCCGATTTGTGCGAAAAGGCAGGCTTTCCTGCTGGCGTAGTCAATATCGTAACGGGTTACGGTGCCGAGGCAGGTGCAGCTCTGGCTGCCCATCCCGATATTGACCACATTACCTTCACAGGCTCGGTCATGACCGGTATGACGATCATGAAAACGGCGGCACAACAGATCAAGCCAGTGACGCTGGAGCTGGGTGGCAAGTCTCCGAACATCGTGTTTGCCGATGCCGATCTGGATGACGCTGCTCACTGGGTCGTGCGCTCCATTACACAAAATGCGGGACAGACATGTTCTGCAGGGTCCAGGCTTCTGGTAGAGGAATCCGTTCGCGAGGAGTTCGTCGCAAAGGTCGTTGCCCTCATGTCTGCCTTGCGGATCGGCCCTGGTCTGGAGAATGCGGAAGTCGGCCCGATCATCTCGGAGAAGCAACTCCAGCGGATTGAGTCCTACATGCAGGTGGCCGAGGAAGATGGAGCAACCATCCGCACTGGCGGCCGCAGACATACAGAAGCAGGAGAAGGTTTCTTTTTCGAGCCGACTGTCATTGATGCGGTCACACCGGATGGCAGATTAGCGCAAGAAGAAATTTTCGGACCTGTTCTGGTTGTCCTGCCGTTCCGTACAAAAGAAGAAGCGCTCGCCATTGCCAATGGCACGGAATACGGATTGGTCACGGGCGTTTGGACGTCGGACATCAACAAGGCGCATTGGCTCGCCAACCGCGTCAAATCCGGTCAAGTGTTCATCAACAACTACGGAGCAGGCGGAGGTGTCGAGATGACATTTGGCGGCTATCGCAAAAGCGGTTTTGGCCGCGAAAAAGGTCTCGAAGCACTGAAGTACTACACGCAGGTAAAAAATGTGGCTGTCAAAGTAAATGGATAAACGAGTCTACCCCTCGTTGGAAGACGGGGGGTTTGATCTTCATGGTATTGGATCCAAAATACAAAATCCTGATAGATAGAGGGGATAGAGATGCGCCCATTGGATGGGATCACGGTAGTTGCACTGGAGCAGGCTGTAGCCGCGCCGTTTGCGACCCGCCAATTAGCGGAGCTGGGAGCGAGAGTGATCAAAATTGAAAGGCCTGATGTAGGGGATTTTGCCCGCCATTACGATAAGACGGTCAATGGGATGTCGAGTCACTTTGTGTGGTGCAATCATTCCAAAGAGTCACTCACCTTGAATGTCAAACAACCAGAGGCAAAAGAAATTCTCGACCAGCTCTTGTCACGTGCAGACGTGTTTATTCAAAATTTCGGACCGGGCGCGATTGACCGTCTGGGCTTTGGCATTGACGTTTTGAAGGAGAAGTACCCACAGCTGATCATTTGCAGCATCTCCGGCTATGGAGAGAACGGACCTTATCGGGAAAAGAAAGCGTACGATTTGCTGGTTCAATGCGAGGCTGGCCTCGTCTCTGTGACAGGATCGGAGGAGGTTCCTTCCAAGGTAGGGATCTCTGTAGCCGATATTGCCGCGGGGATGTATGCCTACTCCGGCATTTTGACCGCATTGATCGCGCGAAGTAAGACTGGCAAAGGAAGCGTGCTGGAAATCTCCATGCTCGAAGCGTTGGGGGAATGGATGGGATTTCCGCTTTATTATACGAATTATACCGGTACTGAACCAAAGCGAAACGGAGCTAGTCATGCGACGATCTACCCCTATGGACCTTTCCGTACCGGGAATGACAAGACGGTATTTCTCGCGATCCAGAACGAGCGAGAATGGGAGATGTTCTGCCAGCACGTGATCCAACAGCCAGAACGATGCGATGATCCACGGTTCGCAACCAATTCAGATCGGGTGCAAAACAGCGATGTGCTGCAAGGCATGATTGATGTGGTGTTTCAGCAATTGACGGCCGAGGAGGTCATCGAGCGTCTGGAGCAGGCCAAGATCGCCAATGCACGACTCAATACGGTGCAAGACTTTTGGGATCATCCGCAGCTCAAGGCGCGCAATCGCTGGCGGCAGGTGGAAACCCCTGTAGGCCCTGTGCAAAGTCTGCTGCCCCCGGTAACGATGGAAGGCGTAGAGCCGCACATGGGACCGATCCCGGAGCTTGGACAGCACAACCAAAAGATTCTCATGGAGTGCGGATTTGATGAGGACACGATCCGCAAGTGGCAAGAAGCGGGTGTTGTGTAAATGAAGCAGATGCGCACATGGATCTTCGTCCCGGGCTCGGATCAGAAAAAGCTGGAAAAGGTGGACCAATTGCCTGCCGATGCTGTCATTTACGATCTTGAAGATGCAGTGCCTGCACAGGAAAAGGCACTTGCACGAAGCCTGGTGCAGGAGGAGCTTCAGGTCGTACAGCGGCAAGGAACGACGGCTCGGTACGTGCGAGTCAATGCGGTCGACACTCCTTTTTTTGAGCAGGATGTGAATGGAATCGATGGGGTGGGACTCAGTGGAGTCGTCCTGCCGAAAGCCGAGGATGCGCAATCGGTAGCGAGACTGGATGCGTTGCTCGATGAAATGCAGAGCAGGGATAAATGGACGGACAGCGGACAACATCGGCTGGTAGAGATCGTCCCGCTGATCGAGTCAGCTCGCGGCTTGTATCACGCTTATGAGATTGCCAGAGCGAGCAAAAGAATCAAAAGGCTGATGTTTGGTTCTATTGATTTTGCCCTCGATATTCAGGCAGAACTGACTTCAGATGGACAGGAGCTGCTCTACGCGCGGTCGCAGCTGGTCGTCGCCTCCAGAGCAGCAGGCATCGGTGCGCCGATCGATGCTGTGTTTCCGGATTTTCGTGACAAGGATGGACTGATCATCGAGACGCAGCGCGCCAAACAGCTCGGCTTTCAAGGGAAATTACTCATTCATCCGTGCCAGCTCGGACCCGTGCGAGAAGTGTTTGCACCGAGCCGTGAAGAAATCGTCGAAGCGGAGCTGATCGTAGCATCCTTTCAGGAAGCGCTGGAAGCAGGGATCGGCAGTATTTCTGTGCGTGGCAAGATGGTCGATGTCCCTGTCTATGAACGGGCAAAGCGGATTTTGGAAGAGGTCTCCCATCTTATCAAGACCAAGGAGAAGAGCGATGAGCGTAAGTAAAGAGTTCGCCCATTACGTAACAACCTTGAGATATGCGGATATGCCGGCAGAAGTGGTGGCATTCGCGAAAATCTGCATCCTGGATTGGCTGGGGTCGGCATTGGCCGGGGCCAACAAACCACCGATCCAAATGATGGCGCAAGTGGTAGCCGAGCTGGGGGGTGCTGAGCAGGCTACCCTCATGACCGGTGGCAGATCTGCCGTAACCCAAGCGGCGCTGGTCAATGGGGCATCCAGTCATATCGTCGAGCTGGATGATATCCATAAGGCTTCCATCATTCATGCGGGCACGGTCGTGATCCCGGCAGCACTGGCGATCGCGGAATGGAAGCAGAAGAGCGGCGAGGAACTGATCGAAGCCGTCGTGGCAGGCTATGAAGTCTGCTATCGCATCGGTGAAGCTGTCTCTTTGTCCCATTACTATTTTTGGCACAATACGGCCACCTGCGGGACGTTTGGTGCAGCTGTGGCTGCGAGCAAATTGCTGGGACAAAACGAAGAGCAGATCGTACATGCGCTAGGGAGCGCAGGGACACAGGCAGCTGGACTGTGGGAGTTTATTGAGGATGGTGCCATGTCCAAGCAGCTCCATCCAGGCAAGGCAGCGATGAACGGCATTTTAGCAGCGCTGCTTGCGGAAAAGGGCTTTACCGGGGCGAGCAAAATCCTAGAGGGAGATCGAGGATTCGTCCGAGCGATGTCGCAAGCAACGAATGCCGAACAAATGACGCAAGGCTTGGGTACCGTCTATAAGATCATGGAAAACTCGTTTAAAATTCACGCCTCCTGCAGGCATACCCATCATGCCATTGATTTGATCGTAGCCATGACCGCACAGCATCGGATTTCGTGGCGGGAGGTAGTAAAAGTCCGCGTCCAAACCTATCAGGTAGCACTGACGATCACAGACAATCCTGATCCGTCGACTGTGTATGCGGCCAAGTTTAGTTTGCAGTACTGTGTCGCACTCGCGCTGGTAAAAGGCAGTGCCGGTTTGACTGATTTTTCAGAGGAGGCTCTCCAAGACCCGACGATTCGGGAAGTCATGCGTCGTGTAGAGGTGTCAGTCGATCCCGCCATCCATGCGCGTTATCCGGAGAAATGGGAGGCAACAGTCGAGGTCGAGCTCGCAGACGGATCGACTCTGTTGCAGCATACAGAATATCCAAAGGGAGATCCGGAAAATCCGGTGACGTATGAAGAGATTGTACAGAAATTTCGGGCATTGACCTTGGACCAGACACCGGAGACCATCCAGCACTATTTGCGGATGATCGAAAATTTGGAGCAAGTCCCGGATGTGACGATGTTCTTTGCCCAGATGAAAGGGAGATGAAGAGCGTGGGTCATTTTCTGCTTTCCAGGCTGCACTCTCTGGCAGGAATCGTGCCCCTGGGCGCTTTTTTGATCGAACATTTTTATTCCAATGCCATCGCTCTGTTGGGTGCCTTTGCGTACGACAAGCAGGTGGCGGCGCTGCAAGGTATCCCGCTGGTGTGGGTGATAGAGATCGTTTTCATTCTCCTTCCCTTGCTGTATCACGCGGGCTATGGAATTTATCTGGCGTTTTTGTCTAGATCCAACACGCGCACCTATGGATACGCGAGCAACTGGCGGTTTCTGCTGCAGCGGGTGAGCGGAATCGTGACTCTCCTGTTTGTGGTCTACCACGTATGGAGCTTTCGATTGAAGAGCGCTATTTTCGGCATGGATGTCCATTTTGATGCGGTGTCCTCCCATTTGTTGAATCCGTGGATCTTTGCTTTTTACGTGTTGGGGATACTCTCCACGACATTTCATTTTACCAACGGCTTGTGGTCAGGATTGATCACTTGGGGGATCACGGCAGGTCCGCGTGCCCAGCAATTGTCTGGACGAATCATGCTGCTCCTGTTTTTCTTGCTCAGCTTGGTCGGATTGGCGAGCCTCATTGCGTTTATCTAGCGTTACGAGAAAAAGGATGTGAGAAAGATGAAGCAGGAAGACGTTATTGTCATTGGTGGAGGACTAGCCGGGTTGATGGCTGCCATCCAGATCGCGGAAAAGGGTGGACGGGCAAAGCTGTTTTCGCTCGTTCCCGTGCGCAGGTCCCATTCCGTCTGTGCGCAAGGTGGAATCAATGGAGCCGTCAACACAAAAGGTGAGGGTGACTCTACGTGGGAGCATTTTGACGACACGATCTACGGCGGAGATTTTTTAGCCGATCAGCCGCCGGTCAAAGCGATGTGCGAGGCAGCACCGGAGATCATTTATTTGTTCGACCGGATGGGCGTGCAGTTCAATCGGACGGTAGAAGGACAGATCGACTTTCGCAGACTCGGTGGCGCCAAATATTCGCGGACGGCTTTTGCGGGAGCAACGACAGGCCAGCAGCTGCTGTATGCCTTGGATGAACAGGTCAGAAGGTACGAAACAGAAGGCTTGATCGAAAAGTCCGAGTACTGGGAGTTTTTATCTCTAATTTTGGATGATGAGCCGCGCTGCCGGGGGATTGTGGCACAAGATCTGAAGTCGATGGAGATTCGCTCTTTTCGGGCCGACGCGGTCATTCTGGCTGCTGGCGGGATCGGTTACATTTTTCGCAAAAGCACCAATTCCGTGATCAATACAGGAAGCGCCCACAGCATTGCATACCAGCAAGGTGTCCATTACGCCAACCCTGAGTTCATCCAGATTCATCCGACAGCGATTCCTGGAGATGACAAGCTGCGGTTGATGTCAGAGTCTGCACGGGGGGAAGGCGGGCGTCTGTGGGTGTACCGGGACGGCAAGCCTTGGTATTTCCTGGAGGATAAGTACCCAGCTTACGGGAATCTCGTCCCACGCGATATTGCCACCCGAGAAATCTTTCACGTCTGCGTCGATTTAAAGCTGGGGATCAACGGAGAGAACATGGTCTATCTCGACATTTCCCACCTCCCGACCAAGCAGCTGGACGAAAAGCTCGGTGGGATTCTGGACATCTACGAAAAATTTGTGGGCGAGGACCCGCGCAAAGTCCCGATGCATATCTTTCCTGCGATGCATTACTCCATGGGCGGGCTCGCGGTCGATTACAACCAGATGACCAATGTAAAAGGGGTGTTTGCTTGCGGGGAATGTGACCATCAATACCATGGCGCGAACCGTTTGGGGGCAAACTCACTCGTCTCAGCCGTATATGGAGGGATGGTAGCGGGACCTGCAGCCCTGCGCTACATTTCTGGCCTGGCAAACTCTGCCGAAGACCTGTCCTCGAGCTTTTATGAGACGGAGCAAAAAAGGCAGGAAGCGGCGTATACCCAGCTCATTCGGATGGATGGTCCAGAGAATCCGTATCAGCTGCATCTGGAGATGAGCGACTGGATGGTCGAGCATGTGACTGTCGTCCGCTACAATGATCGGCTGGAGAAAACGGATGAAAAGCTGCAGGAGCTCTTGGAGAGATGGAAGCGGATCGGTGTCGATGATACGTCTCATTACAGCAACAAGTCGGTTGCGTTTACCCGTCAGCTGCAAAACATGCTGCAATTGGCGCGTGTCATCACGCTGGGCGCACGGAATCGGAATGAAAGTCGAGGGGCCCATTATAAGCCGGAATTTCCTGATCGGGATGACGAGCAATGGTTGAAGACGACGCTTGCTACTCATACGGCAGAGGGGCCGATCTTTCACTACAAGGACGTGGACATCTCCCATATTCAGCCGCGAGCGAGAAGGTATGACGTCGTGAAGGAAGCAGATGCAGAGGCGACCACTCCAAGCAGTCAGAAGCAGGAGGGAGTCACCACATGACACAGGCACAACGAATTCGGATCAAGGTAAAGCGACAGGACGCTTCAGACCAGACACCCTATTGGGAGGAATTCGACGTCCCGTACCGCAAAAATATGAATGTCATCTCGGCCCTCATGGAAATCCAGCGTAATCCCGTCCGAGTCGATGGTGTGCGCGTGCGCTCCGTGCTGTGGGAGTACAATTGCCTGGAAGAAGTGTGCGGGGCGTGCAGCATGCGGATCAACGGCAAGGTGCGTCAAGCTTGTTCTGCTCTGATCGACCGCTTGGAACAGCCGATTGTGCTGGAGCCTATGAGTACGTTTCCCGTCGAGAAGGATTTGATCGTCAATCGTCAAATCATGTTTGATAGCTTGCAAAAAATCAAAGGTTGGATCGCGATCGACGGCACCTATCCGCTGGGAGCAGGACCGCGGATCGCGCAGGATGAGCAGCAAGAAGCGTACAAATACGCGACGTGCATGACGTGCGGCTGTTGTCTGGAGGCGTGTCCGAATGTGAATGACCATTCTCCCTATTTGGGTCCGCAGGCGATGGCACAAGCGAAATATTTTAATAGCCATCCGATCGGCAAAATGATGGCAAAAGAGCGCCTCGAAACAGTTGTGAGCAACGAGGGTATCGCGGGCTGCGGCAATTCACAAAACTGCGTACAGGTGTGTCCAAAGGAAATTCCGTTGACGACCGCGCTCGCCGAGTTGAATCGAGATGCGAACCGCTACATGCTGCGAAAGCTATTGAAAGGGTGACGCCGATGCGGGAAGTGACGTATGAGCAGATTGTCGACGCCGTGAAAATGCTTTGTATCGAGGCAAATGTGGAGCTAGGTCCCGATGTCGTTGCCGCCATGCGGGAGGCCAAGAAGAAAGAGAAGTCTGCCGTTGCCGACGAGGTATTGTCGCAGCTGCTGCAAAATGCCGAGATCGCCGCGTCAGAGCGGGTGCCGATGTGCCAGGATACAGGGATGGCTGTCTTTCTCGTAGAGCTTGGACAGGATTGCCATATCGTCGGAGGAAGCTTGTACGACGCTGTAAACGAAGGGATTCGTAGAGGCTACGGCGAGGGATACTTGCGTGCCTCGATTGTTCATGATCCCATACAGCGTAAAAATACAGGAGATAATACGCCGGGAATCGTGCATGTGGAGCTGGTGGCAGGGGATGCCTGCACCATTCACATGACGGCCAAAGGCTTTGGCAGTGAAAATATGAGCCGCTTGCAAATGATGAAGCCGTCTGATGGGATCGAAGCTGTCAAAGCCTTTGTCGTTGAAACCGTGCGCCTGGCTGGTCCCAACGCTTGTCCGCCTGTCGTAGTGGGCGTAGGCCTTGGCGGAAACTTTGAGATGTCAGCCTATCTCGCAAAAAGAGCCTTGTTTCGCCCGATTGGAGAGCGAAATAAGCGGGAGGATGCGGCAGAGCTGGAGCTGGCTCTGCTGGAGCAGATCAACCAGCTCGGACTGGGACCACAAGGAATGGGAGGACACACGACTGCGCTGGACGTTCATGTCGAGCTGTACGCGACGCATATCGCGGGTCTGCCTGTAGCCGTCAACATCAATTGCCATGCCAGTCGCCACAAGCATGTCACTTTGTAGGAGGAGCCGATGTCAGCCAAACAACTCACATTGCCGCTCGATCAGGAACAAATCAATGGGCTCCGCGCAGGGGACAGGGTAGAGCTAACCGGGTGGATGTATACCGCGCGCGATGCGGCGCACAAGCGGATGGCAGAAGAGCTGCAAGCGGGTGGAACGCTGCCTGTCGAGCTTGCGGGACAAACGATTTACTATGTAGGTCCTACGCCCGCCAAGCCGGGGCAGGTCATCGGATCGGCAGGACCGACTACCAGCAGCCGCATGGATTCGTATACACCAGCCTTGCTAGCACACGGGTTAAAGGGAATGATCGGCAAAGGAAGTCGCAGTGAGGGGGTCAAACAAGCAATCGTTCAATCGCAGGCCGTCTATTTCGCAGCCATCGGTGGAGCAGGAGCCCTGATCGCCAAAACCATCCGTGCAGCGGAAATGGTCGCTTATCATGATTTAGGTACAGAAGCCATCTATCGTCTGGAAGTGGAACGCTTTCCCGCGATCGTCATCAACGACATCACAGGCGGGGATCTGTATCAGCAAACGCTTTGAGCCTGAATCACTAGACAAAGGAAGCCAGATACCCTATCCTAATCCTAGCATCTGGATGACGAGTGAGAGAGACAGCGAAAGGGCGAGCCATGAATGAGCAGAAAATTTGAATTGCGGTTGGAAAGTCACGAACTGGACACGCTGCATATCAAGGTGTGTCGCGTGTTGCGGGAAGCGATTTTACGAGGGCATTTCCAGCCGGGGGAACGCCTCGTTCAGGAAGAGCTGGCCAGTTCATTAGGTGTCAGCAGAATGCCAGTGCGAGAGGCGCTCCGTAAGTTGGAAACAGAAGGTCTGGTCATCATCGAACCGCACCGGGGAGCCATCGTCAAATCATTGTCCGTGGAGGATATTCAGGAAATATATGGTCTTCGCGCCCAGTTTGAAAAGATGGCGGTCGAGATGAGCGTGGAGCACATGGCACAGGACGACATCGATCAGCTGGAAGAGCTGGTGGTGGCGATGGAACAATCCAAGGACGCCGCGGAATTCATCGAGTGCAATATTGAATTTCACCGACTATTAATCAGTCGCTGTACGTGGAAACGACTGGTGACCTTTATCGAGACCTTGTGGAACGGTTTTCCTCAGCAAACGCCGCAGATGCTCCGCGACCAGACTGAAAAATCAAACAAAGAGCATCGAGAGATCTTACAGGCGATTAAAAACGGAAATGCCGTCGAGGCAGGTAAATTGGTTCACGGGCACATCAAGCGCACGGGTGACAATCTGGTCAAGAGCTTGCAAGAATCGCTGGAATAGCAAATAGGCATATTACCGCCTACCTTCTATCGGGTACGGTAATATGCCATTTTCTTTTAGCGTATAAGATTTTTTAAGCGCTTAACTTATGAATTCCGGGCGCATGACGAAGTGCCTCGTTATCAACATAGCTGGGGTGGGGAGAAGCAGGTTTCCGATCTGCGCTCCGGTCTTTACCCACCGAACACAAGCTATCGCTCGCGTTCGGCGGGGCCCCGTTTACACCCCGCCAAGGAGTATAGTCTGTCCGCTCCACAAAGATTCACGGGAGCGGTAAAGTAGTAGCCGCTCTGCCTGGAAACCTGCTTCTCCTGCGAGCTGTTGTGGTTTCTAGTTACCATGTATTCCGAGGTTCAAGGGAGCTAAGGGCGTTGGTGAATCAAGG
>JARDZO010000249.1 GCA_029240815.1 Brevibacillus sp.
GATAGGTTCGGTGTGGAAGCGTGGCAACACGTGGAGCTGACGAATACTAATCGGTCGAGGACTTATCCACACTCTTAACATACATGCAGATCCAGTTTTCAAGGTACGAAAATGGAAAAGCTGTATTCTCGATTACTTGAAAGAGTAATGGAGAATACAGCTTTTTTTGTTTTACTATCGGAAAGTATAAACAAAAATTCTAAGGATTTTTCTAATATCCGGGGGAAAGCGGTATCTTTTGATTTTTCAAATCTAATTCAAAAAAATCCATGCTCTAATGAAATTATCTATACATATGCCTGTCTTTTGGCCCAAGCCAGAAGGCAGACGAAACGGAGGAAAGCAAGGTGAATCGAACGGTTCGTAACATCGCCATGGGCCTATTGGTACTGGCTGTGGTGAGTGGGTGCTCAAGCAATCCTGAAAATTCGAACAGGAGAAATAGCCAGGCTGCCAGAGCTGTGCCTGTTGAAGTGAAAAAGGCGGTACAGGAAGAATTTGCGGTACAAATGTCGCTCTCGGGACGACTCGAAGCGATCCAACAGGTGGAAGTACCTTCGAAGGCAACTGGACGCGTGCAGCAGTTGCTCGTAAAAGTAGGTGACCAAGTAAAGAGTGGACAACCTATCGTAGTATTGGACGGCGAAGAGCTGCGAATCCAAATGCAAAAGGCCCAGGCTTCCATGATGTCAGCCAAAGCAAGATATGCGGAAGCGACAGAGGGAACAGAGGCAGAGGTACTGGCACAGACAGCCAACTCCTTAGCTGATCTCCAAAATAAGGCGAACGCAGCAAAAGTAGATTTGGACCGTGCTCAAAAATTGTTTGGTGAAGGAGCCATTTCTACAGCTGAAGTGGAAAAAGCTCGTTTGGCTTTGACGTCAGCTCAGACAAATTTGGAGAACCAAAAACAAAAGGCGCAACAGGAGAAAAAGGGACCAACACAGGCGTCACTGGATTCAGCAGTAGCGACTTTGAAGCAGTCGGAAGCAGATTATGCTTTGTCTCAATTAAACGTATCAAACCTGACGATCAAGTCCCCTATTGACGGTGTCATTGGTTCACTCACTGCTACTGTCGGGGAAAATGTATCAAACAACGCGGTCGTGGCTCAAGTCATTAACATATCTACGATGAAAGTAACAGCCAAGGCGAGTGAAGGCCAAGTGGGCCAATTCGAGCCGGGACAAAGCGTATCAGTAAAGGTTCCTTCGGCTAATGTGACGGTGAATGGAAAAATTACATCCGTTAGTCCAATGGCGGATTCGAGCAAATCATATCCAATCGAAATCGAGGTAGCGAATACGGATCTACGCGCAAAAGCAGGTATGGTCGCTTCTGTTGAGGTAAAAGGAAATCCGCATCAAGCGATCATCGTGCCACGTGAAGCTGTCATCACAAAGGCGCAGAGCTCGTACGTATTCGTAGTCGATGGGGATAAGGCGAAGCAAGTCACTGTGACTACGGGTGAATCCGATGGAACAAAGATCGAGATTCTGACCGGATTGCAGGGCGGGGAGTCTGTCGTTGTGCAAGGTCAAAATACACTGACTGCCAATGCAACGGTAGCCGTAATTGATCCGAATCAAGCAAAAAATGAAGCGGGCAAAAAGTCTGGGAATCCTGGACAAGGCAATGGCGCCAGCCAGGGTGGACAAGGAGGTCAAGGTGGAAATGGCGGTCAAAGCGGCCAATCCAATTCATCAGGACAACCAAACAGTACAGGGAACCCCGAGCCTTCGGCAGCCCCAAAAGGATAGGTGAGCCCCATGCATATATCGGAACGCGCCATTCGTCGTCCCGTCACAGTAATGATGGGAGTCCTCATCGTGATTATTTTGGGAATCATGTCATTGAGCCGGATTCCTATCGACCTGTATCCAAAGATTGAAATACCGACCATTGCGGTCATCACCAGCTATTCAGGGGTAGGTCCTGAAGAGATGGAGAATCTCGTCACTAAGCCGGTGGAGCAAGCTGTTGCCTCAGTAGCGGGCATCAAGTCAGTGACGTCCACATCCAGGGAAGGCTCCTCGATGGTCATTGTTGAGTTTTCCTACGGTACCGATCTGGACAAGGCGGTAACGGAGGTTACGCAAAAGGTCGAGCGTGCCAAGCGCTCCCTCCCGGATGATGTAGATTCTCCAACCGTTGCTCGTATGGACCCGAACAGTACAGCAGTGCTGACGCTGGCAGTATCGGCAGACATGGGAGCCGACCAGTTGAAAAGCTTTGTACAAGACCAAATGGCACCATCGCTCGAACGGGTCAATGGTGTCGCATCTGTATCCGTTTCCGGTGGCTTGGACAGGGAAATCAAGATCGTGGTCGACCAGAGCAAGTTGGAGCAGTACGGCATCTCGCTCTCGGATATCAGCCAGCAGCTGAAGAGCCAAAACCTCGATTCGTCCGGGGGAAATATCACGGAAGGCGGCGTATCTTACACCGTTCGTTCCTTGGGGAAATTCAAGTCAGTGGAAGACATCCGCAAGGTCTCTATTCCTATGAAAGACGGAAGCCGGGTTTTCCTCGAGGATTTGGCTCTCATCCAGGATGGCTTTAAAGAAGTATCTATTGAGAACTCCATGAACAACCAAACGACTGTCACGATGTCGATCATGAAGCAGTCCGGTACCAACACGGTTGCGGTGGTCGATGAGCTGTACGCGGAGCTGGACAGACAACGAGCAAGCATGCCACAGTCGATGTCCGTCATGGCACTCTCCGATCAGTCCTCGTTCATTCGTGCGTCGATCGATACACTCGTGCATGACACCCTCATAGGTGGGGTGCTGGCGGTTCTGATCATTCTGCTCTTCCTGAAGAGTGCGAGCAATACAGTCATCATCGCGACAGCGATTCCGATCTCTGTCATTTCCACGTTTACGCTCATGTACTTCGCCGACATGTCGATTAACATCATGAGCTTGGGTGGATTGACGCTCGGGATCGGGATGATCGTCGATGACGCAATTGTTGTTTTGGAGAATATCCACCGTCATCGCGAGACAGGTTTGTCGATTAAAGAGTCTGCCGTCAAAGGGACAAAAGAAGTGGCGATGCCGGTTATCGCCGCTACCTTGACGACAGTCGCCGTCTTCTTCCCTATTGTATTCGTGGAAGGCGTCACGGCTCAGCTGTTCAGGGACTTGGGCGTCACGGTTTCCTTTTCCCTGCTCGCATCGCTGATCGTTTCGTTGACGGTTACACCGATGCTGACCTCCAAATGGGCGATGTCACACAAAAAAGAAGCACTGAAAGCCTCCGCGCATGCAGAGAAGCGTAAAGACTCGCGAGGTTTGGCTTTTTATAGACGCATTCTGAAGTGGTCCCTGCATCACCGCAAATCCGTCCTGGCGATCGGACTCGCCTCGCTGGTAGCAGGTGTAGGTCTGATTCCGTTTATCGGTTCTGAGTTTATGCCGACATCCGATCAGGGGCAAATTAACGTTTCCATCTCCATGCCGAACGGGACAGAGCTGGAAAAAACAAAAGAAGCAGTCACGCAGGCAGAGGCCATTTTGGCGACGATCCCTGAAGTGAAAACAATCTTTACGGCATTGGGCTCGACCAATGCGACGCGAGGCAACTCTGCTTCCACTTCAGCGGGATCATTCTTACTGATCCTTTCTGACAAGTCAGAGCGCCAGCGTACAACTGCAGAAGTCACAGACGAAATCAGACAAAAGCTAAACCGCTTCCCAGGAGCAAGACTTCGGGTGAGTGAAGCAGGTGGAACGACATTGCCAGGTATGGGCGGTGGCGGCGGACAATTCGGCGGTTCTGCACCGATTTCCTACGCGATTCGCGGAAATGATGAGGATACACTGAAGGAAGTAGCGGAAGGCCTGACAGCAGCGATTGGCGAAGTTGAAGGCGTCCGTGAAGCGGACAACAATCTCGAAGAGTCGCGCCCGGAAATCCAGGTCAAACTGGATCGGGTACGGGCCGCTGATTTAGGCGTGACCCAAAGCCTCATTTCCAGCACGATTCAGACGGCATTGAAGGATCAGGTGGCGACCAAATACGAAACAGCAGGGACGGAAGTGGACGTCACGCTCAGCCTCAGTGACGGGCAAGTGAGCAGTATGCAGGAAATCGGCAATCTGTTGTTGACGACGCCAAAAGGAGAGTTGATTCAGATCAAGGATGTGGCTGATGTCGTGATGGCAAATGGTCCTCAAGCGATTCAACGCTACAATCAGACTCGGGTAGTCAACGTCACGGCATCGACTGCTCCTGGCCAAGACCTGGGTACCGTCACAACAGCGATCGATCAAGTGCTGGCGACCCATCCGATTCCGCCGGGGTATACCATTGAAAAGCAAGGGCAAAATCAGCAAATGGATGAATCGACCAAGAGTATGCTGATTGCATTTGGACTGGCAATTGTACTCGTCTACATCATCTTGGCAGCGCAATTTGAGTCGATGGTGTACCCGCTCTCGATCATGCTGTCTGTTCCTTTGTCCATCTTCGGGGCGACATTTAGCCTCTGGATAACGGGAAGGCCGGTCAGTGTTCCAGCCTTTATCGGGCTCATCCTGCTCGCTGGGCTTGTTGTGCGAAATGCAATCGTATTAATCGACTTTACTAACATCTTACGTAGAGAAGGCATGGATCGGACGGAGGCTCTCCTCACAGCAGGTCCAGTACGTCTGCGTCCCATTTTGATGACGACATTTTGTACCGTATTAGCGTTGCTGCCATTAGCATTAGGCCTGGGAGAAGGTGCGGAAAGCCAAGCGCCTATGGCAACCGTGGTTATTGGTGGATTGCTCTTTTCGACCATGCTGACGCTCGTTGTGATTCCAGTGGTTTATGCTATGCTGGATGATATCACGATCCGATTGAAAAAAGCAGTGCGGATCACATTGCCATTTCGTAAACCAAAAACGATAGGCATCGAAAAATAAAAAAGCTTTCACAAGCAGCTTTTTTCAGATGAAAGAGGGATAAGTATGCTGATTCTTGCGGTAGAGGATGAACAAGCTCTGCTTCAGGCGATCGCTGGAGTCTTGACGGATGAAGGCTATCAAGTGGACACCGCTGAGCGTGGAGATGACGGACTATTGCTGGCGCAACGGGGAATCTACGACTTACTGGTGCTCGATATCATGATGCCAGGCATGGATGGACTGACACTGGTCAAAACACTTCGCACCAAAGGAATTACGACGCCTGTGCTGTTTTTGACGGCAAAGGACAGTGTGAAGTCGCGTGTGGAAGGCTTGGATGCGGGTGCAGACGATTACTTGGTCAAGCCATTTGCTGCAGAAGAGCTGACAGCCCGAGCCAGAGCACTATTACGCCGAAATGGAAAGACAGGAGCAGAGGGGGAGATGTCATACGGCCCTCTCTCTCTGAAAGTAAATGAATATGACGGCTTTATCGACGACGAACCGATGAAGCTGACCACAAAGGAATACGAGCTGCTCAAATACTTTCTGCAGAATCGGGAACAGATCCTGACCCGCCAACAAATTTTTGACCGGGTGTGGGGGATTGACTCAGACGCCAATTACGGCGTAGTCGATCTGTACGTTCACTATTTGCGAAAGAAACTGGGTCCCTACGAGAGCTTTATCCGCACGATCCGCAACGTAGGCTACATTTTGAAAAGGGAAGAGCGATAATGTTTCAAAAAACCCGGATTCGCCTGGTGACGTTGAACGTCATCGTCGTTTTCCTGCTGTTGAACGGTCTGGGTAGCGCGGTTTACTTTACCATGAAGTATAGGCTCTATTCACAGGTAGACCGTGAGCTGACAAAAGTAGCGCAGCGTCTGACGACTGATCCCTTGCCTCGTCTGCAAAGACCCAATGAGGACCCTTTTCCTTACAACCGCAGCGAGCGAAAGAAATATAACGAGCTGGACCGCAGATATGCCCTGATCGTCTGGGATGGGCTGGGACAAGTTATCGGGACGGCGTTTGGAGAACGGCTGGAGCCGGAGGATTTGCCCAAGTTTCGGAATGCCGGCAAACCAGATGGCGTAGAGACCATGTCCATTAATGGTGAGGTCTATCGGGTACAGACCGTTACTCTACCGAAAAAGGTGGTCGTCGGGGATCGTATCCAGCTCGCCATGCAGTATCAAGTCGTGTACAATCTAGCTCCCGAGCAGAACATGCTGAGCAGCTTGTTGTACGTCGTGGCGATCGGGGATGCCGTCAGTATCGTCATTGCGGTGGTGGCAGGCCTCTTTCTCGCTAGAAGGGCACTCGTTCCCATCCAGGTCTCCTGGGAAAAACAGCAGCAATTCATTGCGGATGCGTCACATGAACTGCGTACGCCTCTGGCAGCCATCCTGGTCAATCTCGAGCGCCTGTTTCGCTATCCCGATCATACGATTGAACAGGAAAGCGAAAAAATCATGATCGGGATGCAGGAGGCGCGTCGCCTGAGCAAGCTGGTGTCCGACTTGTTGACACTGGCACGCAGTGATTCGAATGAACTGCAAATCATGAATCAAAAGCTGAGACTGGACGAGCTGGTGCTCAAATGCACCCAAGTGTTTTCCCAGTTGGCGATCGTCAAGGAAGTCAACCTGGAGACAGACATAGAGCAGCCGCTGGAAATCATCGGTGATGAAGAGCGTTTGCACCAGCTGTTGGTCATTTTGCTGGACAATGCGTTGAAATACACGAATGAAGGCGGCAAGATCTACGTATCGTGCAAGCGCGAAGGACAACGAGTGGCGGTCATGATCAAGGATACCGGGATCGGCATTCCGAAAGAGGATATTCCTTTTTTGTTCGATCGCTTCTTTCGCGTAGACAAGATGAGGTCACGGCAAACGGAAGGGACAGGCTTGGGATTGTCCATTGCCAAATGGATCGTGGATGCGCATCATGGCAAGATCCAGGTGAACAGCGAAGAAGGAGCAGGGACGAGTTTTTTACTCAATCTGCCCTTAAAACAATAAACCAGCAAAACAAGCAGCCGATTTCCGGGAAGAGGAGATCGGTTTTTGGTATGTGTGCTTGCAAGTCTTGTTATTATACTTTTTTACTGTACATATTTAGAAAGTGAGGTAAACTACAGAAGAGAGGAATACTATCCAAGAGAGATTTCTAATAAGGAGTGTGGAATAGATGAATCTGGCAGTGACTTCTGCAGCAGTCGATTGGTTTCGGCAAGAGTGGGGCTGCGTTTCGGGAGACAGTATTCGCTTTTTTGTCCGCTATGGCGGAGTGAGCACCGTTCAGGACTCCTTTTCCATGGGGATTGCCAAGGAACATCCGAATGAAGCAGGGATCTCTACAGTGGTGGATGGCATCACTTTTTATATGGAGAAGGATGAGCTGTGGTATATGAATGGACAAGGATTGACCGTTGATTACCTGCCAGCGACAGACGAGGTCGATTTTAAACTGACCTAAATATATGTGGTGAAACGGGTAGAAGACAGAGGGCGTGATCCTCTGTCTTTTTCTATTCAGATTGACAACTCCAGATGGTCAACATTATAGTGAGTATAACACTAACTACTAAAAGGGGCGGCCATGGAAGAAATCTATAGAGAGCTGCAGAAGCTGGGTTTTTCTCAATACGAATGCAAGGCGTATATTGGACTTCTGAAGAATCATCCGATCACAGGTTATGAAATCAGCAAGAGATCAGGTGTGCCGCGTTCGATGATTTATGAGGTAGTCGGGAAGCTGGTCGATAAAGGAGCGGTTTATACGGTACCGTCCGAACCTGTGACGTATGCACCTTTGCCGGCAAAAGAGCTAATTTCCCGGCAACGCAAGCAGTTTGAACAATCGTTTGATTATCTGGAGCAAGAGCTCTCTGCTCTGGAAAGTGAGCGCGAAGTCGATGCCATCCGACGAATTGACGGGGATGAGCTCGTGATTGCTGAAATGGTAGAGATGATCGGGAAAGCAAAAACAGAGCTCTGGCTGTCCGTCTGGGAACCACAGGTACCTTTTATTCAAAAAGGAATCGATGCTCGCATCAAAGAAGGGATCGATGTCTTCTCCGTGCTTTTTGGCGAAGAAAAAACACAAGTGGGAATTACCTATCACCATGATTACATGTCTCCGGAAGTGGCACAGGAGCGCATGGGAGGCCGACTGACGATTGTGGCTCGTGATCAGGAAGAAGTGCTCATCGCGAATTTTGGTCCTGGCATGAGTACATGGGCTGTGAAAACTCAGGATCCTGCTCTGGTTTTGGTGGCGATCGAATACATCAGGCATGACATTATGTTTGCGGAAGTGACCAAGGAGCTGGGCCCTGAGAAAGTGGAAGCCCTTTGGAGAAATAAAGCGGATCTTTTTCACGTGGTAACGGGCAAACGGTTCAAGGGATAGGAGGAAGAGGTACAGTGAGAGAGCAAGACATACGTCTGAAGGCAGATGC
>JARDZO010000250.1 GCA_029240815.1 Brevibacillus sp.
ACTCAGCGGAGCCATGAATCCCGAGGCAAAGAATCGCTATCTATGAATAACCTTCGAAGCTGCGCGCCGTTTGGCGATTCCCTCGGGATCATGGCGGAGCGGACAGTATTCGCTTCTGGTAGGACGTAGCCCGGAGCGGAGAATGGAAACAGGCTTCTCCCCACAGCAGCAGTCACAATGGGGTGTTTTCCTTTACTCGACTACTTCGACATAGATCCCTTGCTCATAGATGTATTGGAGGCAAGCCTCCGGCAACAAAAAGCTCGGATCGCCGCCTTTGCGTATTTCATCCCGAATGTAAGTCGAGCTGATGCCCATGTTGATTCCTTTGCTCATGATCAGAAAATGCTCGTCATTGTTGCGCAACAGCGGATCTTCTGCGATCAGGTCTGCCGACGGATATCCTTCCCGCGACATAACGATGAATTGAAATTCCGTCACGAGCTTTTCTGCATTGCCCCAATTGGACATGCCAATGAGGAGATCCGAGCCCATGATAAAGAACAGCTCATCGTTGGGATACTTTTTTCGTAAATGAATCATGGTGTCGTACGTGTATGTCTCACCAGGCAATGCATCCATTTCGACCGTGGAAATTTCAAACAGGGGCTCATCGATGCTGTTTTTCTTGTGCGTGCTGGTTTCGAGCGCCATCTGCAGCATGCGTAAGCGGTGCTTGTCATCCGTTTGCAGCTTTTTGTCATGCCGCAGGGAGGAGCATGGAACAAAAATGACCTTGTCCAGTCGTTTGCGACGTGCGACTGTCGCTGCTGTGAACAGATGGCTGTAGGTAACCGGGTCGAAGCTGCTTCCGTATATGCCGATACGCATCCTGATCGCTCCTTTTCATCGAGTGGTTTTTTATAGCTTCAGTGCAGTGGATGTCGTGATGGTCATTCCGTATTTCTCCTGTAATTGGGCAAAGGCATCTTCTGTGCTCTGCTCAAAGCCCGGGATGGGGCTCATGCAATCGGAGAGTACAACGATACGAGAGGTCATGTCAGCATCAGACTCGTAATACGTCAGGATTTGCCGCAACGATTCCAGCACACAGTGAGATTTTGCTTCACCGACTACGATCACACGGTCGTAGTTTTTCAGCTCGCGTAAAAGCTCGATATTTCCTATATCGTCATCCTGAGCAAGCTCCGGCTTGATTATGCCGTACATCTCGCTCAGCGGGTCTTTCCCTTTGACGATTCGCAGTGGAGTCGACTTCCTGGCGATCGAGTGAAAGAAGACCATATTGGCAAATTGGCTCTCCAAGGCTGCGCCATACGTCCCTTCGAGGCAATGGTACGGCCAGATGCACAGTTCTTTTTTACTCTGCTCACCAAGCTTTCTCACGTACGCAAGGCTTTCCTCAGGGTGATAGACGGCGCGCCATTTTCCGTTCAGGACATCTTCAGGTGTGATGATGGTGAAGGGGGCAGGGTGGTTTCCGTCGCCATCGATCCACCAGATGGGATGAAAGATTTGTTGGGGTTGATGCGTGTCGAGTGAGACGGCTATCCGGGTGATCTTGTCCAGATGGCTGTACAAAAAACGAGAGGCACTCCAGTTATCGCGATGCGAGCCCGGTACCGCGAGCTCCCCTTTTTCCATAAAGTCATTTTGCATATCAATCGCGAGGAAGAGAATTTTCTCGGAATCGTCGGATGCGGGAGACAGCCCTTCCTGAACGGCTTTGCCCAACAGCGCGTTCATGCCAATCGTAGGCGACAGGCCGATGCGGTGCTCATCAAAAATTTCGTGGAGCGGCGTTTTCATCGCAAGGTCTCTCCTTCCCAATAGCATTTGTTTCCTCCATTAAAGCCAAAAATAGCAAATCGCACAACCTGTAGGCAACAAAAATAAAAAGCTGACGTGCTCTTTTGGGGGAGACGTCAGCTGCGAGTACGTTGGTTGTATGTAGATTTACTGGAGCAGGGAGGTGATCGGTTTCATGCGTGGCACAGTGAGCTCGAGTTCCCTTTTTTGATTCTGCAGGAATGCTTCCTCCCAAAAGGAGATCTGGCTGTTCAGAGGAAACGCGCTTTTCGGCTGTACACGGACGTAAGAACCGTCCGGCATGAGCTGGTGCGCTTTGGCATCATCCTGCAGCATGGTCGACAGCAGATGCGTAATGCGTTTGCGCAAATCCCTCTGGACGACCGGGAACAAAATCTCGACACGTGCCATCATGTTGCGGGTCATCCAGTCTGCGCTCGAGAGATAGATTTGCGGGTCTCCTCCGTTGCAAAAATGAAAGATGCGGCTATGCTCCAGATTCCGACCGACGATGCTGATGACACGAATATGATCGCTGACCTCAGGGATACCGGGGCGCAGGCAGCAAATGCCGCGGACGATCAGATCAATCTTGACCCCTGCGCAAGAAGCTCGATAGAGAGCCTCGATAATTTCTTTATCCGTCAACGAATTCATCTTGGCTACGATAAAAGCAGGCTTGCCCGCTAAACTATTATCCATCTCTCGCTGGATGAGCGATAAAAAGGTTTCACGCAATCCAGCAGGAGCAGTAGAGATGACCTTCCACGCAGGCGGATAAGAGTAACCCGACAGGTGATTAAAAAAGTGGGTTGCGTCATCCCCGAAATCCTCCCGTGCAGTGAACAGGCCGATATCCGTGTAAATTCCCGCCGTCTTGTCATTATAATTTCCTGTGCTCAAATGCACGTATCTGCGGAGACGATCGCCCTCAGCACGAACCACGAGCGTGATCTTGCTGTGTGTCTTCAGGCCGGCCAGCCCGTAAATGACATGGCAGCCTGCGTTCTCCAGCTTCTTCGCCCAGACGATGTTGTTCTCTTCATCAAAACGCGCTTTGAGCTCCAGAAGTACGGTCACCTGCTTGCCGTTATCAGCGGCTTTTAGCAGGGCGTTGACGATGGGAGAATCTCCGCTGACACGGTAGAGAGTCTGCTTGATGGCCAGCACCTTGGGGTCATCGGCAGCCTCCTGTACGAAGCGAATGACGGGATCGAACGAATCATATGGATGGTGCAGCAGCAGATCTTTTTTCTCGATGGCCGCAAACACGTCCCCTTCGCCAAATAAATGGAGCGGTTGTTGGGGGGAGAGTGGCTCAAACCGCAAGTGATCATAGCCTTCCAAGCCATGGAAGCGGAAGAAGAAGGCGGGATCGAGCGGCCCGTCAAAGCGGTATATTTCAGATTCCTCGAGCTCTAGCCAGTCGAGTAGCGTTGCCTGTAAAAAGTCGCTCATGGACGCGTCGACAGCCAGTCGGGAGGGCTCGCCCATCTTGCGTTTTTTCAGCTCTTGCTCGATCGCTTCCAACAGGTCCTCCGTCTCATCCTCATCGATGGTCAGGTCCGCGTTGCGTGTAATGCGGAAGGGACACGTCTCCAAAATGTTATAGCCCCGAAACAGGCTGTCCATATGCTCGGAAATGACATCTTCGAGCAGGATGAAATGGGCCTCTCCCTCTGGTGATGGCAGCTCCAGAAAACGGGGAACGACCGATGGCACCTGCACGACTGCAAACAGAGGACCTTCGCTGTCGACGTCGTCATCCTCCAGCAATACAGCGAGGTTCAGACTTTTGTTCAACAGCATGGGAAACGGATGGCTGGCATCGACGGCCATCGGGGTCAGCACAGGGTACAGATGGTGATAGAAAAACGAATGGACGAACTCATCCTGTTCCTCGTTCAGCTGCTTGGCTTTGAGAAAGCGAATGCCCGCTTTTCGCAGCTCGGGTGTGATCTGCTCTCGCAGGACCGAAAACATGGTCTGCATGACTTCATGTGTGCGCTTCCAGACCGCATGCAGTTGCTCGAAAGGCGTCATCCCTGATTTGTTGTCCGGCTTGGTGAGACCTGCCTTGACCTGATCCTTCAGACCGGCTACCCGCACCATGAAAAATTCATCAAAATTGCTGCTGGAGATCGCGATAAATTTCAAGCGCTCAAAGAGTGGATTGTTCTCGTTGGCTGCTTCCGCAAGCACACGCTCATTAAAGGCGATCCAGCTTAATTCTCGATTCATGTAATAGTCTGGAATGCTAAAGTCCTTCATCCTGGCCCAACCTTTTTTCACAAAATGGATATGATGACCACTGGCAAGGACAAGTATATCAGTCTTGTATTAAGGGATTGTTAAGCTTTGCCAGTGTCAGCGACAGGCAGAAACGTGATGGGCAGTTTCCACGTTTTGGACAGCTTCGCGAGCGGTTCGTCCAACAAGGAATACTCCAAAAGACCCTCTCGTTTTCCCTGACACGCTATTACCCAAAGTCCGTCCCTCTCTACCAGCTGGATCGAGTAAATCGCCTGCGACATGGAGCGATCGAGCATCCGTGCTAGCAGCAGCAAGTGGCCGAGCCTTTCCACAAGATTCTTGTCTGCTTTGCAGACGATATCGGAATGCTGTGTCAGCTGGCTTTGCAAAAGCTTGTTGCTCTTGAACGAGGCGATCATCGCAATCAGGAGCCTCTCCCGATGGGTATATCCAGCCAATAGCACGTGGGATAGCAAATAAAACGTATGCTCAGCAGATTCGTGGACGTTGATGGTGCGCCCGACATCATGCAGGAGAGCGGACGCTTCCAAAAGGTCGCGCTCAGCGGAACCATACTTGTGGAGAGCATGAGCCTGTAGCTGATCGAATAACGACAGGACGTGGTCTTTTACCTGATAGGCATGGGCTTTGTCGACTTGATAGCGGTTCATGAACTGCGTGATACTCCGCTTGTGAATCTCCCGAATGGAAGGAGGGGCTTCTGTTCCCCATACCGTTTCAAAGAGGATCCCGTCACGCAAGCCTTTGTTGCTGATGATCAGCTCTGTGCTATCAGCGTAGTTCAGCAAGCTTTCAAACACGGTGAGTCCCGCAAGAATGACATCTGCTCGGTCTTTGGAGATGCCAGGGACTTGTCGGCGTGCCTCGAGCGGGAGCTGGCTTAGCTGATCCAGGGTGGTTGTCACTTGCCCGGCACTCATCGGGTATTGGTGAAAGCTGTCCATGCTGTATTTCACAGAGCGCTGATGAATTTTTGCCAGGTTGCGGGCCGTGCCGCCGATGGCGATGACGGGACATTGTTTGTTCATCAACCAAGGGCAAGAGGAAAAGGAGCGACTCAAAAAGCTGCGAAGCTGAAAAAATTCAACCTCCGTCGGAATTTCGCTCTGAAAAAACATCCGGGTCAGCGTTACGATGCCGAATGGAAAGCTAAAGCTCTCCTGTAGCTGACGATTGCGAAAATAGGTGACTTCCGTGCTGCCACCACCGATATCGATCGTGATTCCTTCTTCGATATTCATACTGTTTATGACGGCGAGGTAGCCGTAACGCGCTTCGTCTTCGCCACTCAGGACGCGAACCGCTATACCTGTTTCTTGGTTGATTCGCTGGGTCAGTTCAGGTCCGTTCTCGGCCTGGCGAACGGCAGCAGTAGCGACTGCGATGATGTCGTTGATGTTTCTGGCATCCAGCAGCTCTTTAAACTGACACATGCCATGAATGGTTTTGGCGACACCCTCGTCATCCATACGACCATTTTGCAAATGATTGCTGAGCCGAAGTCCCCATTTGATGTTATCTACTTCTGTCACCAGTCCTTGTGCGTCTTGCTCGTACACGACCAGTCTGGCTGTGTTCGAGCCTAGATCAATAACACCGAAATTTCGATTCATGCTATTCCCCACTTTACGTTCAACTGTTCTGTGTACCTCTCATTATGCCATAGGTTGGAAGGCGATGTCTTTTTTGCAGCCACCTACTGTCAGGCAAGACTTGCGGGAGAGAAAGCTCCAGAGATTTTAGTTTGTTGATCAATTAAATTTCACAAAAAGTCTCCGGTTCTTTTTTTCGCGCATCCCCGTTGGTTTCGTGGACCATCCCAGAAAGTTGTTGGTTGACAACAGGCAAAAACCTTTCTATAATCTGAGACATTCAAGCAAACGAGTATGACCCTGAGTAATACCCATACGGAAGAAACGCCGTGAAAAGGAAAGTAGAAAAGGGATTTGACGTCCAGAGAGTCGCCTGATTGCTGGGAGGGCGGCCGCGAACTCTTTTTGAAAGCCACCTTGGAGCCCTGCTTTTGAACACGAGTAGAAAGCAGCGACTAGCCTACGTTATCAGGCGCATGTCAGTTTTGACTGCACAAGTTTTCCTTTTGTGAAAAAGGGAAAAAAGCTGAGTGGTACCGCGATATCTTCGCCTCAGCAATCGATTCCGTGAATCATGGATCGATTGCTGAGGCTTTTTGATTTTTACAGACATTCGAGAGAGAAATGGAGTGGTGGGTTATGGATTCGAAAAAGCAACGGGAATTGCTGCACTTGCTAGAAGAGGACAGCCGTATGTCAGCCGAGCAAATCGGAAAAATGCTGGCGGAGCCGACAGAGGTGATCGAGCGAGCCATCGCCACTCTGGAAGCGGAAAAAGTGATTGTGAAATATCCCGCGCTGATCAACTGGGAGCGGGTGGAGGATCATCCGTATGTGAACGCGATGATCGACGTGAAAGTCACGCCAAAGCGCGACGTCGGGTTTGACGAGGTAGCAGAGCGCATCTGCCGTTTCCCGGAAGTAAAAGCGGTTTATCTGATGTCAGGCGCGAGCTACGACTTGTCTGTGGTGCTGGAAGGAAAGACGATGCGTGAAGTCGCGACGTTCGTTTCACAAAAGCTGGCGACGCTCGATTCCGTGGTCTCGACTGCCACTCACTTTATTTTGAAACGATACAAGCACGATGGGATTGAATTGGAAGATCGCGATGAAGATCGCAGAATGGTGGTAACTCCATGAGTACGCAATTGTCCGTGAAAAGCCGTTTGTCATCCACAGTCGCTTCCCTGAAGCCATCGGGGATTCGCCGCTTTTTCGATTTGGCGGCCTCGATGGAGGGTGTCATTTCCCTCGGAGTCGGGGAGCCTGACTTTGTCACTCCTTGGCGCATGCGGGAGGCATCCATTTCTTCCCTGGAGCGCGGTCATACCGCTTACACCTCCAATGCAGGCATGCTGGAGCTGCGGGTGGAGATCCAAAAATATTTGGAGGAGCGTTTTTCAGTCAGCTACCATCCAGAGAGCGAGATCTTGGTGACGGTAGGTGCCAGCGAGGCGATCGATATTGCCCTGCGTGCCATTCTGGATCCGGGGGATGAAGTACTGGTCGTCGAGCCGTGCTACGTTTCTTACGAGCCGGTCATTCGTCTGGCTGGCGGAGTGCCGGTGTTCCTGAAGACCACGATGGAAAACCAGTTCAAGCTGACGCCAGAGGAACTGGAGACGCACATTACGCCGCGGACCAAAGCGATCATCTTCTGCTACCCGAACAATCCGACAGGGGGCACGATGACAGCGGACGAGTGGAAGACCTTGCTGCCGATTATCGAAAAGCACGATCTGCTAGTCATTTCCGACGAAATTTATGCTGAGCTGACATACGGACGCATGCACGACAGCATTGCCGCACTTCCTGGGATGAAAGACCGGACGATTCTCATCTCCGGGTTTTCCAAAGCATTTGCGATGACCGGCTGGCGTCTCGGTTATGTCTGTGCGACTCCTGACTTGCTGGCAGGGATGTTGAAAATCCACCAGTACACGATGCTGTGCGCACCGACGATGGCTCAGATGGCGGCTCTGGAGGCACTGCGTCACGGCCGCTCGGACATGGAGCGAATGATCGAGAGCTACCGCCAACGCCGCAACTTCGTGGTAGACGGCTTCCGTCAGATCGGCCTCGGCTGCCACGAACCGGATGGCGCATTTTACGCTTTCCCTTCCATCGCATCAACAGGACTGAGCTCTTCTGAATTTGCGGAGAAGCTGTTGTTGGAGGAAAAAGTCGCAGTCGTCCCAGGCGATGTGTTCGGTGAGAGCGGGAATGGTCACATCCGTTGCTCGTACGCTACATCGATGGAACAGCTGAAAAAGGCGTTGGATCGGATGGGGCACTTGATGGAGAAATTGTCGTAGGCTGTACGATATATAATAGAAGAAGAGTTCTCGAAAGAAAGGTAGATTTCTTTCGAGGACTCTTTTTGTTTTGAGGCTCACGCCGTTAGTAACTGCTTCCATGATTCGTTGTACATTCAGAATAAAAGAACATCGCGCTGCTTTACTTCTTCTCCAAGACCATTCATAATCATTTGTAAAGTAAGTATATTTGCATCATATACTTTCCAAGGGAGAGTGTAGCTTATGCGCGAAACCTGTGTTTCGACAGGTGTGGAGCTTAAAGATACTGGATTTGGATATACCTTGTCTTTAATAGGCGGCAAATTTAAAATGATTATTTTGTATTGGCTGGCTGAAAATAAGGTGATGCGACACAATGAACTGAAGCGAAGCATCGGTACCATTTCCTTTAAAACGTTAAGCACTATGT
>JARDZO010000251.1 GCA_029240815.1 Brevibacillus sp.
TGTTCCGTACGCGTTGGAATAGAAATTTGGCCACTCCATACCCATCCCTCACTTCAATAAAATAGTCGTTTCCGTAAAGCCATTGTATTTGCGAAGCCAGGTCTGGCTAGCATACGTCGCAGTGTACAACCACTGTCCGTTGTCGTCTTGGCCCACTCGCAGCAACCCGAGATGCACCATCATCTTGCAGACGCGATTCACCAAGATGTCTGTGGGTGCATCGTAATAAAACTCCTTAATCCACGGCAAGAGCGTATCCATGAGCATCTGCTGGCTGACCCACCCGCCTGCAGCGATCAACGGAATAAGCTGGACCAACATTGGCAAATTAGGAATAGCACGCTTGTACAGCCGCATCCAGAAGCGAATCAAATCGTGATAGTGTTGGTCTTCGTACGAGAGCTGCAAGCGTTCGTACCCCGCTTCAGTGAGTGCTACCTTTGCCCCAGACTCCTCAATCCATCTATGGTAGTAGCAGAAGTCATAGAGCAAAGAGAAGCGGTCCGGGTACAAATCAAAATGCAACCCATAGCCAAAACGCCATTTTTGCGGTTGTAGCGTTTCTTCCTTGACGTGAAGAAATTGGAACAGCTGTTGCTGATGACGCTTGTACATCCCTCCTTCAGCCGTTAGCGGTACCGGTTCTTGCTGAAGGAATTGTAAAAATTGCATGATATCGTCGCAAAGGGCAGTTCCCTCGTCACGATATGCGTCCGGTCCAGATGGGAGTAACTGATTTTCAGCTCGCCATTTTTCCAGCCATCCATGCAAATACGGCTCGCGGATATCCAAAGGGATCTGATATTGCCCCACCGTCTTGCTCTTAGCAGGAAAAATCCATCCACGTCGCATTGCGGCTGCAATATACCTTCTTGCTTCCTCTTGCCTCTTTTCCTTGCTGCTCTCTAACACGATGCCAGCCTTGGCCAACAAATCCTCCAAGGACATCACTGTTCGTTTATCGAGGAACAGTAGCAAGAAAAAGTGCGTTTCTTCCTTTGTCAGTTGCTCGACTTCTTGCGAGATTGTCAACCTGTGTCTGAGACTAGACAAGAGCGACGTGATTAGTTCGTTTTTGGAATGAGGGTTGCATTCGCATCCGTAATGGTTGGCAATCTGATGGAGCTGCCGGATATCGGTATACACCAAGATCTCAGCCAAGTTCATCTTTGCATCCCTTCTTTACGATGACTTACTTGTATCCCTCATTCTTGCCAATATGCGGAAAAATAAACAGGAAGCCACCAGTGTGACTTCCTGTTTTTCTCCCGCTATTCCTTACTCTTCTTCCGATTGCTCATCCCATAGATCATGCAACTGCTGGAATTCCTTGGCTTCATCGTATCGCCCAGCCTGCGTCAAGAGTGCAATAAGACGGCGGATTTGATCAAGATCGAATCCAGACAGAGCAACGTATTGCTTCAAGGAATCGATCGCTTTTTCCGTATGACCCAAGGAAAGGTGTATGTCCGCTGCAAGCGGATACGCAGCCACATACTCCTCATCCAATGCTTGCAGATTGTTTACCAGCTCTGACGCTTCATCCAAACGCCCCAGATGGAATGCCATCATTCCACATCCATAGAGGACTTCCGGCGAGTGATCGAGGACGAGTGCCTGACGGAATACTTGATAAGCTTGCTCGAATTGACCGCTTTGAGCCAGGGAACGCCCCTTGATCATCAAGAGAGACAAGCTCTCTTCTCCAGCTTGCTCTAGTACCTTCATTGCTTTTTCATCTTCTCCAATACGGAAGTAAAGATTGCCTAGTGCAGCAAGTAAATCCTGATTATCAGGTTCCTTTTGACGAGCCTGTTCCAAGTATTTGACCGCTACTTCATCCAGGTCTTGCAGGGAGTAGAGATCAGCCAGAAGCAAGTCCAGCTGGATGCTTTCATATCCAGACTCCTTGCACTCGTATAGCAAATGCTGTGCCGTCTCAAAATCGCTGGAATCGAGTGCGATTTCCGCCAGCAGCATTTGGCATTCACGTCGCAGGGAAGGCTCCATTCCCGGATTTTTTTCCATGACGTCAGAAAGCAGCTCTCCTGCCTCTTCCAAATGTCCTAATCGATACCAGACTTCGGATAGGTACATCATCACTTCAGGCAGATCTTTCCCGTGTTCCTGGACTTTTTGCAGAGCGGTCAAACCGAGCTCCAATTCGTCGTTCTCAATACGTTTGACTGCTTCGTCTATGACATATAGCCATTTTTTTGGCATACGTAATCACCTCATATGTAAAATTGCGCGGGTATTACCCGATGTATAGCCACAAAAGACCGTCCGAGGACGGTCTTTTTCTTTACTTACGATCATATACCATTATGCCCGCGTAAGCCAGCTCATTGTAATAACAGTTATGAGAATACCAAAAACACTGAGCACGATGCTGTAGTTGGGTTTGGTCAAATCACTAGAACTCGGTTTTCCATCGAGTGGCACAATCGAAGCCGTTGCGTTAGCGAGAGGCTCCTCCTGAGAAGCAGGGGTCTGCGCTTCAACAACGTACGTACCGTCGTCTGATTGCATGGAGGAAGAAATCACCTGAGCCTTCGGGGTGTTCATCGCCATCACTTCACCGTTGATAACCAACGAGTTTGCTTCTTCTGTAGAACTCGTATTCAGGTACAGGGTAAAGGTGAACAACATCAGTAGAATCACGGCAACGCTTGCGCTCATGCGCCGCATTCTAGCTGTCACGCTAAAGATTTTTCGTCCAATGGGAATGGCCCACTTCTCCTCAGAGAGGATCCGTGCCATGACAGCATCCACAATCGAGCGAGAAGGCGTTACGGAATGATACTCTTCCTTGTCCATCTTCATCCACTCGCCGCTGTCCGTCCACATTTCATAATCTGCGCGACAGGCATAACAGCTTGCCATGTGATTGTCTACGCGTCGTTGCGTCACTTCTGGTAACAGATTTTCGGCGTATTCAGGTAAAATTTCCTGAACTTCTTCACATCTCATCATCGATTCATCCCTTCAGCTTCATCCAAATGAGGGTCCAGGATGTAGGTCTCCAACTGTCCTCTAATACTTTGCCTCGCTCGGAAAAGCAATGACTTTACAGAGCTGACCGTCAAATCAAGGATGGTCGCGATCTCGGTATAATCCATCTGTTCATACTCACGCAAGATCAGAGCAGAACGCTGTTTTTCCGGCAGGCTGTTAATTGCCTGTCTGACCATAGACTCACGTTCGTTGCGCAGCAATACTTGTTCGGGCAATGACTTGGCAGATGCGACTGGGACTTGCAGCGTATCATCCAAATACACGTCCGAATTTCGGCTTTTGCGCAGTTCACTGAGTACGGAATTACGGGCAATCGTATAGAGCCAGGTAGAAAAGGTAGCTTCTACATCTCGGAAAGAATGAATGCTTTTATACGCCTTGTAAAACGTCTCCTGACAGATATCCTCTGCGATATGTTCCAAATGTGCCTGACGCAGTAAATGTGTGACAAAGGAGAGGATCTTTTTCTCATATCGACGAATCAGTTCAGCATAGCATTCCAGATTACCTTCTTTAATCTCTCGGATAAGCTGGGAATCGGTCATGATCAGAGATTACCTCCTTGCGATTCCGATCCCTCAGCGGCCTTTTGCATAATTAGACTGCTGGGGATGTAAAAAGTTGCGCGTGCCTACGATTCTTTTTCTCGCTACACGGCTGGAATCCTTCACGAAAAAACCCCCATTTATGGGGTTAAATGACAAATGTGTAGGGTCTGGTGTCGAATAGACATCTCCCCATGCCTACAGATGAAATAAATCGCGTATCTCGATAAATCCACTTACCGTTCGACATAACAGATGCTGGAAGTTGCTTTTCACTAAAATTGAGAATAGTGGAAACATCATATTTTGTCAACCAGTTTTCCTTTTTTAGGAAAATAATATCTGCATCTGATCCAGGTAGTAACGCACCTTTTCTCGGATATAGCCCCACAGCTTTGGCGACATTTGTCGAAGCTAGTCGAACCAATAAACAGAGCAGCTCTTCTTCTTGGCACCATCTCCGGCGATAATCGATCTGAACATCGTGCAGAGGAGCTATAAAAGGCATGGTGCGAAACCAATTGCGGTACATAAGTCGAATGGCTCGATCCGTCCATTCTTTCTTTAGACGTAAGATATGGTAATAAGGATCTACCGCAATAGGATCTAGCTCAGCTGTCGATTCAGAAATCACAGTGCGGAGCTTCCAGTACTGTGTCGCTTCCATCCACGAGCGCCTAAGTTTTTCTTTTTGGTCCTTGGTTGATAACCCAGACGGCATGTGTAAATGAAGAATCGTCTTATTTGACGTATGAAGTTGCGAAATCGTTTCCCAATTTATGCTGGAAATATCTTCTTGGGCGCGTAGAGCCACGTGGAGTGCCGGATAGCCGCACTTGTTCCATTTGCTTACCTCTCCTTCGTTCATTTGGGTAACATCGAGTCCAACGTGCCATACGTAATCAATCGAGCTGTTGAAATGAGGTGTCTGTTGATATTTCACTTGTGTAAGATTCATCCAAGCATCGGGGTAAAAAGTATCGACGAAGCTTGTACACCCCATTTTGATCATGCTTCCAATGCTTTCCATATATGTATTCCGGTCTCTGATCCGGTATAAAGGCACCTGTGGCATTCCAATAAATCCTGGCAATAAGTACATACCAGTAGCATCTACTTCGACAGGGGAAGGTGCCAAGGTGGACTTCTGCATGGTGTCCTTGGCGATCCGCGTGATTTTTCCGTCCGCGATCCAAATATCTGCCTCTCTTACTCCATACGATGTTACGACTAATCCTCCACGAATGACCATTTCCTGTTGTGACACTACTCGTCCTCCTCCCGATCCCTACACATCGAGATGCCGATTTGTACGAGCATATGCGCGAATCGGGCAAAAAGAACAAAAAAAAGACCGCCGTTGATTGTAAGCGCATTCAAACGGCGGTAGCACGACTGTGCTTTTTATATTGGATAGGAGTGGAGAGAAACCATACTGTATTTTTATAATAAACGGAATGTAAGCGCTTGTCAAATCATTTTTGCTAAAAAAAGGAGCTTCAGAAAGATTTTTTTACTGTGAAGATTCATTCTATACTCGTACGCCTCTCCTTCCAAAAAAAAACCCGCACGTATCTATGCGGGTTCGTTGTTACACCTGTATTATTGGCTGATTCGCTCCAGTAACTCAGCGAAGCCTGGGAAGGATACATCAATCGCTTCCTCATTTTCGATGACAGTTTCACCTGATGCCGTGAGCCCTGCTATTGCCATCGCCATCCCGATCCTATGGTCACCCATGCTGTCGATTACAGCACCTGACAAAATCGAATCTCCTTCAATGATCATTCCATCATCCGTTGGCGTTACTTTCGCTCCGAATTTGGACAACTGGCTGACCACTGTGGCGATCCGGTCGGTTTCCTTGACCTTCAACTCTTCTGCATCACGAATAACTGTGCGACCTTTCGCTTGGGTAGCCATCACCGCAATAACAGGGATCTCATCGATCAGACGAGGAATGATATCACCTGCGATCTCGATTCCTTGCAGCTGTGAATGCTTTACGAATAGATCCGCGACTGGTTCTTCATTGACCACTCGCTCGTTTACCAGCTCCAGGTCTCCTCCCATCGCCTGTACCACATCAATGATCCCTGTACGGCTCGGGTTGATTCCTACGTTTTCGATCAGCAGAGAGCTTCCTGGCACCATCATGACAGCCGCGATCAAGAAAGCAGCCGATGAAATGTCTCCTGGCACGTGAATAGCTCGTCCCTTTAATGCCTGTCCGCCCTCTACAGAGACCGTCAATCCGTCACGTACGACACTCACACCAAAAGCAGCCAGCATGCGTTCCGTATGATCCCGAGACAGGTGCGGCTCTGTCACACTGGTTACCCCTTTTGCCTGCAAGCCTGCCAGTAAAATCGCAGACTTGACTTGCGCACTGGCAACCGGGGATTGGTAGGAAATCCCTTGAAGATCGCCCCCGCGAATCGCAAGGGGTGTGAACTCACCATCTTTACGGCCATCGATTCTGGCTCCCATTTGACGCAGGGGTCCAATTACCCGGCGCATCGGTCTTTTGGCAATAGACTCATCGCCTTCCATGACCACATGAAACGGCTGTGTAGACATGATTCCGGACATCAAGCGGATCGTCGTACCGGAGTTACCTACATCCAGTCGTTCAGACGGCTCCTGCAAGCCGTACCATCCTTTTCCTTTTACCGTTACTTTATCTCCATGCTGTTCGATTTGAATCCCCATGCGGCGGAAGCAACTGATTGTGCTCAGACAGTCAGCACCAGGGAGAAACCCTTCAATAGTTGTCGTTCCCTCCGCCAATGATCCGAACATAACAGCTCGGTGTGAAATTGACTTATCTCCTGGAACTTTGACCGTTCCGTTGATTTTGTTGGCTTGTCTAACGCGAAGCACTGTTCCACTCCCCTTTTTCTGATAGCAGTCATGCTGTGAAGCGTCTTCGTTGTAAAGTCCAATTCCAGCAAAAAGCTACATGCGTTTATATACATTGTAATCGAAATAGCGGAGAAGCTCTTCCCCTTTTTCCATTTCGGTCTGCGACTGAAACGTGATACGCAGAGCACCGTAAATGTCTTCACGCGTCTCCCTGATCTGCAAATTGATAATGTTGATTTGTCTGGCACCCAAAAGGGTCGTGATTCGTCCAATTTCGCCTGGATGGTCAGGAATATCGATATACAAATCGTACAAAGGCGGCAGTGCCCCTGCCTTCCGCTCGGGCAATCCATCGCGGAAATCGCGTGCAGTCTGGAAAAATTGCTCGATTCGGTCAGCGTCCCCGGCCTGTACCAGCTCCATTACTTCTTCCAGTGCAGTTGCCCAGTCCTTGGCAATCTTCAAAATAGGATCTCGATTTTGAAGCAGGACATCTCGCCACATCCGTGGATTACTGGATGCGATCCGAGTAATATCGCGAAAGCCGCCAGCAGCCAAACGCGCATGCCACGCATTTTCATCATCGTAGCCTGCTACCAAGTTTACGAGTGCTGAAGCTAATACGTGTGGAAAATGACTGACTGCCCCTACGACCTGATCATGTGTAACCGGGTCCATCTGTACCACTTTTGCCCTCGTCAAGGATAAAAGGTCGACCAATCGATTGACCATATGCTCTGGGGTGTCTGCATCAGGAGTCAGGACGTAATAAGCGTTTTCCAGTAGTCGATCCGACGCCGCTTCTACACCAGACTTGTGAGAGCCTGCCATCGGATGTCCACCGATGAATGTCACGTGAGGGGGGACAACCTTGATTGCCTGACGCACAATCTCAGACTTGGTGCTGCCGACATCGGTTACAATGACATCTGGTTGGAGATCCAGCTCAGTCAATGTGCGCAATGTCGCGAAGATCTGCTCCACTGGCGCGGCTAAAAAGATGACATTGGCCTCTCTCACGGCCGTCTGCAGGTCTGTGGTACCCGCATGGATGACACCGAGCGTCAATGCCTTGTCCAAACAATCCTGACGGACATCGTAGCCGACGACCCTGATCGAAGGATCACGACGCATCGACAAGGCGATAGACCCGCCAATAAGTCCGACGCCAATTATTGCTATGGTGGTTTTTTTCATTTCAACTTTCGATCCTTCCTAGTTGCGTGTAGACAAAGATGCCGGGAGTGTCCCGGCATCTTTTCAATTTATTTCAATGCGCCTGTGACGATATCTTTCAACACGGAAAGTACTTTCTCATTTTGCTCCGGTGTCCCAATCGTGATGCGTTGGTAGCCCGGATGTCCGAGTGCATTTCCGGAACGAATGATGATGCCTTGGCTCAAGAGCTTTTTGAATACCTCATCTGAATCACGATTCAGGTTGACGAGAATGAAGTTAGTCTGGGATGGATAATAATCCAGACCCCATTCTTCAAAAGCGTCTGTGAATTGCTTCATGCCTTCACGATTGCGCTCACGGCAGTTTTTCACGAATTCCTGATCGTGGAGCGCCGCACGAGCTGCTACTTGACCCAATGTACCTGTATTAAACGGCTCACGCACATGTTCCAGCTGAGAGACAAGCTCTTCCGAAGCGATGCCGTAGCCCACGCGCAGTGTCGCCAGTCCGTAAATTTTGGAGAATGTACGCAGGATGATCAGATTCGGGTAATCAGCCAACATGGGAACGGTTTGCGGATATTCCGGATCCACTACGTACTCGTAATAAGCTTCATCCAAAACGACGAGCACGTTTTGCGGCACTTTTTTCAGGAAAGATTCCAGCTCTGTCGTTGTCACGATTGTGCCAGATGGATTGTTCGGGTTGCATACCCACACGACACGGGTCTGTTCGT
>JARDZO010000252.1 GCA_029240815.1 Brevibacillus sp.
AGGCTGCAGTGACTGGCAGAACACGTGAGGGCTGGCAGGAATGGCGACAAATGCGTCTGGAGGAAGGACAAGCAGGCCAACAACCTGAGGAAGAAGCAGAATCTCGTGTGGTTGCGGCCGAGACTGATTTGACCGATTCTGTGGAACAAGTACAAGTACAAGTACAAGCAGAGGCAGCGCCAGTTCCAGCTCCACAGGTCCAGGTACGATTCTATCTGTTGGAAAAGTTGGAGAAGCTGTTCTCTTAAATAGTAAGGACGAAACGACACCCGGCAGAGGCTAGGTGTCGTTTCGTCTCGATCAAGGATTCATTTATTGCAGTAACGCTTTTACATCTGGCTTCAGCAGGTTGAGGAAGCTGTGCGAAGGAATCGTGAAGGCTGGCATTCCCGCAGCATAAGGAGCGATTTCATACTGAGTGAAATGAATGACGAGATTCCCGTTTTCAAAGGAGAAAGGTTGATTTTCAGCAATAGATTCAAAGCCGTAAACATCTGCAATCTCAGCGTTAGACTGAATTTGTTGTTTGATTAGATTGTTCAGTACATAACGATAGTCGTAGCCTGGCTGGAACAAATCGGACAGCTGGAGGTTTTTTGCTTTGTCCAGATTGGCGATGTTGTAATACGTTACGTTAGCCATTCCATGAGCCCCACCCGTGTATGTGTATGTTTGTACGGAAAAGGCTACAAGCTTGCCGACGGACTGGACTTTATAAGAAATATCGAGGGCATGTGGGCGAACAGGATATCCATATTTCTTGGCATCAATCGCATCTTGCTTGCCACCGATTTGACGAGCTTTGAGTTCATCCTGAGCAAACTTAAGGAGGTCGGCATTCAATTTGGCTTCGAATGCTTTATCAGTCAAGCCGCTGATGACAGGCAGCGAGATATTGGCTTCATACTCAGCTGTTTTCTGTTGAATGACTTTCGATGTAATCACGACACCTTTTGCCTGTGGTTTTTGGGCTTGTATGACTGGCGTAACGGGTTTTGTCGGTGCTGCCGGTTGGGCTGCGGTTGCTGCGAATGCCGGTGCGGTTACAGCGCTGAGCAGGATAGCAGAGCTAACAACATTTACTGCCAAAGATTTGAACAATTTCATATGAATGTCACGATCCTTTCAATAAGGGGCCGTCTTAGATTTTGTTGACTCCCTTATCCTACTACATCTGTGTGAGACGATAGGTTAAGAATTGGTAACAATGACTTTTTCCACGGGGTTTGGAGAAGTTATTCACAAGTTACCCACAGGCTGTTGAAAACTTTAATCAGCACATCTATACTAAAGGCACTCATTATAAAGAAACGTGCTAGAGAAAGGACATTTATAGAATGGAACGAAACATAGTGACGAGAGTTTGGTCTGTGGATAACGATGTGGAAAATGCTGTGGAAAAAATACAAAGTTGTACACAGATTGTGGATGCAGCGCGTTTTCTCCGTGAAGATGCGGCTGTCGCGTTCCCAACGGAGACGGTCTATGGTTTGGGAGCCAATGCATTGTCCAATGATGCAGTGGAAAAAATATTTGCAGCAAAAGGCAGACCTAGTGATAATCCACTGATTGTGCATATTGCTACAAAGGAGCAGTTATCCACGGTCGCTTCTGATATTTCTGCCAAAGCGGAGCGATTGATGGATGCTTTCTGGCCAGGCCCACTGACTATTATCTTGCCAAAAACGGAACAAGTAGCTTCATTAGTGACTGCTGGACTGGATTCAGTCGGGGTACGCATGCCTGATCATCCGGTTGCGCTCGCATTGATCGCAGCAGCTGGTGTCCCCATTGCAGCTCCTAGTGCCAATCGTTCCGGTCGCCCGAGTCCAACGACAGCAGAACACGTGCTTGCAGATCTGGATGGCCGTGTAGCAGGTGTTGTGGATGGTGGGGCGACGGGTGTAGGACTCGAATCGACAGTGATAGATGTGACTGTTGAGCCACCTGTGATTCTCCGTCCTGGAGGCATTACTCGTGAACAGCTGGAAGAGGTGATTGGGGCCGTAGATTTGGATCCATCCTTTCAGGCAGGAGCTTTGGAGACTCCTCGTGCACCAGGCATGAAATACACGCACTATGCGCCAGAGGGGGAAATGTGGCTGGTAGATGGTGACGAGGAGCATGTACGCGAAAAAATGGGTGACATGCTTCGCGATGCCAAACAGCACGGTCGAAAAACCGGTGTCCTGGCCACCACAGAAACCTCTGTTTATTGGCAAGCGCATCCTGATGCCGATGTGGTTCTCTCGGTAGGCTCACGAAGCGATCTGGGAGAAGTCGCGCATCAGTTGTACGCCGTACTGCGTGATTTTGACCATCATAAAGCCCAGTTTATCGTAGGAGAGACTTTCTCTCGCGAGGGACTAGGTATGGCGGTCATGAATCGCCTGGAAAAAGCAGCAGGAGGCCGCATTCAGCAAGCCTAAATTGTCTTGTCTAAACTCCTTCTTGTCCGCATAGGTTGAAGAGACGAGGAGGGGGAGGCCAGTTGGATCAAGTCTTGTTTCAGTGGGGGCAATTTCTGACCTTGCTCATGATAGCCTTTGCTTTGAGCATGGATGCCTTTTCGTTGGGGATCGGCGTAGGCATGGTAGGTATTCGATTACGGGAAATACTAAAAGTTAGCATCACCATCGGACTTTTTCATATAGGCATGCCTATTGTGGGAATCCTCGTCGGAGCGTATTTGTCTGATCTGGTTGGGGATATCGCCGTTTTTATCGGTGGAGGTGTCCTCATGGCGATAGGTTTGCATATGTTATGGAACGGATTCGTCAATGGCGATCAAAAGGTTTTGAGGACCAAAGGCTTTGGTCTGATGGTCTTTGCCTTCAGTGTGAGTCTGGATGCTTTGACTGTCGGGTTTTCTTTCGGTTTGATCGAGGTGAATAGGCTGCTGGCTATCTCCCTCTTTGGCATTATGGGAGGTGCCATGTCGTACTTCGGTTTGCTTCTTGGCAGAAGTGTGGGAGGATGGCTGGGGGATTATAGCGAATTAGTAGGTGGACTTATTTTGTTTTGTTTTGGGTTAAAATTTATCTTATAGCACGATGGCGCAGGCAGAAGGAGGCGAGATACGTGAAACGGATATTGTTTGTCTGCACAGGCAACACATGCCGCAGTCCAATGGCAGAGGCGATGTTTCGCGTCAAAACGGCAGGACAAGGCTATGAAGTTCGCTCCGCAGGCGTGGCAGCTTTTGACGGACAATCAGCTTCGCTTCATGCCAGAGAGATAATGGCAGAGCGCGGGATCGAGCATGTACATCAGTCTAGCCGGCTTGATGCGGGGCTCATCGACTGGTCTGACGTGATCTTGACCATGACGACTAGTCATAAGAATGCCATCCTAACGTATTTTCCCACTGCGGCGGGCAAGGTACATACCTTGCGAGATTTCGTTGGTGTGGAAGGCTATGGTGATATAGCCGACCCGTTTGGTGGGACATTGGAGGATTATCGCAGGTGTGCCGAAGAAATCGACGAGTCTCTGGACAGGCTCTCTGTTCGATTGCTCCAGGAGCGTTTTCGTGAATCGCGTTAAGAATGAGGTGCTGGTGACAGACCAGTACCTTGTTTCGTGTGAGAGTACGAACATTTTCTTCGTCAAAAGGTTAAATGTTCACTTTTTACTTATGCGATTATGATGTATAATGAGTGAGATCATGAACAAGCGAGGGATGACAAGATGAAAGTAGCGATTGCTGCTGATCATGGCGGATACAAGCTGAAAGAGGAGATCAAGACTCTGTTGACTTCCTTGAATATCCAGACGGAAGACTTTGGCTGTTCTTGTGCTGATTCGGTTGATTACCCAGATTATGCTCTGCCAGTAGCTGAAAAAGTAGCAGCAGGCGAGTTTGACCGTGGGATTCTGGTCTGCGGGACTGGGATTGGTATGTCTATTGCTGCCAACAAGGTGCCAGGTATTCGTTGCGCATTGGTGCACGACACTTTCTCGGCAAGGGCAACTCGCGAGCACAACAACACCAATGTACTGGCCATGGGCGAACGTGTTATTGGTCCTGGATTAGCACTCGATATCGTGAAAATCTGGCTGGAGACGGAGTTCCAAGGTGGACGCCATGAACGCCGGGTGGAAAAGATCACCGAGATCGAAGCGAAACACGCGGGAGTGAAGTAAGTGGATCTGCTCGCCATTGAAAAACAGGTCAACGAAGTTGTAGAAGAAGTTGCCCGCATGGCAGAGCTTGCGCCTGGACAAGTCATTGTCATCGGCTGCAGTACCAGCGAAGTTCTGGGCAAGCATATCGGCAAGGCAGGGAGCAAAGAAGTAGCAGCTGCCCTTTATCGTGGCATTCGCACCGTTCAGGAACAGAGCGGGTTTGCCGTGGCCTTCCAGTGTTGTGAACATTTAAACAGGGCATTGGTCGTGGAACGTGAAGTGATGGAGCGATACGGATGGGATGAGGTATCGGTCGTCCCCGTTCCGACAGCAGGCGGTTCCATGGCAGCCCACGCTTACCTACAGATGAAGGATGCTGTTGTGGTAGAGCATATTCGTGCTCATGCTGGTATTGATATCGGCGATACGTTGATCGGCATGCATTTGAAGCATGTTGCGGTACCTGTGCGCCCATCCCATCGTGTTGTAGGGGAAGCGCATGTAACAGCAGCGCGGACTCGTCCCAAGTTGATTGGCGGTTCTCGTGCTGAGTACGAATCAGCACCACTCAATGAGAGTTGTACCTAAAAAGAATGTGAGATAAGCTCATGTTCACGAAGGAGAGAATAGATCATGCTAGATTTTTTGCGTAAACAAGACCCACAAGTATTGGAAGCCATCCAGTTGGAGCTGGGAAGACAGCGCGACAAGATTGAACTGATTGCGTCCGAGAACTTCGTTAGCCGTGCTGTTATGGAAGCAATGGGAACCGTCCTGACAAACAAATACGCAGAAGGTTACCCAGGCCGTCGTTACTACGGCGGATGCGAATACGTGGACATCGCTGAAAACATTGCACGTGATCGCGTCAAAGAACTGTTTGGTGCAGAACACGCAAACGTTCAACCGCACTCTGGCGCTCAAGCTAACATGGCTGTGTACTTCACCATTTTGAAGCCAGGCGATACAGTACTCGGTATGAACCTGTCCCACGGTGGTCACTTGACGCACGGAAGCCCTGTTAACTTCTCCGGTACCTTGTACAACTTCGTAGAGTACGGTGTAGATCAGGAATCCCATCTCATCAATTACGAGGACGTTCGTGCAAAAGCTCTGGAGCACAAACCAAAATTGATCGTTGCTGGTGCGAGCGCTTATCCACGTACTATTGACTTTGCTAAATTCCGCGAGATCGCGGATGAAGTGGGCGCATACTTCATGGTAGACATGGCGCACATCGCTGGTCTGGTAGCAGCTGGTCTGCATCCAAACCCAGTGCCGCATGCACACTTCGTTACTTCTACTACTCACAAAACCTTGCGCGGACCACGCGGCGGTCTGATCCTCTGCAAAGAAGAATTTGCAAAAGCGATCGACAAATCCGTATTCCCTGGCGTACAAGGTGGACCATTGATGCACGTGATCGCGGCAAAAGCTGTTTCGTTTGGCGAAGCACTGCAACCTGATTTCAAAGACTACGCAGCTCGCATTGTAAGCAATGCAAAAGCATTTGCTGAAGCACTGAAAGCAGAAGGCCTGACCCTTGTATCTGATGGCACCGATAACCACCTGGTGCTGGTAGACGTGAGCAAAGTCGGCTTGACTGGTAAAGTGGCTGAGCATCTGTTGGACGAAGTGAGCATTACGACTAACAAAAACACCATTCCTTACGATTCCGAAAGCCCGTTCGTTACCAGCGGTGTTCGCATGGGTACTCCAGCGGTAACTAGCCGTGGCTTTGATGAAGAAGCAATGAAAGAAGTAGCGGCAATCATCGCGCTGACTTTGAAAAACCCAGAAGATGCAGCGAAACACGAAGAAGCACGTGGGCGTGTAGCGGCTCTGTGCCAACGCTACCCGATGTACGAAGGATTGGAAATCTAAAATACTAGTTTGAAAACAGACCCACCAAGGGTCTGTTTTTTTTACGTATAGGAATTTAAAAGCGAAATACATATGAATTCCGGACCGCATGGAAACTTTCCGCTTAAACGCGGTCGTTCCTTCATGAGTTAGCATCGGTAGAGGTTTTCTTAACAGATAGGAATTTTAAAGATTTATGGTGGCACGAACCTGCTGTGTGGTGGTGGGGAGAAGCAGGTTTCTGATCTACGCTCCGCCTGGAAACCTGCTTCTCCTGCGAGCTCTTGTGGTCTCTAGCTACCTGGTATGAAGAGGTTCAAGGGATCAAAAGTTTAATTTCTCAATCGTTGCGCTTCGAAGGACATGGGTGAATCAAGAGAAGAACCTAGTCAAATATGTCCGTTCGACGTGTCACGGAAGCCATTGAACAAGGAGAACCAAGCTTTCGTTCTTCAAAGACATTGCCCCATATACGGTGGTTCCCAGAGAAACTCCACTACAGCCTGATCGAGTGGATAAAGGAAGTGGGTGTAATCCCCGCGTTTTTCTTATCCAGCCAACGTGAAAGTGAACAAAAAAAGAACGAAGATTGGGCAAATTGACGGCGGGACACTCCTTCGCTATGATGAGAAGGATGTATTGATAGGGAAACGGAGGAACGATGATGAGCCGTGTATACGTGTTTGACCATCCGCTGATTCAGCATAAAGTAACTTATATCCGTGACAAGAATACGGGGACCAAGGAATTCCGCGAATTGGTGGACGAAGTGGCCACATTGATGGGGTATGAAATTACTCGCGACATGCCTTTGGAAGAGACCACGATTGAAACTCCAGTGGCGACCTGCAAGTCCAATGTGATCGCAGGAAAAAAAGTAGGTCTGGTACCGATTTTACGCGCTGGTCTGGGTATGGTTGACGGACTTTTGAAGCTGATTCCTGCTGCGAAGGTAGGCCACGTCGGTCTGTATCGCGATCCGGAAACATTGCAGCCAATCGAATACTATGTCAAACTGCCGTCTGACGTTGCTGAGCGCGAACTGATCGTGATCGATCCAATGCTGGCAACAGGCGGGTCTGCTGTAGCAGCGATCGCCGCACTGAAAAAGCGCGGAGCCAAAAATATGAAACTGATGTGCCTGATCGCAGCACCAGAAGGAATCAAAATGGTACAGGACGAGCATCCAGATGTGGATATCTTCGTTGCTGCTATTGACGAATATTTGAACGATCATGGATATATCGTGCCAGGTTTAGGCGATGCGGGTGACCGCTTGTACGGCACGAAGTAGCGGGAGAGGGAAACCGATGAAAACTTGTAAAGTAATGACGGTATTCGGCACGCGTCCGGAAGCGATCAAAATGGCACCGCTCGTGCACGAGTTAAACAAGCACGGTGAGCAGATTGAGTCGGTCGTTTGCGTGACGGCACAGCATCGTCAAATGCTGGATCAGGTGCTGGAGATTTTTGAAATCAAACCGGATATTGATTTGAATATCATGAAAGACCGGCAGACATTGGTGGGAGTCACGACTCGTGCACTGGAAAGTCTGGATGCGGCGATCAAGGAAGTGAAGCCGGATATCGTGCTGGTTCACGGTGATACGACCACGACTTTTGTTGCGAGTCTGGCAGCGTTCTACAACCAGGTGGCGATCGGCCACGTGGAAGCGGGCCTGCGTACTTGGGACAAGTATTCGCCGTTCCCGGAAGAGATGAATCGCCAGCTGACCGGTGTCATGGCAGACCTGCACTTCTCGCCAACAGACGGCTCGGCAGAAAATCTACGTCAGGAAAACAAACGAGAAGAGACCATCTACATTACCGGTAACACGGCGATCGATGCGTTGAAAACAACGGTGCGTGAAGATTACACTCACCCTGTTCTCGACCTCGTTTCCAATCATAAAATGGTGCTGATGACGGCTCACCGCCGCGAAAATCTCGGTGAGCCGATGCGTCAAATTTTCCGAGCGGTGAGAAGAATCGTGGATGAGCATCCAGAGATTGCAGTTGTCTACCCTGTGCATCTCAACCCGGCCGTGCAGGAAGTGGCGCATGAACTCCTCGGAAGACATGAGCGAATTCATCTGATCGAACCACTGGATGCTTTTGATTTCCACAACTTTGCTCGACGCGCACACCTGATCTTGACCGACTCAGGCGGGGTTCAGGAAGAAGCTCCTTCTTTGGGCGTGCCAGTTCTCGTGTTGCGTGATACGACCGAACGTCCAGAAGGAATTGCAGCCGGCACGTTGAAGCTGGCGGGTACAGATGAGGAACAGGTATACGCAATGGCAAAAGAACT
>JARDZO010000253.1 GCA_029240815.1 Brevibacillus sp.
TCGCTTTGGTAATTGTCCCGCAAGCCCCGCAAACGTTCTACGCGCGTCTGGCCAAACCGGTCCAATCCGTCGATCCAGAGCGGTGAGTCCTTCATGTTGATTTCCCACGTCTCCAGATCATCTCCACCAATCACCATCTGTACAGGTACCCGCCTCATCGCTTCGAGCGGCACCTTCATCCCGAACCTCTCCTCGAAATCGGCTGTCCCTGCATACCACGGACGGTTCGGATCCACGTACGTGATGAACCCGGGTGCGCCTATCGATACGCCCAGCAGCCGTTCAGGGTGCAGATAGTAAAACCGGTGCACAAAATGGCCACCGCCGGAAAAACCGTGCAGCAGGAAACGCTTGTCTGTCAACCCGTACGTATCACATACCTCGTCGATCATCGCCAAAAGAATCCGGTCAAATCGGATGCCGCCGAAATCGACGAACTTGTAGGAACTGAGCTCCCGTGGTTCGGTGATGCCTGCCGGAAACAGCGGAGCTACGATGATCGTATTGGTCGCTTCGGCAAAATCCGCGAATTCGTCGCGGTACCGGGCTGCTGCGCGTTCGGTTCCATGAACCACCACCGCCAGGCGATACGCTTGGGAGCTATCTTCGCCATATGATTTCGGAACGTACGCATAATAGGAAAAACGTTGATCGGCTTGACACGCGTACAAGGTAGTAGGTCCGTAAGCGAAATAGATTCGCTCACTCTTCGGTTGGCTCATCTCAAAACTCCTTTCAAATCGTTTCCTCCGACGGGGAAAAAGCAGGAAACCTGATGGTCCCGGTTTTCCTCCACGGCGAAGGCGGGCACCTGCTCTTTGCACTGCGGCTGGGCATGGGGGCACCTGACGTGAAACGTACAGCCAGACGGCGGATTGCTTGGCGAGGGTACATCCCCTTTGAGCACGATTCGCTGTCTCGTCCTCTCTCGTACGGGATCCGGCAGCGGAATAGCAGATAACAGCGCATTCGTATACGGATGGCGCGGTCCGGTGTAGAGACTCTCACTCCGCGCCGTTTCCACGATCCTGCCCAGATACATCACAGCCACCCGGTCGGAAATATGCTTCACCACTGACAGGTCGTGGGCGATAAAGATATAGGTGAGATTGAACTGCTTTTGCAACTCCTCAAACAGGTTGATAATTTGCGCTTGAATCGACACGTCCAGAGCGCTGACCGGCTCGTCGCAGATGATCAGCTTGGGATTGAGCGCAATCGCACGGGCGATCCCGATCCGCTGCCGCTGGCCGCCTGAAAACTCGTGAGGATATCGGTCGAAATGTTCAGGCAGCAGTCCAACGACCTCCAGCAGTTCCAGCACGCGCTTTTTATGGTCCCCTTCCGCCTGATGAGCGCGCAGTGGCTCGGCAATGATGTTGCCTACCGTTTTGCGGGGATTGAGGCTGGCAAACGGGTCCTGAAAGACGATTTGCATGTCCCTCCGCAGTTGCAGCATCTTTCTTCGGTCAAAGCTGAGGATGTTCTCTCCTTCAAAGAGAACTTCGCCTTCCGTTGGTTCCAGCAGGCGCAGGATCAGGCGTGCCAGCGTGCTTTTGCCGCAGCCGGATTCACCCACGATGCCCAGCGTTTCGCCGCGCCGCACCTGCAAATCGACCCCATCCACCGCTTTCACGTGGCCAACCGTGCGCTGGAGCACGCCAGCTTTGATCGGGAAGTGTGCCTTTAGATTGCGGGTTTCCAGCAATACCTCACTCATGCCGGTTCCACCCCCGCTACTCCCTCCACCCGGCTCGCTGCCGCAGCGATTTCCTCCACGGACAGGAAGCATGCGGCACGGTGAGAAGGCCTTTTTTCCGCCAACTCTGGATTGACACGGTAGCATCTTTCATGGACGAAAGGACAGCGAGGGCTAAAGCGGCAGCCGTCTGGTGGCGAGATCAGGCTGGGCGGTTGCCCCTTGATTGGCAAAAGCCTGGTTTTGCCCGTCCCATCTAGGCGCGGCAAGGCCCGCAAGAGCGACCAGGTGTATGGCATCGCCGGATTGTAGAAGACATCGTCCGTTTTGCCCTCCTCCACCACCCGCCCTCCGTACATGACCATCACCCGGTCAGCAATTTGCGCGACCACACCCAAATCGTGCGTAATCATGATAATGGCCGTACCATATTTCTCCTGAATGCTTTTCATCAGCTCCAGAATTTGCGCCTGAATCGTCACGTCCAATGCTGTCGTCGGTTCATCGGCAATCAAAATTTTGGGATTGCAGGCCAAAGCCATGGCGATCATCGCCCGCTGCCGCATTCCCCCCGAATATTGGTGCGGATATTCATGCATCCGTTTCTCGGGGCTGGCGATACCGACATCGCGCAGCACCTGAATGGCCATCTCCCGGGCCTGCCTCTTGCTGACCTTTTGATGGGTGCGAATCGACTCGATGATCTGTGCCCCTACCGTAAACACTGGATTCAGGCTGGTCATCGGGTCTTGAAAAATCATCGCGATCTCGTTGCCCCGAATCTGCTGCATCTCTTGCTCGCTCGCACGCAGTAGGTCGCGACCCTCGAAAATGATTTCCCCCGAGGGATAACGAGCGGGCGGCGTGGGATTTAGCTGCATCAGCGAAAGCGACATGACGCTCTTGCCGCTCCCCGATTCCCCGACGATCCCCAGTGTCTCACCTGCGTTCAGCGAAAACGAAACGCCGTCGACCGCGTTCACGACTCCGCCGGGCGTATCAAAATAGGCTCTAAGATTGTTCACTTGCAGCAACGTCATGACCGTTCACCTCACTTCCCTTCATCGCTGTCTTTTGCGACTTTGCCGCTCTGCGTTGGTGGCGTGCATGAGGATTTAGCCAATCCCGCAGAAAATCACCGAAGATATTCAAGGAAAGGACCGTGATTACGATGGCTATTCCCGGAAAGATGGAATACCACGGCGCATTGGTCAAATAGAGGCGGGACTCGCCAAGCATGCTTCCCCACGTGGGCGTCGGCGGTTTGATTCCCAAGCCGAGAAAGCTGAGGGCCGCCTCAGCCAGAATCGCTTCGGCAAAGATAAACGTCGCCTGCACGATAATGGGTGTCCATGCATTGGGCAGCAGGTGGCCAAAAAGGATAACCCGATCACGGGTCCCGATAGCTTTCGCCGCCTCGATGTACTGCATCTTGCTGAGCTGCAATGCCGATGACCGCACCACTCGCGTCATGATTGGCCAAAAAGCGAAGACCAAAGCGATGATCAGATTGGCGACATTTCCCCCCAGCGCCGCCACAAGCGCAATCGCCAACAGGATGGAGGGAAACGCACTGACGCCATCCACGATCCTCATCAAAATATTGTCAATTTTCCGATAATAGGCAGTAAGCAGTCCCGTCACCGTGCCCAGCACCGTTGTCAGCAAGGCGACCGTACAGCCGATGCCTAATGAAATTCCTGCAGCATAAATGACCCGGCTGAAAATGTCGCGGCCGAAATGATCGGTTCCAAACCAATTTTCACCAGAAGGGGGCAATAGCCTTTGAACGGGATTCATTTCAATGGGTGAATAGGGAATCCACAGCGGCGCCGAAACGCTCGCCGCTACCAGTGTAGCTAGTACGACGACTGCTGCGATCCCGATCCGCCGCTTGCCCGTGCCCTGCCGATTCCTGCTCTTCATACGTTGCACTCCTTTTTCCATCTAGTCATACCGAATCCGTGGGTCGAGAGCCGCATAAGCGAGATCAACCAGCAGGTTAACAAACACGTACACGCCGGCGACAAACAGTACTGATCCCTGCAGCACCGGGTAGTCCCGCCGCGAAATCGAATCGACGATCAGTTGGCCAATGCCGGGAATGGCAAAGATGGTTTCAGTCACAACCGCCCCGCCCAACAGGCCCGCGATGCTTGCGCCAATAACGGTGGTCGTCGGAATCATCGCATTGGAGAGGGCATGCTTCATCAACACAAGCCGTTCCTTCAACCCTTTGGCACGGGCCGTACGGATGTAGTCATGGTGCATGACCTCCAGCATGCCGTCACGCAGCATACGAGCGATCAGTCCGGCCTGCTGAACGCTTAGGACGACAGCGGGCAAGAGCAGGTGGGAAAGCCACGGCCAAAACCCTTCGCCGAGCGGCACGTAGCCCGCGACCGGAAGCCACCGCAACGTCACCGCGAAGCCCAGAATCAAGAGTAGTGCCAGCCAGAAGTTGGGGATAGAGACGCCCAGCATGGTGAAAGACATGAATGCAGGATCGAGCGTGCTGTTTCGCTTCCACACGGCCAATAGCGCGCTAGGCACTGCAATGACCAGGCTCAAACAGGAGGCTAGCACAGTCAAACTGAAGGTTGGTCCCAAGCGTTCCCCAATGAGCTGCAAAACCGGTTCACCAGAAAAGACAGATTTGCCCAGATTTCCCTGTATGGCCTGACTAAACCAGTGGAAAAACTGGACAGGCAGCGGTTCGTTTAGGCCGAGCGTTCCTCGCAGCTGTTCCACTTGGTCAGGTGTGGCTGTCTCTCCCAAAATGACCGCCGCCGGATCACCCGGTGCCAGATGGATGACGGCAAACACGACGACGCCTACAACCAGAAGCACAGGAATCAACGAAATGAGACGGCGCATCACATACTGTATCAATGTTTTACCTCCCCTCCGCGATTCACGCTACGGTGTCGCAACCCCTACGTTCCAGAATCGATACGAAAGCCATCCATGAAAACCGACGAGCTTGTCATTCATTGCTTCCAATCCGATCTCGTTAATAAACTTGATGACAGGCAGTTCTTCATATGTGAGTTTGTTCACCTCGCCCAGGATTCGTTTTTGTTCACTCGGATCGATCGTTTTGCTCCACTTCTCCACCAACGCGTCCATTTTCGGGCTCGTGTACAATCCCGGGAACTTCGGATTGATCCACAGCACGCCGGTTAAATCGTACGTAGGCGGAAAACCGGTTACAAACATATCAAAGTTGTTCGGGTCATTTACTTGGTTCAGGAAAGTAGCCCACTCCAGATATTGCAGTTCGACGTTGAAGCCTACTTCTTTCAACTGGTGCATCAATACCTGTGCTGCATTGTTATGATCATCAAAGCTGTTCGTAGCAATCAGCTTGATTGTATTTCCGGTGTAACCCGCTTCCTTCATCAATTGCTTTGCTTTCTCGGGATTGTAAACGTTATACCCTTCCGTGCCATCCGTGGTGTAGAGGTCTTTTTGATCGGGGAAGAAAATGGAGCCGTCCACTTCATAGAAGTCTTTTGGACCGTATGTGCCCTGGCCGATTTTATCTTTGTCCAGCGCATAGTTGATTGCCTGGCGCAGCCGCACATCATCGAACGGAGGCTGCGATTTGTCCGGCACAACCGTGAGCCAGCTGTCCGGTCTGCTCGTGATCGCTTTCATGCCGGGCGAACCCTTGATTGCCTCGAACAGATCCTTCGGCATCCGCACAGCGTAGTCAAACTGGCCCGTTTGCAAGCCGCTGAAGCGCACCTGCGTATCTTTCACGATTTGAAACTGGATTTTGTCGGCGTAAGCTACTTTTTTGCCGGTCAATCCACCCCAGTCTTCCTCACGCGATACATAGCCATCAAACCGTTTCAACACGATTTGTTGTCCTCGCTTCCAGCTCTCAAACTGATAGGGGCCCGTACCGATCACCTGATGATCTTCCAACGGATTTTTATCCGCCTGTTTCGCCATTTCGGCAGGGATGACTGCCAGGGATTGCGTCGGATCAGCCAAGTTGGCCAGTACAGGGGCATACGGCTCCTTCAACAGGATTTCCACCGTATACTCGCCGTTCGCACGCACCTCCTGCACTTTATTGAACATCGTGCGTCCTACGCCGGAGAGAACACCCCAACGGTTCATGGAAGCCACGACATCCTCCGCGTTCATGGTGGAGCCATCATGGAACTTGACGCCCTCCCGTAGTTGGATCGTATAGGTTTTCTTGTCCTCGCTGATCTTGTAATCCTTGGCCAGCATCGGCTTAATCGTCAAATTTTGATCCAGCGTGAACATCTGCTCAAACAGATGATAGGCCACGGCTGTTGTAGCGCTTGACGGGGAGCTCATCCAATCGAGCGTTGGCGGGTCCGCATCGACTGCGACCCGAATCGTTCCGCCTTTTTTCAGTTCGCCCTGCGCTTCTTCAGAAGGTGTCCCCGTATTTGTCTGAGCTTTCGTTTCTCCCGGCTGATTCGGTTGGTTCGTTGTCTGCTGATTGGACACGCTACTGCACCCTGCCGTACTGATCATGACCGAAACAAGAGCTGCGATGCCCCACCACTTCATGCGATACTTGGACAACATAGTCTGCGCTCCCCCTTCTCTTTTCACATGACTCATCAACGAAAAAACGCGATCGAAGCCCTATATCCTGTCACCCTTGCGTACTTTATCTCCCTCCTCCTTTCGAGTTGCAGCGTCCCCTTATCTCCCCCTTTCAAAAATGCTATCGTTTGTAGCGCTTTGTTTCTTTTTCTATAAACGGCTGATTCATCTTATTGAACTGCTCCTGTATCTCTCGCTGCCCTTTCATCAAGATCGGGAGGATTTCTTTTATTTTGGCTTCCGGCATCCGGTATTCGGGCCCGGCAAAAGTCAGGGAAGCGATGATTTCTTGCTTCGCGTTGAATAGCGGAACGCTGAGGCCCACAACCGAAGGCGTCCGTTCCCCAACGGAATAGCACCAGCCCTTGCGCCTGATTTCACGCAACTCCCCCACGATCACCTCCGGATCTGTGGAAACACCGTACATCGGCTCTTGCGGGTCGAGCAAAATCTCCTCCAGAATGGTCCGCTGTTTCTCCTCCGGCAAATAAGCGAGGATCATTTTGCTCCGTGCTCCTGGATAAAGCGTTGTCCGGCTGCCGATCGTCAGAGTGAACTTGACGCTCTGGGGACTTTCCACGATGGCGATGCAGATGCCCTCCGTTCGATCCAGCCAATTAATCGAGATGGATTCTCCGGCCTCTTCGGAAAGTCGTTTCAGCACCGGGTAGACGATGTCCGAGATGCTGTGATTCTCCTGCACCAGCATGCTGTAGTCCCAAAACTTGAGCCCCAGCTCATACTTCTTCGTTTCCGGGTTTTGCTCCATGAAGCCGTGTTCCTCAAATGTTGACAGGATGCGGTAGACAATGGAATGACTGACCTCCATCTCCTTGGCCAGCTCCCGAACGCCCCAGGCCGGATTCTCCCGGTTGAAATAACCTAGCAATCTCAATGAAATATCTAATGTTTTGAGTGTCATCTATAATCAACCACCTAATTGTCTCTATATTAGAACCAGTGGTTCTTTAATCACTATCACAATCGTAAATTATAAAAACTAAATATTCAATCTTTTTCTAAAATAAAAAAGAACACACCCTCTGCCCAACCTGCTCTTCAGAGTGGTGCCATCATCGACAATCCAACTGGCACAACTTTTGCTAGTGGATAAATAGTGAAGGTAGGCGAATAAAAGTCAGAGAAAGAAAAAGGAGGTCGATAGCATGAATCTGCGCAAAACGGTGTGCCCGCACGACTGTCCGGATACTTGTTCCATCCTCGCCAGCATCGAAGACGGCAAAGTGATCGCTACCAAGGGAGATCCCGCCCACCCTTTTACACGAGGGGCTTTATGTTCCAAAGTCCTGCGTTACAGCGAGCGGATTCACTCCCCTGAGCGTCTTTTATATCCGATGAGACGAACAGGAATAAAGGGAAGCGGCCAGTTTGAGAGGATCAGTTGGGATGAGGCACTTGAAGAGATTGTGGTCCGTCTTCAGCAAGCGATTGAGTTACACGGCAGTGATACTGTCTACTGCTTTCAGGGAAGCGGGAATATGGGGATTCTCCAAATGAATGCCCACTTTCCGTTCTTTCACAATCTCGGGGCAAGCCAAGGGCGCGGCAACCTGTGCTCGCCGGCAGCGGATGTCGGCTGGAACTACACGATAGGGGCTATGGTCGGCAGCCGTCCGGAATCGGTCGCACACACCGATCTTTTGATTGTGTGGGGCAGCAACATGGCGTCGAGCAACATGCACATGCTCGCCTTTTTCAAGCAAGCCAAGAAAAAGGGCGCGCAAATGGTGGTGATCGATCCCTACAGGAACCGGACGGCCAAGCAAGCCGATTGGTACATTCCGATCCGCCCAGGCACGGACGCCGCATTGGCGCTGGGGATGATGAACGTACTGGTTGACGAGGAGATGATCGATCCGGAGTACATAGAGGCGTACACCC
>JARDZO010000254.1 GCA_029240815.1 Brevibacillus sp.
ATCAGGAGCCTTCTCTCCCGAAAATATCGACTTGTAAGCGCCGAAAAGCAAAAAAGCCCTACGGACGCACGTCTTCTAAAAAAGACATACCACCCGTAGGGCTTGATACTCGTAATAAGGTGTAAAACATCATCAGTATACTAGTCCATTGTATCATTTACGAAAATAAAAGCGTATATCTGAATCCCAGTCTGTTATAGCAGCTTTCTAGCTATTTTCGGTTAATTCTGATGAAAGCCGCAGATAGGTCAACCGGTAAACGTCATGCATTTTCGTGCGATGGGTCGGGGAGACCGGATCCTTTCGCTGCATCGATCGGCTCGAGGTATAAAAATCATATGGCGCCGCCATCTCAACGAGCCTACCTCGAGAGTTGTCTGCAGGCAGCCCCACCACTTCAAACTGCTCCACCTCTTCCTTCCTTGCGATTTTTAAACCAACCGGAGAGCTCGAAAATTCCAGAAACCAGCAAGAAGGCAATGCAAGTATGGGCCATGATTCCAAATAGTAGTCCGAGAACGAAAATGCCGATAGCATATGTTTCGTTCACTCCAGCAAAGCTTGAGTTCATCGTGAAAATAAAACCTGCGAGCCCTAAAAATAAAACTCCAGCTGCCGTCTTGTAATACTTCCGGTAATTCTTAATTGTCCTTGGAGTTACTTCTCTTATTTTTACGCCAGCTCAGAGTAATGCCAGCACATATACGGTTATAATGGTAAATTGCCACATTCAATTCCCTCATCTCAACTTACATTATTCAATCGCTCGCGTTAAAAAAACTTCTTAGTCTTAATAATTGTCTTTTACCTTAATATCGGAGCATTGATAGCATTGTTTTATATTTTGATAAAAGCGAGCGTTAGACGTTTTATATGAAATTGTCCGATTACAATATGAACATTGAAAATCTTGAATGGGGTCGTTTTCTGATTGATCCCAAGACATGTTCTGCTACTTAAATTTGAATTCGAAGGCATTGTTACGTTGTTGTATCGGACTCCCGCTACCGGAAGTACCAGATGTTACAGCACGAGGACTTTTTTCTTTTTGACGTTCCTGCTGAATTTTAGCTTCTTTCTTGGATAGAAGCGAACTTATCTTATTCAATTCGAATAAAGCAAACACTCAAATAACCCCATCCCGATTCCTCCTCTTCCAAGATTGATTACCCCGTGTATTCCTTTATTAGGGTTACGATTGTTTTTACGTCTATTAATTCATCCGGTAGCGAGCTCGAGAGCTGCCCTGATTGAATGATGGCCCCAATATACATGGAAGCTCGCAGTTCTCCTTCAGGATAATTCCGAATGAATAATTGAATAAATGGATGCTCCATAGCTTTCCGAAATACTTGTTCCGCAACACTTTTTGAACAATTACAGTGCCATCGTGATTAATTACGAAATTTACTACGGAGTCCCTTCCGACTCCTAAATGTTTGCGAATTTCCTCAACCTGGTCCCCATCCCTTGGTGTGGGGCCGATTTTTAAAATGGGGCTGTCCCAAAAGTCTGAAGTAGACTGGGGACAGCCCACTTTTTTTAAAATTGTTAAACACAAAGAAACCGTCTCTTAGTAAAATGGAGGTACCACCCAAACCATTTTAAGGAGTCGGTTTCTTTGTACATTCAATATAACATGGATCAATTGTTCATGCCAATGGATCTGGAAGAAGACATTCCAGCGAATCATGTGGTGCGTGTGGTGAATGCTGCCATCGATTGCTTAGATGACAGCATCTTTGCTGCAGCCTACCCCGGTGGTGGACGGGATAGCTACCACCCGAAGATGCTCACCAAAATCATTGTGTACGCCTACTCGCAGCGGATCTATTCCTCCCGTCAAATTGCAAAAGCAGTGCGTGAACATATCCCGTTCATGTGGCTTGCTGCACGGCAACGGCCTGACTTTCGTACCCTGAATCGCTTTCGCTCCGAGCGGATGAAAGATGTGTTGGAATCCATCTTTACCACCGTGCTGGGTTTTCTATCAGAAGCCGGTTACGTCAAGCTGGATCATTACTTCTTGGACGGAACCAAAATTGAGGCTAACGCCAACAGATATACGTTCGTTTGGGGCAAGGCGGTTGCCAAACATAAAGCTCGCTTGCAAGAGAAAGTTCGAGCACTCTTTGCCAGCATTGATGAAGCCGAGCGGCAAGAAGAACAGGAGCAACAAGACCGGGACTTGCTCGAGCTCGGGGAGTCCAGTCAAATTACCAGTGAAAAGCTGGAGAAAGCGGTGCAGCAACTCGAAGAACAGTTACAAGCAAAACTGAAAGATAAGCCGCTTAAAAAGGCGGTTCGTTTGGTGCGCAAAGATCTGCTGCCTCGCTTGCAAACGTATGAACACCATGAGAATGTGCTGGGTGAGAGAAACAGCTATAGCAAAACCGATCCGGATGCTACCTTTATGCGGATGAAAGAAGATCATATGCGCAATGGACAACTGAAACCTGGGTACAACGTGCAAATCGGAACTGAAAACCAGTTTATCGTTGGATACAGTCTGCATCAACGGCCGACCGACACACGCTGTTTGAAGCCTCATCTGGAGAAGGTCAAAGCAGTACTTGGCAAGAAGCCGAGCACCGTCATTGCCGATGCCGGATATGGCGGAGAGGAGAACTACGCTTATCTGGAGGAGGAACAGATCAAGGCCGTGGTCAAATACAGTACTTATCACATCGAAAAGTCGAAGAAATGGAAAGCCGACATCCGAAAGGCAGACAACTGGTCGTATGAGGAAGCAAGCGACACGTGGCAGTGCCCTGGCGGTCAGACGCTGACGTTTCATCATGAAAGCAAGCAGCACACAGAAAGCGGCTATGAGATCCATCTTCGTCATTACCGAAGTCCGGATTGCACGAGTTGTCCTCTCAAAAGCGATTGTACGAAAGCAAAAGGAAACCGGGAAATACGAGTCAGTATGAAGTATTTGCATCAGAAGCAGCAAGCACGAGAGGTGCTGCAAAGTGAGGAAGGCTACAAGCTCTCCGTTCGTCGAATGATCGAACCGGAAAGTGTATTTGGGCAAATGAAGAATAACCGGAACTTCCGGCGTTTCCTGCTTCGCGGCTTGCCAAAAGTGAGCCTAGAGGTCGGGTGGCTTTCACTTGCCCACAATATGCTCAAGTGGGCAAGGAACAACCAAAAAGGTCGAGTTCAGGAGCAAGAGTAAGTCCTGGATCGACCTTTTTTCGTCATATTTAGAGAAGAAGGAGCTGTTTCTTGGTAGTTAAAAACTACTTATGGGACAGCCCCTTCTTGAATACAGTCACAGAGCATCTTGGGCGCTTTCCTGTAAATCGTTCAATGCCTGATCGATCGACTTGTCCTGTTCGATTACTTTTATCAACTCCTGCTCCGCCAACTGAATAAACTTGTCTAAAAAAAGGGGAGTTATTTTCTCGCGCGGAGGTTCAAACCATCTGTTCAATTTGTAAAATACACTGTTATCGACTTGTCCTCTGACTCGCGGGGCGCTTTCTCTAGTGCTCAATAGATTTCCATAGACAGAAGATTGTGCCAACAACTGTGTTACTTCTTCGCTGTGCATAAATTTCAATAACTCCCAACTTGTCGAGGCTGCCGATGAACCCGCCGAAATGGAGTACACTTCCCTTACAGATACCGAGTACGATTGATCCTGCTTTCCTTTGCTGACGGGTTCAGTCACTACCCCCCACTCGGTGCTCATATTTCGTTCCAGCGTTTGGACATAAACATTAGGAGCAAATGCCATCGCTGCTTTTCCGGTTGCAAACAAATCGATCTTTTTATCAGGTTCCAGCGCTTTTTCGAATACGCCCGCGCGGAAATTTGTTTGTAGAAAGCCCCAAATCGATTTCCATTTCGGATCGTTCATTCGTAAAGCCGTTCCTTGGTCATTCAATATCGCTGCCCGCTCAAAAGACCCAAGGTGAAACATTCGATCTGCATATAGATTCGGGTCGCCACCAAACAGATCATCTATATAAACTCCAACCAGATTGTCATGGTCAGCCCGCTTTAACGGAAACTTTCGTGCAAGAAGAGATACGTCCTCCCAAGTCATGCTGTCAACTGGATAGTTAACCTTGTATCGATCAAACAATTCCTTGTTATAAAACAATCCATTCTTCACAAAATACGACGACAGCCCATATAATTGGTCGGGTTTCATACCGCGCAATAATTCAATAACAGCCGGGTGAAAAACTTCAATGTCATACTTATCCGTCTTTATAAAAGGAGCCAAGTCAAGCAATTCTCCCTTGTCTGTCAACTGTCTAAACGTATTAAAGCCAAGTTTCAATATATCCGGTTTCGATTGCCGCATAAACTTCGTTAATGCCTCTATCCGATCCTCTCCTTTTTCCGGAACGGGAGGAGTTACAAATTGGAACTGAACGTTCGGATGCTTCGCTGTTATGATTTTTCCAAACTTGTTCATAAAAAAGTCTTTATCGTCCATAACGGTTATCGTGTGCGAAACGTTCGGATCCAATATAACGTCCCGGCCTTCTTCCTCACTTTCGCATCCGGTTAAACCGATCATGACGAAAATAAGGATAAGTATGCCGGATGTATGCCATCTCACAAATAGCCCCCCTAACAAATGGTTTATCAATTATTGTCATACAATCGCTCAACTGCGCTGCCCAGTTCTTCTAAAGCCTCAATGCCCGATATCGTTCCGTTCAATGCCTTCAAGCTCACATCCATGATGGTTTGACGATATAGCGGAACATCTTCCATGCGAAACTTATACGTTTCTTTCTCTTGAAGATCAGGTTTCAGTTGAAAAAAAGCGGATAATTCTCTCCCACGATGGTCTTTAGCATCGGCAATTTTCGTTACGATTCCGATGTCGTCGTCATACATGGATAACATTTTTGCAGTCTCATCGCTGTGAATATGGCGCAATAGCGTCCATGCCGAGGTCAAGTTCTCGGAACCGGTACGAAGCGCATAGATTTCCCGGATATTGTAGGCGTTGGACACGTCAGGCTGACGCGGATTGACGGGCATCACCGCCATCTCCCAGTTGATTTCCTGCAAATTGTTTTTGGGAGCATCTCTCAAATATTTTAAAAAATAATTGGTATCGACATACATGGCTGCCCTGCCGCGAAGAAACAAGTTTGACTCGTATTTATTTGCTCCTTCCAGCCGATTCGTTTGCTGAAGTGGATTGTAAACATAGCCAGTTCTGTAAGCATCCATAACTTGCTCCCATATCGATAAGTAAAGAGGATCGCTTTGTAGCCTTTTTGCACCGTCAGGTCCGGCAAAATTCAATCCGTATGTTTCGGTTATTTTCGAAAAAAGAGTAAACGGATTGAAGTTAGGCGGGTGCGACTCATATAAGCCATAGATGTCATCCTTTACGGGGAATCGTTTTGCAGTTTTCAGCACATCTTCCCAAGACATCAACTGGTTTGGATGAGGAACCCCGTAACGATCGAATAACTCGCGGTTCCAAAATATCGCTTGACTCGAAAAACTGGGTGTCAAACCGTATAACGGTATTTTCCCTGAATTATTCAAAAAACCAATAATCAAAGGCACAAAACTTCCCAATTCAATCCCGTCTTGCTGAAGCAGCGGTTCTAACGGATGCAACAACTTTTGCACTTCTTTCTTCTGGTAGGAAATTGGATCGATGACGATAAAATCCGGACGATTCTTGGAAATAAACTGAAGGACCTCTTCAGTCTTATAGCCATTCTGAGCCAATTCCAAAGAAGATATTACTTCCAACTCAATGCCAGGGTGCTTAATTTGAAATGTGTTGCCGTAATTATTCATAAACTGATCTTTATCCGGGTGCATGATGCGAAGGGGACCGGACTCTAATATTATCTGTGACGGTCGATCTGTGCCTGCATCGTCTTTGCACCCTGTTATAAGGATTGTTAGCAATAAAAGCAATAATCGGTATCGCATTTCTCGTCCCCCTGAAAATGAACCATAAAGGGGGAATCCCCTTTATGGTTCATGCAAAAAATTTAAAGATCTAAATCAAATTTTTTCACATTACCCCAATAACCTTGGTCTTCGTTATTTTTCCAGTTGTGAGTAGAATCTGATCGATATGTTTTATTGGGGTCATAGTTGTGATCTGTGTAAACAACGGGCGTCGAAGCATATGTACCGGCCCCTAAAACACTATTTCCTCTATGCGTTGCTCCATTTATACTAATATCATTTGTGATGTATATTGCATCCCAATAACTGCTCATACTGGAGTCGGCATAAGCAGCTAGTTTCCCCCCAGAAGTTGTCAAATACAAATCAGTCCTATGTGTGTCTGCAAAGGCTGGGGCAGATCCGAGAGCAAGCACTGTTAGAGACATTGAGACAACTAACATTTTTTTAAACTTTTTCTTCATAAACAAATCAGCCTCCATATTTTCTTTTTTTTCTACGACAGCACAATTATATAACAGGATTTTCCTGGCGAATGTCGAATAACTAAGGGACACGAAATGAATGGGAGTGTACCCCTTATGCTTTCGAAAAATCGCCTCGGCCCCGCGCCAAAAGTCTATTTCCGACCTGAGATGGTTAACTGTCCGCATTGCGGAGTCAAACTCAGACGTTCCCATAACGCATGGAAGAAGAAAATTTCAACGCTGACCGGCGTCATTCACGCATGGAGTATGGCTTACCTGTGCCCTAACGCGAACTGCACCCATGCAGGCGTAGCCTATAAATCTGCAGAAGCCGAAATGCTCAGTATGAAACATTCCTCTTATGGTTACGACGTGCTCTGCCTCGTTGGAGAGTTGCGCTTTAAACAGCATCGCACTTGTAAAGAGATTGCAGATCTGCTGAACGCGCGTGGCATTGCAACAAGCGAGCGATATGCCCAAACATTGTATGAGCGTTATCAAACCCTGCTTGCGGCCAGCCTTGACGATTACGTGAGGCAAAGCTTGGCAGAAACGACGGCACAAAATGGTGGGATCATCCTCTCGATGGACGGTGTCCAACCTGAAAAGGGAAACGAGATGCTCTACGTCATTCGCGAAGTATTCAGTGGTGCGATTCTCGCCGCACAGAATATGAAAAGCGGAGCGGCTGCTGAATTGCGTACGCTCATCGAACCCATTATAGAAATGGGGTTTCCCATTGTGGGGATCGTCAGCGATGGACAAGTGTCCATCCGTCAGGCATTCGAAACGCTTTTACCGGACGTACCTTATCAGTACTGCCAATACCACTACCTCAAAGACATTGCCAAACCCGTCGTAGACGCGGATCGCAAGCTCAAAATGGAGTTGAAAAAGGGCATGCGTGGCCTGCGGGATGTGGAAAGAAAAATCGAGCAGGCGGAGAAGAAAGCTATGAAAACGGCCCAAACAAGCGAAGGCGAAGGCTCAGACGTTTCACATACTGAAGCGCAAGCCGTTGTAAGTGAAGCTCAGGTGGCCAAAGGTTATGTCGCTGCTGTTCGTGCTTTGCTTCTAGAAGACGGGGAGCCACCGCTCGAGTTACCCGGGATGCTCATATATGAACGAGCCCAAGCCATACAGGCGTCGCTTGCGCGATGCTTGACTAAAAAAAGAGCCTCATCTTCTTCAGGGTTTGGTCAGAATTTTCAGTAAACTTAGTGATCAGACATCCCGGTACGAGTCGGTAACCCGTTGGGCTAAGCCGCTCGCTCATATCGCGGCCGCGCTGGAACCAGGTGAAGACAAAACGAGCGAAACGGTCGAATGGGAAATGACCCAATTGCTTGCGTGGCTCAAACAGACCTACACGCATGAAGAAGATGCGCCTATGGTGGCGAATGTGTTGAACTATTCACGCGGTTTCTGGAAGGGACTGTTTACCTGCTACGACCACGATCACGTGCCGCGCACCAACAACGATCTGGAGCAATTTTTCCGCCGAACGAAGGCTTGCCATCGTCGGATCACGGGACTTCGTAATTGGAACAGCTACATCATTCGAAACGGAGAAATGATTGTGCTCGTGGACGATGCGCTTCGCCAAAAGTACGTCATCGCCCGTTTGAGAACTGTGAGCTATGAAACGTATGCTCAGCGCAAAGCACGATGGAACGAGCGCCTATCCGAAGGCGTTCAGCGTAGACGCTTTAATCGCAGCCCTCATACTTTTTTGCAACAATTGGAAGACCAGTGGGATCAATTATAGATCGTTAGTTGATTGTGCCGTCGTAGATAGATCGTTAGTTGATTGTGCCGTCGTAGTTTTTTTTTCCTCTTATTTTCTCTACAATTGGCGCGTCCGCAAATGATAGAGAAGTCATTAGCAAAATTGCATACTTATACCATATATTCCCCAGGGACAACCAAAGTTTACTATTTTATTATAAGTTTGTATATAGTTCTCTGGGCATATATGGTATTTTATCCAAATGTAGATTGAAGACCGACAATACTGCACGATTTGCGGATCGGCTCAGTTATGTACACTCTCGGCTGTAGTGGTTATCAAATTGTCGAAAAAAAACGAAGCCCCCCCCGGACGGGCAATGTCATTAAGTTAAGCTCAAAGACAAGACCGGGAATAAAAATGGAATCGGAAACGGCACGGGAAAAGCCCTGTGCCGTTTGTTTTTTTGGTGTAAGCAAGGAAAAAGCGTACAGCAAACAAAGCGGAGGGAAGATCCGCTTGTAGACGAAGCTAACAACTGATTTCCAGCGGATTTTGCGCGTATTCTTCTGCCCTGGGCGAATGGGTCGAATCGGCAAAATGTTTTTGCGAATCAGTGCTTCG
>JARDZO010000042.1 GCA_029240815.1 Brevibacillus sp.
ACCCACGTCGGTGGATTGGACCCGGCGGGCATCGATAACGAGCTGGAAGGCTCCTTGCGTGAAATGATGGACATCGCGGTAGAAGCTGATGCAGACGTCGATATTCACCTGCACGATCCTGGCACGCTCGGTTTTTATACGATCAAACGAATTCTCGACCTGACCGAAGAGGCTGGCTGGCAAGATCGGATGGCGATCAGTCATGCCTTTGCATTGGGAGACGTGTCCCCAGAGGAAAGCACGGAAATGGCGGATCGCCTCGCGAAAAATGGCGTGCAGATCATGACGACCGTCCCGATTAATCGTCCTATGCCTCCTGTACCGATCCTGCACGAAAAAGGGGTGCGGGTCGCTCTGGGCTATGATGGCTTCTACGATTCATGGTCGCCCTACGGCACCGGTGACATGCTGGAGAAGCTGAACCGACTGGTCGAGCGTTACCGATGGGTGGATGAACGGTCTCTTGTTCAATCTCTGTTCTTTATAACGGGTGGAAAAACGACGTTGGACAAGGAAGGAAAGCGTGCGTGGCCGATGGTGGGCGACGAAGCGAGCATTGTCTTTGCGGAAGCCAGCTGCTCTGCTGAAGCAGTGGCTAGACGTTCGCGACGTGCGGCTGTCATGTTTAAAGGGAAGATTGTGCTTGGGGGATTGGAGAACATCAGAGAAGAATATTTCCATTCTTCGTTCCGGGCTCCGTCCTGCAGGGATGCAGTCACTGGACGCTCCGCAACGTTTGGCGGGGAAACGCAAAAGTAGCAGCCGCTCCGCAGCGTGCACAAAGGTAGCGTTTCTATTGCCCGCCAATCGTCGCTTCGCTCGGTTGGACTCCACAGTCGCTACGCCTGGAAATATTCTTCTCAGTCGTTGTAGGGATTTCAAAAAGATTTAACTCTGTAAGAAATCGAAGTACCTTGGAAGCACAAGTAAGCGGGTCAGACTGCTCTCAGATAAAAAGCAGCGGAGTCTTAGGACTTGAAAAGAAACCTAAGACTGTCGCTGCTTTTATGTTAATGACTTTGCCTTTTCCATTTGGCTCCTTAATCTTTCTACCCGATTCAACAAAGGACCTCAACGGTAAATCCACCTGGTGCTTCCACATAGAACGTCCAAGCATGCGACCTTATCGGCGGCTTGACATCAAAACCATCTTCCTTCATGCGTTGGTTGATCGCGTTCACGTGCTCTTCACTTTCCTGTATGAAGCCAATGTGAAAAGTGTTGGGATAGTTTGCTTCAGTCCCTTTCATCAAGGTGAGCACCAATCCGTCATCGTCAAACAGGACGGCGAATGAATTTCCTCGCGTATGCCTGGTTTGTAGTTCAAAATATTTTTCCAAGAACTCTCGAGCCGCGTTTACGTCGGTTACTGTGAGATTGAGATGATTTAGTTTCAACGGTTACACTTCCTCTCCCTCATATTTCCTTCCTCACAATCCCTTTCAACCCAATTATATCAAGTTCACTTTAACCTTTCTATTGGAGTCATGTTGAATAACCCCCGGCGACTCCTCCTAACCCCACAACATGAAAAGGGTGCCTCCTCTAGTTATCAACTATCGGGGACACCCTCTTATCTTTTCTTATCAAAAATGACTGCCAGTATTACAAAGAACCATGCACGACCTTGCCCTTAAACATAACCGCCTGACGTTTCGAACGACGGGCCACTGCTTCCCCTGCCGAGGCAGCGTGGAGGAAGACGATGTCGGCTTCGTCACCGACGTTTGGCCATTGGCGGTTGCCCTCTTTGTCCAATGGAGTCTTGCCGCCGGTGATGAAACCGAGCGCTTGCGAGAGTGATCGCTCGTCCTGCATGCGGAAGCGCTCTGCGAGGCGACCTGCTTTTTCCAGACTGTCTCCTTGGCCGAATGGCGACCAGTGATCGGTAATGCTGTCATCTCCGAGGGAAACGGATACGCCTTTTTCATGCAGCAATGGAATCGGAATCGTCGGCTTGACGACCGGAACTGTGCTCGTGATGGAAATGCCTTGCGCTGCCAACATCTCGGCTACATCCGCTGCTTCTTCCAGACTGATGTCTGCCAGGGAATTGGCGTGGCTGATGGTGACTCTTCCTTTCCAGCCAGCATCCTCCGTCATCTTTGCCAGTCGCTTGAAGGTGAAAATCCCCAAGTGATCCGGGTCGTGCAGATGCAGGTCGATCGGCGCGTCCGCTTCGACTGCGAGTTCAAATACGGTAGCGAGCGACTTCTCGATGTTCTGGTCGACAGTAGCCGGGTCGACGCCACCGACGTAGGTCGCGCCCATTTTCAACGCCTCGCGAATATTTTCCACCTGATTGCTGCGCAATAAGCCTTGCTGAGGAAATGCGACAACTTCGACGCTGAGCTTTCCACGGAATGTCTCGGTGGCAGCCAGGGTTGCCTCCAAATTTTTCAGTCCGATATATGGATCGATGTTGCAATGGGACCGCACATGAGTCGTGCCCGAGGAGAGCAAGAGGGCCAGCATCTTTTCTGCCCGCTCTTGTGCAGTCGGCAAGAGTTTGGTCATGAGATTCGCTTCTTCCGCCAGTCGATCCAAAATGGTCTTGATTGGTGTAACGGCTTTCCAAGGGCCGCCATAATACGTCTTGTCGATGTGGATGTGCATATCCCGAAAAGACGGCAATGCCAAAAGTCCAGCTGCATCCTGCTTTGGAAGGTCGGTCTGCGGCACTTGTGCTCCGTATTCGATTTGGGCGATTCGTCCGTCCTCAATCAAAAGATGCGCTACCTCAGTCTGCGTGGCAACGACCTTATCATTTTCCTTGCGATACCCGCTCTCCAAGCGAACGTTGGTGATCCAATAGCCTGTAGACATCTATCCTGACACCCTTTCTTTGTAAAAATGAAATATGCGTGCAGCTTACCAGGCTCCGGATACCCGATTTCCTTGATATAGTACGCCTCTACGCTTTGCTCGTCTCGCCACTGCCTCTGCCGAGCACGTCGCCTCGACCGCCATCAGGCTGGCCTCATCTCCTACAAAAGGCCAAATCCGGTTTCCTTCATCATCGAGCGGAATCCGTCCTTCTGTGACGTAACCGAGCGCGACCGCTAACGACCGTTCGTCGGTGAGACGAAAGCGTTCTGCGAGCCGCCCTGCCTTTTCCAGCAAGTCCCCGGAACCAAATGGCGTCCAGTTGTCTGTCAGGCTGTCGTTACCCAGCATGACGGCGACGCCGGCCTTACGGAGCAAAGGAATGGGGATCGTCGGGCGGTTGATTGGGACGGTGGAAGCGACAGAAATGCCGAGTGACGCAAGCTGCTGTGCCATATCCTGCGCCTCTTCTACGGACACATCTCCTAGTCCCATTGCGTGACTGACCGTGACGCGCCCTTGCCAGCCTGCTTCTTCCGTCAAGGCCGCTAGCCGCTTGATCGTGAACAAACCGAGATGACCCGGGTCGTGCAGATGCATGTCGATATCCGCGTCTGCTTCGACTGCCAACTCCATCATCGTCTGCAGCGATTTCTCGATATTCCCGTCAACCCCGCCAGGATCGACTCCACCCACGTGCGTAGCCCCCTGACGCAGCGCTTCTCTTACGCTCTCTGCCGCGTTTGTACGAAGCATGCCGTAGTGAGGAAACGCTACAATTTCGTGAGACAGTCGTCCGGAAAACGTCTCAAAAGCTCCGAGCATTCCTTCCAGAAATCCAAGCCCCACTTGCGGGTCGACGTGGCAATGCGTGCGCACGTGGGTGACTCCTGTTTCCACCAGCAAGGACAGGATGTTCTCCGCCCCCTGTCGCGACCCAAGCAAATATCTGGGTAACAATCCCTTGTCTTCCTCGTGCCGTTCAAACAAGTTTTTTACCGGTTCGGTCGCCTTCCACGGTCCACCATAGTAGGTCTTTTCCAGATGGATGTGCTTTTCCGCCATGGACGGCAGAATGAGCAGTCCACGGGCATCCTTCTTCGGGAGACCGTCTTCCAGAATCTCGCTGGAAGGAACTATCCGGCTGATCTTTCCATTTTCAATCAGCAAATCGCATAGCTCTGTCTTGGTAGCGCAGATCGTACCATGCTCCCATTCATATCCGCACTCCAGGCGAGCATTGATGATCCAGTACGGGGACGGCATATGGACTCAAGCCTCCTCAGCGATCGGTTCTTCCAATTGTCCTGCTGCCAGGTTGCCATGGAAGAATACGGCTTTGCGATCCGCACGTCTGGCTACAGCCTCTGCTGTGCAGCTCGCCTCTACCAGAACGAGGCTGGCATCCCCGCCTACTGCAGGCCACAGCTGGGTACCGTTCACATCCAGCGTCGTTTTTCCTCCCGTGATAAAGCGCAGCGACTGGGACAGAGACAGCTCATCCAGCCAGCGGGAACGCTCCGCCAATCTCCACAAACGCTCCAGCACATCACCGTTTCCGTATGGCTGCCAGGTGTCGAAGATGTTGTCGCAACCCACAGCTACGTCTACGCCGTTTTGGTGCAGCAAAGGTACCGGCGGAATGACACGGCTGTATGGAACACTCGTGATGATCGTAATGCCTGCTTCGCGCAGGATGGTCGCCATTTCTTCTGCTTCTGGTGCCGGAATGTCGCCGAGTGCAAATGCATGGCTGATCGCCACTCGTCCTTGCCAGCCTGCGTCTACAGTCATGGCGGCCAAACGCTTCATGGTGAAGGTTCCCAGATGTCCTGGATCGTGCAAGTGCAGGTCTACTCCTGCATTGGCTTCCACTGCCAGCTCCATCATTTGGTGCAGCGATTCCTCAATATCTCCGTCCACGTTCGCAGGGTCTACTCCCCCAACATGTGTCGCACCTTGTGCCAACGCCTCACGCAGCAGACCTTTTGCACCCGTGCGCAACAGTCCGTGCTGCGGGAACGCAACGATCTCATGGGAGACGAGGTTCTCATAAGCAGCGAGCGCCTTCTTGACTTCTTCCAGATTGGAAATACCTGCCTCCGGATAGATGTCTACATGTGTCCGCACATGGGTAGATCCATACGACAAAAGAACCGCAAGCAGATTCTCTGCGCGTTCCTTCGTCGTCGTCGGCAGTCCAGGCAGCACGCGCTTTTCGATCTCGCAGCGTTCAATGATGTTGGAGACTGGAATGACCGCCCGCCACTCTTCTCCCAGCAAGGTCTTGTCCAGGTGCACGTGTTTCTCCACAAAAGACGGCATTGCGAGTAATCCCCGAGCATCTCGTTGCTGGATACCATCCTGCAGCACTTCTGTTGCCGAAGCAATCCGCGCAAATTTTCCGTCTTTTATCAAGATGTGAAACAATGAGGCTTCCGTCCCGCTGACGATACCGTTCTCCCGGCGATAGCCCGTCTCCAAACGAACATTGGTCAACCAATAGGTAACGCTCATCCACCATCCATCCTCTCTGTTTTTGGCTCTCTCCATGCCTTTCTTCCCCATTATCCTGCACGCTCCGCGACTAGATTTGCACAATCTTTACGTCTATTTTCACTATTTTTACGAGTTGTTGAAATTGCCTTTACTTCATACATTTTTCTGATAACTTTGGACTAAGCAAAAGGAGGGTTGCATCATGAAGGTTGAGTACGCTACACCAACCAATCAAGCTATTCCACCGAAAACTGCGGCTGCACGCCCAGGCAGGTGGCGAACTTTTTACCGCAAGCTACGCAAAAACAAACTTGCCATGGTCGGCGGTTTTATCGTCGTGTTCTACATCGCGATTGCCTTACTGGCACCACTGATCGCCCCGCACGATCCGTACGAAATCGATCTGGTGGGCAAGCTCAAGCCACCTTCAACCGAGCACTGGATGGGAACAGATGATAAAGGCCGCGATGTGATGAGCCGCTTGTTGTACGGGACACGCTTGTCCATGTCCGTCGGTTTTGTTGCCGTCTTTATCGGAGCGTTTTTTGGAATCATTCTCGGTTTGTTGTCCGGCTATTACGGCAAATGGGTAGATACCCTCATCTCCCGTGTCATTGATGTTCTGCTGGCGTTCCCCGGTATCCTGCTTTCGCTCGCGATCGTAAGTGCACTCGGTCCCAGCCTGTTCAACGTCATGATCGCCGTCGGTGTGTTTTCGATTCCCGTGTTTGCCCGAATCGTTCGCGGTTCGACCTTGACTGTGAAAAAGTTGGAATACATCGATGCGATCCGTTCGCTCGGAGCCAGCGATTTCACCATAATCTTTAAACATATTTTTCCAAACATTCTGTCACCGATCATTGTACAGGCAACCATGCGCCTGGCGACAGCGATTCTATCGGCAGCCGGTCTTTCCTTCCTAGGCCTTGGCGCACAGCCTCCCCTGCCGGAATGGGGCGCGATGCTGAGTAATGGACGCGACTTTTTGTTTACTGCTCCTTACCTCGCCATGTTCCCTGGGCTTGCCATTTCGACGCTCGTTCTCGGCTTCAACATCTTCGGAGACGGCCTGCGGGACGCTCTCGACCCACGGATGAAACAATAGGAGGGAATGCTCAATGTTTGTCTATATGATTCGTCGCTTGCTGCAGATGATTCCCGTCCTGCTCGGTGTCATTCTTGTCGTATTCCTGATCATGCAAATGGTTCCTGGTGACCCTGCCGTTCTGCTCGCTGGTGAAGGGGCTTCGGCAGAAACCATCGCGAATATTCGTACACAACTCGGCTTGGATCAGCCAATCATGGTCCAGTATTTCCATTACGTAACGGACGTTGCTTCCGGCGATCTGGGCACGTCCCTTCGCTCGAACTTGCCCGTGTTCGAAGAAATTATGGCTCGGCTGCCCGCTACCATCGAGCTTGCCCTCGCCAGTATTTTTGTCACCATCGTTCTCGGCATGATCGCTGGAATCATCTCTGCAACCAAACAGTACTCTGCGGCTGACATTACCATTATGATCGTCGCCTTGCTCGGGGTATCCTTGCCCAGCTTTTGGTTAGGTCTGAGCCTGATCTACTACTTCTCCGTCAAGCTTCACCTCTTGCCTGTTGCCGGTTGGGGTACCTGGAAGCACGTCATTTTGCCTGCCATCACGCTGGGTACAGGCGGCGCTGCGATCGTCGCACGGATGACTCGCTCCAGCATGCTCGATGTTGTGCGTCAGGACTACATCCGCACTGCCAAAGCAAAAGGGCTGCGTGAACAAGTGATCATTTACAAGCACGCACTGAAAAACGCGCTGATCCCGATCATTACCGTAGTCGGGCTGCAATTCGGTTACCTCCTGGGCGGTACCGTCCTCGTCGAATCCGTCTTTGCCATCAATGGTCTCGGTCGTTTGATCGTCGATGCGATTCGTATGCGTGACTTGCCCGTTGTCCAAGGCGGCGTCTTGATCGCTTCTATCATTTTCGTTTTCGTCAACTTGATCGTAGATGTCTTGTATCGCTATTTCAATAAACGAATTGACTTGAACTAAGGAGGGAGCACCATGCCGGGACAACATGATAAAATCCTGGACGTTCGCAATCTGCAAACGCACTTTTTCACAGACGATGGCGTCAGCAAGGCGGTGGACGGCGTTGATTTCTCCCTGAATAAAGGAGAGACGCTAGGTCTGGTAGGTGAATCAGGTTGTGGAAAAAGTATTACTTCCCTCTCGATTCTGCGATTGATTGCCAGTCCTCCGGGAAAAATTGTAGGTGGAGAGATTCTCTTTAAAGGTCAGGACTTGCTGAAAAGATCAGAATCCGAAATGCGCGCCATTCGCGGCAACGAGATCTCGATGATTTTCCAGGAGCCAATGACCTCGCTCAATCCAGTGTACACCGTAGGAGAGCAAATCGCGGAAGTACTGCGTCTGCACCAGAACATGGGTCGCAAAGAAGCGTGGGATAAGGCCGTCGAAATGCTCAAGCTGGTCGGCATTCCTTCTCCTGAAAAACGGGCAACCCAAGAGCCGCATGAACTGTCCGGCGGAATGCGTCAACGCGTCATGATCGCGATGGCATTGGCTTGTCGCCCGGAAATTCTCATCGCTGACGAGCCAACTACTGCTCTGGACGTAACCATCCAGGCACAGATTCTGGAGTTGATGAAAAAGCTGCAGGTGGAGCTGGGTATGAGCATTATCATGATCACTCACGATTTGGGTGTCGTAGCTGAAACCTGCGATCGTGTAGCCGTCATGTACGCGGGAAAAGTCGTCGAGTATACGACTGCGAAAAACTTGTTCGAAAATCCTCGCCACCCGTATACGATCGGACTGATGAACTCCCTCCCCCGTCTGGATGAAGATGTGGAAGAATTGCAGGCGATCAAAGGAAACGTTCCTAGCCCTTTCAACATGCCTGCCGGTTGTCGGTTTGCCCCTCGTTGTCCGCATGCAACCGAGCTGTGCGAGACTCGTTTGCCTGAGCTTCTCGAGCAAGCAGATGACAGCCAGGTCCGCTGCTGGATGTACACCCCGGAGTGGGACGGACAAACGAAGACTGCAATGGAAACGGGGGTATAAACACATGACAGGACTGATTCAACACGAGAAAAAACCGTTGCTCCAAGTAAACAATCTCAAGCAACACTTTCCCATTAAAGGCGGCATTTTCGGTCGTACCGTCAACCACGTAAAAGCGGTAGATGATATCAGCTTTTCCATTTACGAAGGGGAGACGCTCAGTATCGTGGGAGAATCCGGCTGCGGCAAATCCACGACCGGACGCGCCATTCTGCGCCTCGACGAACCGACAAGCGGATCTGTCTTTTTCGAAGGCAAAGATCTGCTCGCCATGTCCAAGTCGCAAATGCGAGATATGCGCAAGGATCTGCAGGTCATCTTCCAGGATCCTTTCGCTTCCCTCAATCCGCGACAGTCTGTATCCCAGATTCTCGGTGAGGCACTGGCGATCCAAAACGTCGTTCCTGCTGGTAAACGGCGTGAGCGCATTATTGAGCTGCTCAGCTACGTAGGTCTCAGACCCGATCAGATCGATCGCTTCCCCCATGAGTTCAGCGGCGGTCAGCGTCAAAGGATCGGGATCGCGCGCGCTCTCGCTATGCAGCCCAAGCTGATCATTTGCGACGAAGCCGTATCCGCTCTGGATGTATCCATCCAGGCGCAAGTTCTCAACTTGCTCAAGAGCCTGCAGCGTCAGTTCAAGCTGACTTACTTGTTCATCTCCCATGACCTCGGTGTAGTCCGCCACATCTCTGATCGCGTCATGGTCATGTACTTGGGTAAAGTCGTGGAAATCGCTGACAAGAAGTCTCTGTTTGACAGCCCGCAGCATCCGTACACACAGGCATTGCTCTCCGCGATTCCTGTCCCGGATGTGACCAAAAAACAGGAACGCATCATCTTGCGTGGCGATGTCCCCTCGCCGATTAATCCACCGCAAGGATGCCGCTTCCACACTCGCTGCCCCTATGCTGTGGAGCGTTGCAAGACAGAAGTGCCTGCCTTGACGAGCCTGCACCAGACCCATCAGGTTGCATGCCATCTCGTTCAGTAATAAAACATTAAAATTTGATAAAAATGAAAAGCAACACCTTCCTCATGCTATGATGAGTAGTAGCAAATAATGAGAAAACATCGTCTATAGAAGGGATCTCATGATAAGTTTTGAAGGGTTTACGTTGCTCATTCTGTTCTTCATTTTGGCTCCTATCATAGGAGCTATTGCTTTATTGTTCCTGTTTATTTTTGAAAAGCGAATCGACCTCCTGGAAAACCGAAACGTAAAGATCGAGCTGGAAAAAGAATTGCAGCAAGCGCTGTACAATCAGCTAAATCAACAAATCCAGCCCCACTTTCTGTTCAATACATTGAATGTCATCCTCAGTCTGGCTCGGCTCAATCGGACCCGCGAGCTGGTACGCGCACTGGAAGTCCTGTCCCAGTTTCTCAAATTCAAGTACAAATCGACAGAGCCGCTCATCTCGTTGCAAAGAGAAATCGATTATACCGAGCAATACCTGGAGATCCAGAAGCTACGCTTTGGGAGTCGTCTCTCCATTCATACAGACTGTCCGGATGATTTGCTGACGGCATGCATTCCTCCCTTCGTCTTGCAGACCTTGGTCGAAAACGCCTTCAAACACGGACTGGAGCGCAAAATGGGAGAAGCGATGCTGCAAATCCGATTAAGCTCGGACGATGACAAGGTTCGGCTAGAAGTGATCGACAACGGCTCGTCTCACATGGATGAGTTTCTGCATGAACTCCCGTTAGCTGCTGAACCCCCGCCGGAAAAAAGTGGCCACGGCCTGGACAACATTCGTCGACGGCTCCACTTATGCTTTGGTGATCATGCCCAGCTCTCTCTGACTCCCCTAGAAAACGGCGGGACTCAGGTGCTGGTGGAATGGCCCTATGTTGTGTGTGACCCCTATGAAAGTGAGGTGAGAGGATGAACGTGCTGTTAGTGGACGACGAACCTCTAGAGCTGGATCAGCTGGAATATTTGATTCAGCCCATGTTCCCCCTATGGAATCTCTACAAGGCAGCGGATGGCAGCCAGGCCATGGCGATCAGCCAGAAAGTGCCTCTCCATCTCGCCTTTCTGGATATTAATCTCCCTGGAAAATCTGGCCTCGCGCTAGGCGAAGAGCTGCGCGCCCAACACCGTGACATCGAGTTGATCATTGTCACAGCCTATCAGGATTTCCACTATGCCAAACAATCGATCCGACTCGGAGTGGAGGATTATTTGACCAAGCCGCTTATCGAAAGCGAACTGGTCGAGCTATTGCAAAGGTACCAGAAAAGCCCTGCTCTCTCTGCATACACCCGAGTCATTACGGACGCGATGAACATCATTCATCAGAAATTCGCGGAAAAGCTGAATCTCGCTGATCTGGCTTCTGAGGTGCATATCAATCCGACTTATCTCAGTCGGCGCTTTCACGAGGAGGTCGGCGTCTCCTTTTCCGAATACTTGATGCAGTACCGGATTCAGATGTCCAAAAAATTCCTGCTCGGACATCCTGACTGGAGCATATCGACTGTTGCTGAGCGGACAGGTTTTAACAGCCAGCATTATTTCAGCACAATCTTTCGGAAAGTGGTCGGGAAAACACCGAAAGAGTACCGGGACAAGGGGAATGCATCTTGACCTATCAATCGTTTCGTGAATACGTCCTGGGAGCTTTCAAGATAGGCATCGGGCTCGGAGTCGTTTCCATCCTCGCCCGGTGGGTCACGGGGAATACCATCTTTGGCTCTCCGGAGGCATTGGTCAAGTACGGCATTTTCGGCGGGATTGGCTTTGCCATGATGGGTGCCTTTGCGCTGATCGCCTTTGGCTGGCTCGGTCGCAAAGTTCGGAGTGATTTTTCCGGAGGTATGACCATCGGGGACTATATGCAAAACAAGCTGCATCCCTTTGGCTATTGGGTGATGATCGCCATCCTGCTCCTGACCAGCATCGAGGGCATGTTTGTTCAGGGAATGGCGGGAGGTGTGCTGCTGAATATCTTGTTCGGCTTGCCCATCCCATTGGGGTTGCTTTGTTTTTTCGTGTTCTGTGTGATGTTTGCAGGCATTGGCGGTATACGCTCCATTCACCGCTTTGCCAATGTGCAGATCATCATTACTTTTGCGACCGCGATCCTGATCCCAGTTTACTTCTTTGTCGGAAAAGGCGTCGAACACGTCTTCAACGGCTTGCGCCTGTACCATCCCTATTTGTTGGTGCTCAACAACCACGAGGGTTTGCTCTTTATCGTCACCGGCGTGCTGATCGGCTTTGGACAAGTCTTCGTTGATCAGGCAACGTGGCAGAGACTCTACATGATGGAGGATAAGAAAGTGGTTTCTACCTTCTTCTTGTCCGGTCTGATCTTTGCCACGATTCCGCTGGCTTTCTCCTCGTTGGTTTTCATCGTCCTCTTCTCCGGTGGATTTCATGATATCTTTTCGTTGTTGTTTGAGCTCGTCAGAAAAATCGATACGCTGTTTTTGCTCGTGCTTTTTGTCCTCTGTTCCTTTGGAGCCATTACCTCTGCGTTTGGCGCCGGTCTTCACTCGATGATCAGTCTCATGGTCAACAACGTCTATCAGCTGTTTCGTCCGAATGCGAGTGAGCGGCAAAAGATACGGCTGGGCTATACCCTCGCGATTGCGATTGGTGCCGTTTCCTTTTGCCTGACGATGTACTTCACGCCGACTCTGCTCGATCTCCTCTTTTTCTTTGGCATTATATACGCCTCCTTGTTCTTGCCTGTGATCGTGATTGTCCTGACCAAAGGCAAAGCAAGCAACTTTATTATTATCAGTGCAATAGCCGGGCTCGCGAGCGGGTACGTCAGCAGGGCATTTGTGGACAATATGAAAGCGATCTGGATCGCCTCTTCCAGTACTGCCCTCGTCCTGCTCGTCTATTTGTGTATCGCCTCTGTACGGAAAGCTCGCTTGCGAACGAAAACCCGTACGTAGCGGCACGCGCCAAAGCTCCTGACTGATTTCGGAAGGAACGAATGTGACATGCTGCGCTCCTATTTGCTGCTCATCTTTTGCGTAACGGCTTGGGGAAGTAACTTCGTTTTCGGAAAAATGCTCGTAGCGGAATTCTCCCCGCTGCTGTTATCCGCTTTGCGCCTGTTATTCATCACCATCTTCTTGCTCCTCTGGTCACGCGGGCGTCTTTGCATACCCGTGCTTACTCGCACGGATTGGCTCCTGCTCGGGACACTCGGGATCGTCGGGGTGTTCATCAATCAGTGGTCCTTTTACAAAGGGCTGGTCACCGCTGATCCGACTACTTCTGCGCTCGTTTTAGCTCTGACACCTGTCACCACGGCTCTGCTGGCTGCCATTTTTCTCAAAGAATCCCTCACTCCGCGGATGGTGTTGGGGTCAGTCATCGGAACCGCCGGTGTGCTGTTTGTCATTTACAACGGAGCTGAGCTTCATTTTGACGTCGGCATTCTGTGGATCTTTTTGACGATGATCTCCTTTGCGGTATCGATTATCCTCGTTCGTCTGCTCGGTCACCGTCTACCGCCGCTCGTCACGACCTTGGCCTCCAATCTGATCGGCTTTGGGGCGATGCTGCCGTTCGTGCTCGTGAGCGCTCCTCTGGCTACGGTCAGTCATCAGCTGTCGTCCTGGCTGTTGCTGTTTGTCACCGCTGTCGTGATGCACGGGATCGTCACCCTGATCTGGAATAGTCAGCTGCAGAAGGTCGGAGCGGCAAAGGCAGCGATGTTTTCCAATCTCGAACCTTTCATTGCCATGGTGTTTGGCTTATTCCTGCTGGCCAAGCCCGTCACGGCCGTACAACTCATCGGCGCGCTCTTGATTATTGCGGGCGTCACTCTGACCACGACATCCAAGGAATCGCAAAAGCAATCAAAAACCTCCTCCTTATCCAATTGATAAAATAGGAATAGTCGGGTATGGCAGTTGTGATTCCCCCTCCTACTCCTTTATACTAGAGAGTATCTGGAATGACTGGCGAATCACTGGCTGAAACTATACAAGGCGAGGAGGAGCTTTCCATGTCTACCGTCAAGCTTTCACAATGGGAAATGATGCTGCTGGAGGCAGCCCGTGCCAAAGGGTTTGTCGACGAGGAGATCATTCATAAACTGCGTACCGACAATCGAACAGCATTCTCAGAAGTAGAGGATGGTCGATTCGATTTCAGTGATCTGTTTGAGCTCGCCCAGCAAGACCCACTCACGATGGAAACGGCGATTCGCGAAGGCTATCAGATCAAATTCACAACAATCAACGGCGTCAAATTTCTGCTGAACAAGCGCTATGGGCTTTCCGCCGAGACAGATTACGATGTACAAGAAACGGCACTGGATCAGATTCGGTTGACAGACGATGCGCTAGCCGCAGTACATATGACGCTATCCCCAAACTGGCGCATTGTCGAGCTGGAGAAGCTTCCCTCCAATAAGGAGACAGTCGTACGTATAGAGCTGGCTCGATAAAAGAAAGAGCACTTCCTTTTGGATAAAGGAATGTGCTCTTTTTGCGCTTTCATTACCCTTTCACAGCCCCCTGCGTCAGACCCTCCACCAAATATTTCTGGCAGAAAGCAAACAGCAGCATCGTCGGAATGACCGAAAGCACAGTGGCCGCCGACATCGCTCCCCACTCAATGTCGTACTTCTTGATAAAAGCGTTCATAGCGACCGGTATCGTCTTGACCGACTCCTCATCGATGAACAGGACCGCCATAATCAGTTCATTCCAGCATTGCACAAAAGCAAAGATAAAGGTGGCGGCTATTCCCGGGAGCATGATCGGCATGATGACTCGAAACAACGCGCTGAATCGTGAGCAACCATCCATCATCGCCGCTTCCTCCAATGCGGTAGGAATCCGCTGAAAAAACCCTGACATGATAATCGTGCAAAACGGGATCAGCATGACCGTGTAGACGAGCATGAGTGATGCCAGGCTGTTGAGGATGTGCATGCGGGACATCATCACGTACAAAGGCGCCATCCCGATGAACATGGGAATCATCTGGGTGATCAGAAACCCGAGCATCACCTGCCGTTTGCCCCGAAAGGAAAAGCGAGCCAGCACATATCCTCCCAGCATAGCAATCATGACGACCACTGCAGAGGCAACCAACGATACGAGAAAGCTGTTCCAGATATAGACCTGAAAATGGGAAATGCGAAAAATCTCGATATAGTTGAGAAAAGTCGTCTTTTCCGGCCAATATCGGATTGGCAGCGCAAAAATTTCCTGCTGTCCCTTGAGCGATGTGATGACGATCCAGTATAACGGAAAGATCGCGAACGCCAGAAACCCACCGAGCACGACGACCCTGCCTGTTTTCCACCAAACATTGTCTCGTTCCATCAGAAGTCACCTCCTTTCTCTACACGTGTCGCTTTGACGTAAAACACGGTGAACAAGAGCAAAATCAGTACGATAATCACCCCGATGGCAGAGGCTTGACCGTAGTCCTGTCCGAATATGACCTTTTCGATCATGAACGTGGCAAAAATATGGGTAGAACCGGCCGGTCCCCCGCTCGTCATCGAGTAAATGATGTCAGGGAAGTTCAATATCCAGATGACGCGAAGCAAAATCGTCACCAGCATGGTAGGCAGGATGTACGGCAGCGTGACGCTCCACAGCTGCTGAAATCGCCCGGCTCCATCCATCGCAGCCGCTTCGTACAGCTCCTCCGGAATCGATTGCAGCGCCGCCAAAATCATGATGGCAAAGAAGGCGACCCCGTACCAGATATTCGCCATGATCACAGCAGCCATGGCCCATTTTCCGTCCGCCAAAAAAGGAATGGGTACATCAATCAGTCCCGTCTTCAACAGCAAGTCATTGATGACGCCAAACTGGGCATTAAACATCCAACGCCAGATCAGCCCGATCAGAAATCCGGACATCGCCCACGGAAAAAAGACGAATGCCTGATAGATACCTCTGCCGCGAAATCGCCGCCGCATCAGCAAGGCGAGCATCAACCCAAATAACAGCTGGAAAAAAAGCGAGCAAACCACCCAGTAAAAGCTGTTCAGCGCCACTCTGGGGAAGTCAGGGCTCGTCACGACATTGACAAAGTTGTCCAGTCCGATGAAATGAATGTTCAGCAAATCAAACAGCGTGTAGTTTTGAAAGGACATGACGACTCCGCGAAGTAGCGGATAGTACGTAAAGACAGCTACAAACAGAAGGGCCGGGAGAAGGCAGAGAAAGATAAACATGCCTTCTCCTTTCAGCCGAAAGGGCTTTTTCAGCTCCGCTGTCACCCGCTTGTTCGCCATGACGACCGGTTTCTCCGTTTGCACGCAGGCTACCTCCCTCGGCTATTTTCGTTCGGCTTTTTCTTTGGTCCAGTATTGATCCCACTGTTTCAGCAAGTCTTCGGCAGTGATCTTGTCGAGCAAATAGCTCTGGATATCTTTGTCTGCCGTGCTTTGCCATGCTCCCCAGCCCTTGTAATCGACTGGTCTGGAAACATCGATGTAGGTCTCCCCCTGTGCATTCATATCAATAAACGGTTTGAAATAGCCGGTCTTGTAAAACTCGTCCTCGGCAGCGCTTTTGACGACCGGAATGACTGAGGTGCGCTTGGCGTAGGTGGTACTCTGTTCCGGATCGGAGAGAAATTCGATCAGCTTCCACGCCTCTTCCTTGTGCTGGGAATATGCGGTCATGCCCCAGCCTGGTCCGCCGACTACCTGCTGCGCTACCCCTGACGGTCCGATCGGGAGAGGTGCAGTCGCCCACGTGCCCTCTTTCATTTTTTCTTTGGCTCCGTCAATCACGTCCGGGTCCTGGATCAGCATAGCCGTCGAGCCTGAGACGAAGCCCTGCACCATCTCCTGAAAGCCCCAGCTGACGGAATCCGCTGGCGAGGCGTCCTTGTAGAGCTGTTTGTAGAAGGTGAGTGCTTCGAGCGATTCGGGAGTCGAAAACACGGTGCGTCCATCCTTCAAGAAAAAGGCAGAGGCAGGATCGACTTGCGTGCCATTGTAAGCCCATATGGTGATCAACGCATAATCCCACCCAGTCGGCCCACCTCGGAAGCTGTAGCCATAGCGGTTTTTCGCAGGATCTGTCAGTTTTTTCGCTGCAACAAGCAGCTCCTCCCACGTTTTAGGGACTTCCAGGCCCGCTTCTTTCAACCAATCGGTCCGGTAAAACAAGACACGCTGGTACAAGCCATTCGGGATATAATACGGGGTGTTATCCACCCACGTGGCGCGGCGCTTGGCGATATCCGTGAGCTGCTCGTAATTTTTCCACTTGTCCGTGTACGGCTTCAGATTTTCGATAAAGCCATTCATGGAAAACTGCTTCGCATTGAATTCCCTCACCTCCAGCACGTCGAGCGATTCTTTCGCCATCAGCATCTGCGTGATTTTCTGATCAGCTCCTTCAAACGGCGGTGAGATCAAATCCACCTTGATACCAGGATTTTTCGCTTCAAACTGGGCGAGCAATTCCCTCAGTAGCTCCGTTCTCTGCGGACTAGTGATGCTCTCCACCATCTTCAACGTGATGGTCTGTCCCGTTTGCTCGTTCCCTCCAGATGAAGAAGCAGGCGGATTGCTCGCGGGCTGGCTGCACCCGGCGACGAGCCCTACAGATAGAATTAAACTCAGGACAGCAGATAACCATTTGGAGACTTTCATACATGAACCCCCTTTAATCTACGGATGAATGCCAGTGTGTTAGCATCGTACTAAATATTCAGAATAATTAATTTCAATATATTTACCTCTTCTTTCACTTTCTTTACTATTTGCTGAGTAACACATAAGAAAAACGCGGGGAATACATCCGCTTCATTTTTCCCACTGGGTCGGACTGTAGTGGAGGGGAGGAAAAAGGGGAAAACGCTCCAGCTTTATAGGAACACTTACTGGGGGTCATCCCTGTCCGGCTCCATATAAAAAACGAAACCGCGTCCAAAGCAGCCGTCTCGGGGAGCCTTTCAGAGGTGGACGCTTACAACCGTGTTTCGTTTTTTCCATTGCACCTTGGTTGGTGTTCCTAAGATCTTCCGCTTATTTCCCCTTTTTCCTCGGCCAGCCTTACCCAGGAGAAGCAGGTTTCCAGGCGGAGCGACTCCGGAACCCTACTTAGCGGAACAACCAATTCACGGGATTAAGAAGCGGTACTTCTGTATTCCCTGCGTAGCAACTACTACTTTACCGCTTCCCCGTGAATTATACCCCCCCTGTACTTTCAGGTAGTATAAAAAAACGGCAGCCAGGACGTAGAAAAGTCCTAAACTGCCGCTGTATGATAGAGCAAGCTCTCCTTTTATGCTTGATTCCTTTCAAGCATTACTTCTTCGCAGGCTCGAGCTCGCTTTCGATCACCCATTTATGCTTCTTGACTTCTCCGCCACCTGTTGTCGGTGTGTAATCGACCATGTACGCTGTCGTCGTTTCAGCCGAGTCAATTTTCGCTGAGGCGTCCATCATCCCTTTCTCATGATCCGCTTTCAGGATGACCTCCGTACCTGGTGCATACGGCTTTTTGACGTGATTCTTGATTTCCTCGTGAATGATCCATTTATGGTTGGTCACCGGTGCTCCACCTGTTGTAGGCGTATAAGTAACCGCATAGGCCGTTGTTTCGTAAGCTGCCACCACCTTGCCTTTCGCCCCTTGCATGCCTGGCATATGGTTCGCTTTGATAATCACTTCGCTACCTACAGGGTAGGTTGCATTTTGTACATTTTTTACGTCTTCAGGTACCTCAGCTGTACTCGAACCACAGGCAGAAAGGCCGATCGCAGCAACGAGCATCAACGTAATCAGTCGCAGCTTTTTCATTCAAATACACCTCCGGATTCATAGTTGTCCACATGTACAGTATACACATTGAGGCGAACAAGTCCAATTTCGCCCCGTCATTCTTGTGCACCGATTGTCGGAGGTACTCCTCCATCCCCTGCTATTCTATTGGTGAAAAGGAGGTCAAGCGCATGGATTTGCTGGAAAAGCTGAATGGCGCATTAGCCTATATCGAGGATCATTTGACAGAGGAAATTGACTTTAAAGAAGTGGCGAGGTTAGCTGTTTGCTCGGAGTACCATTTCAAGCGCATGTTCCCTTTCCTCACAGGTGTTTCTCTCTCGGAGTACATCCGTCGCAGAAGACTGACGCTAGCCGCATTTGAGCTGGCGAATACCGACAGTCGCGTCCTCGATATCGCGGTGAAGTACGGATACAGCTCCGCTGATTCCTTTACGAGAGCTTTTCTCGGCTTGCACGGCATTACCCCATCAGAAGCGCGGAATCACGGTCATTCCTTAAAAGCCTATCCACGCATGACCTTCCATTTATCCATTCAGGGAGGTAGTGAAATGAATTATCGGATCGTTGAAAAAGAAGCGTTCACCATCGTGGGCATTAAAAAACGCGTCTCCATCCAATTCCATGGAGTGAATCCAGAGATAGCTGCGATGTGGGCCTCTCTAACTGAGGAAGGGATCAATCAATTGAAGGGTCTCTCGAATGTCGAGCCACTGGGATTGCTCAGTGCCTCTACGAACTTTTCGGAAGGGAGAATGGAAGAAAAGGGGGAATTCGACCATTATATCGGGGTGGCAACCACAGCTGACTGTCCTCCTCACCTGACACTTTTCGAAGTGCCTGCCATTACATGGGCTGTATTTGAATCAGTCGGTCCCTTTCCCGAAACGTTGCAAAACATTTGGGGCCGTATCTATTCGGAATGGTTCCCTTCCTCCCTATACGAGCTAGCGCAAGGGCCTGAAATCTTGTGGAACGAGCACAAGGATGTCACGTCCCCGACATTTCGCAGCGAGCTGTGGATACCCGTTGTGAAAAGGTAACCCGCGAAAGTGCAATCAATAAGATCCGGCCCCTCGCTGCCGGATCTTTTTACTCTTTCTATCATTTCCTTACCATGATTCAAAAGATAGACCGTGGCCATAATGGTACAGCGTCCCACCTTTTCCATCCGGGATCGTCACTGGCAGTCTTCCTGTCGGTTGATTCCAGCCAAAAACCGTGTCTGCCGTAGCTGCAAAGCTCGCAGCTCGAAAACCGTATTGGGCGAGGTACGCATCGACTTGCGGATATGCCATAATATCGTACGGATTACGAATGCCTACGCCAATCACTGGTTTGCCTGTTTGCTCGATGATCTGCCTGTACATTTTCATACGGGGATCGTTCAGTGACCTGCCTTTGACATCCGCTGTACAGGAAGCGAGAATGACGGCATCTGCCTGCATCACCTGCTTCCATTGCTCCGTGGTAAGTCCTCTATTTTCGAGGCGAATAGCCGTTGTTTGGGCATGGTATTTTTTCAGGGCACCAGCCAGATTGTCTACGTACTCGTTTCCGACCACGACGATTCGCTGTTCTTCCGTCAGCTTCAAAGGCAGTACGCCGCTGTTTTTGACCATCGTTATCGAGCGTAAGGCTGCATCCGCCTCTACATGCTTGTGTTGTTCCGATCCAATCACTTCCTGTGCCTGAATCTGTTTGAGCTCTACCGTTTCCGGGTCCTCCTCTTTCATGATCCCACGTTTGATTTTCAGCGTCAGGATGCGCCTGAGTGACTCTTCGATGCGCTCCTCCGGAATATCACCTTTTTTCACTGCTTCCAAGATTCCCGTCATGACCCTGTCCAGTTCAACCGGCATCAACACGATGTCTGCCCCTGCCTGTATCGCTCGAACAGCTGCATCTACTGGACCAAAATGGTCGGCAATGGCTTGCATGTTCATCGCGTCGGTAAAAATCACACCGTCAAATGCCAGTTCGCCGCGTATCAGCCCCGTGATGACTTTCGGGGAGAGGGTCGCGGGGAGGGCGATTTTCGACCCGTCCTTTTTGGAGATCACTGTCGTATCATCGATTTTCGGAAAGGTGACATGAGCGGTCATGATTGCATCCACTCCCGCCGCAATCGCCTGTCTGAACGGATAGAGCTCGATCTGGGAAAGTCGCTCCAGATCATGCGGAACCTGCGGCAACCCGAGGTGGGAATCGACTGCGGTATCGCCATGCCCAGGGAAGTGCTTTACGGTAGCCACAATCCCGTTGTGCTGGAGTCCCCGCATGTAGGCTACGCCTAAATCACCGACCAGATGCGGATCTTCCCCGAACGATCTCACGCCAATGACGGGATTATCCGGGTTGTTATTCACATCCATGTCGGGCGCGAAGTTGGTATTGATTCCCAGACTGGCGAGTTCGTTGCCGATGGTGTCTCCCGCTTTCCAGGCTAGCACTTTGGATCGCGCCGCTCCCAATGCCATGTTCCCTGGCAAATCCGTTCCTTGCTGCAATCTAGCCACGACCCCGCCTTCCTGATCGATCGCTACGAGCAGACCGTATTTTTGTGCCGCTTGCTGGTATTCGTGGACAAGCCGAATGGTTTGTTCGGTATTCCCTACGTTTTCCCGAAACAGGATGACCCCGCCGACCTGATACTTCTTGACCATTTCCGCGATTTCCGGTAATAACGTCGTAACGTTTTTACCGTGTGCCCGGCGAAAATCAGGCATTATCATTTGACCGACCTTTTCTTCGAGTGTCATGTTGATCATCGACTTGTCGATGAGTCGATATCGTTCTCCTTTTTGCTTGATGACAGTAACCTTTGGCCTTCCCTGTTCCCTGTAAACGAGCTCGATGCGATCTTCCACCTTACCGTCGGATACGGAAATAAACACGGTACCCTGATCACTGGTGAAATGGACAAGCCCCTGCCCGTCGACAGAGGCCACGTTCTTGTTCGAGCTTTTCCACTGCAGTCTCCGGGTTACTTTTTCGATATGTCCATCTCTGTAGACATGGAGCGCCTGCAGAGGGAGTGTGTCGCCATTCCCCCGATCTTCCACTTCGGGAATGTTCAAATGAATGATCAGATCTGGGATCTGGGCATGTGCCTTCACATTCGACGGATAGCCGGATGTGCCTGTGCTCGAAATAACAGCAAATACCAGTACTACGAGAACAACAAGCACCGTACTGATTCGTTTTTCCCTTCCTCGCATCATTTCCTCTCCTTCCTCGCGTCCACCTGTTGCCAGCTTTCTGATTTCCAGACCGTTCGCACTTCTTGTCCATTTGAATCAAAGACAGCAGGACGATGGACATACCACCCACGCCCGTTTATCGTCTCGTCAGTCGCGTAGCGAAACCGAATGAACCTTGCTCCTGCCGGTAGCTTCCACGAGACGCGTGTCCAATCGCTCTCTCCTGTCGCCGCCTTTCCCATTTTGTCCCAGATATTCCCGTCTCTTGAGACTTCCACGTAGCCGTAGTCGTATTCATTTTCAATCCGAAACCACGTGTCATACGTCAACGTCCCCCCCGTGATGAGATCGACCTCAGCCATCAAAACGGCTTGCTTATTGTCACCCACTCCGGCATGCCAAGCCCTGTCCTGCCAAGGGATATCCACGGGAATTGCCAATGCGACCTGGCGCATCAAGCTGCTGCGAATCGGGTTCATGGCGACCGTGTCACGGACAGGATGGATCCGGTTCGTGAGTAAAATGCCGATCGTCTCCTGAGATGGACTCACCACGAGCGAGGTTCCGGTAAATCCGGTGTGCCCCATCGCACGGCTGTCACTGAGGGCATCCATATAGGCGCCACGCCCCAGCTCCCAGCCGAGCCCGTGCGCATCTCCTGGAAAGCCTGTCAGCTGGTTTTCTGTCATCCAGGAGACGGATTGTTTGGACAAGATCCGCTTTCCTTCATAGATTCCACCGTTTAGCATCATTTGCGCGAAGACAGCCAAGTCGCGAGCCGTACCGAACACCCCCGCATGCCCAGCTGCTCCACCCAACGACCAAGCGTTCTCGTCCTGCACTTCCCCCCAGACGAGACCTCGATCTGGAGCTGTTTGGTATTCCGTCGCAGCCATATGCTTTTGCAACTGCTTCGGCGGATTGTACATGGTCCGCGACATCCCTAATGGCTCAGTGATGTTGGTGTGGATGTAAGAATCCAGTCGCATACCCGTTACCTTTTCCACCAACGCCCCCAACGTGATCATGTTCAAATCACTATAGACATAGGTGCTCCCCGGTTCGTTGACGAGCGGCTGACGCAAGACGACCTTCATTCGTTCAGCTGGGCCAGCCCCTTTTTTGTATAGCGGGATATACGCCGGAAAGCCGGATGTATGCGTCAATAGCTGGCGGACAGTCACTTGTTCCTTTCCGTTTGCTGCAAATTCGGGCAGATAGGTGGCCACTGGCTTATCCAGCTGAAGCAGCCCATTCTCTACTGCCTGCATGACTGCTGTGGAGGTAAACAGCTTGCTGATTGATGCCAGATCAAAAATCGTGTCTGTCTGCATCCGTAAGGGCTGATCCATCAAAGTGAACTCATCATCTCTGTATTTGGCAGCAAATCCATACGCTTGTTCTTTGACGATGACTCCGCGTCGGGCAATCAGCACAACAGCACCCGGTATGAAGTTTTGGTTGATCGCAGTCTCGACCAGCGTATCCAGTTCATCCAGAGGGGCACTGTACATCCCCGCTGCAGTCGGTGTCCCTGCTTGCAATACGCTTCGGGACTCTCCTGGTCGATCCCAGGAATGGGTCAAAGGATGTGAAACGGGCTTAGCCTTCTTTTCCCCATCCGGCAAATCCAACGCCAATGCTGTCCAAGACAGGCTGACGCAAAGCAAGACGATCCCTGTCCGTTTTTTCATCCACTATCACTCCGTGCCATACAGCAAAAAAGATTTTCGCTGATTTTCAAACACAGTCAGTTGCTCTTGCCACTCCGCCACGATCTCATTGATAGACGTTCCTTGATCGAGAGCTTTGCGGACCGCATCCGTGCCCATGAGCTTGTCGATCCAATGGTCATTTCGCCAGGAAAACTGCCGCGGATACTGTTTTTTCACTTCTGCCATGACGGACAGGGCAGTCCGGACAGGCTCATATTCGTCCTGATCGGTCACGTAGAATTGCACCCCGCCAATATTCTTACCCGCATGCTTGGAAAAAGCAGGCTGAAAATATACTTCGCGAAAGGCTACACCCGGCAAATCCAGCCGATTCAAGCGTTGAGCCAGCTCCCAGCTGTTGATGTAGGGCGCCCCAATCCATTCGAATGGTCGAGTCGTTCCGCGCCCTTCGGAGAGATTGGTCCCTTCAAATAAACCGTTACCTGGGTAGACCTCAGCCGTATCGACGGTCGGCATATTCGGAGACGGCGGCACCCACGGCAAGCCCGTTTCTTCAAACTGCATCTGTCGCTTCCACCCTTTCATGGGGATGACAGTGAGATTTGCCCTTTTTCCATATTGCTTTACCAGGTATTGCTTTTGAATCCACCCTGCCAGTTCCCCGACTGTCATGCCATGCCGTACGGGGATCGGATAGAGGCCTACAAATGACTGGAAGTGTGGATCGAGGACGGGTCCCTCTACCTTGACCCCGCCAATTGGATTTGGTCGGTCCAAGACAATAAAAGGCTTGTCCTCCATCGCTGCTGCCTTCATCGCATAGTCCATCGTGGAAATATACGTGTAAAAGCGAGAACCGACATCCTGAATATCGTACAGAACCACGTCGACATCACGGAACAGTCGGGCAATCTCTCGCGGGGTTTTGCCGTACAGATTATAAAAAGGCAGGCCTGTTTTGGGATCCTGGAATGACCCTGAAGCAGAGCCCGCTTGTTCTGTTCCACGTATTCCATGCTCCGGTCCATACACCGCGACCACATGGACCTTTCTCTGAAGCAGCGCATCTACGTCGTGAACGAGATCCTTCGTTACCCCAGTCTGATTGGTAATGAGGCCGACTCTTTTTCCGTTTAGTTGTACGGGATTTTCCAAGAGCCGTTCGATCCCGGTCTGGACGATGGGAGCCGTCCCGTTTCCTTTGGATAGCCCCTGCTTCGCGGTCGCTCCAACGGTGAGAAAGCCGATCAGGCCTAGGATGCACACCAGTCGGACCCAAACGGGTAAAGCCATGCAGCATCACCTCTAGCTCTAGCGTGTCAAATCATGTCTTCATTCGTCATTATGGGTCAATTTTGGGGATGCCAACCCTTTCTTACGGATCCGAATGGCACGAAAAAAAGGGCGATCCCGACAGCTACTGCCATAGCTGAGGACGCCCCTGTCTTTCCTTTATTCTCATGCGATCCTGTATGTCACTCGGATCTCGTCAACATTCTCAATCCGAGCAAAGCGGCCCATGCCTTCTGCTCAGCCTTGAAGAAGAAGCGAATCGGCATTTCATTAGCCTGTATGACCAGCGTGTCACTGCTGCTGGGACGCAGTTCAAACTCGGTTCCCGCTACATCTGCTACCGGATTGCCCTCCCGCAGGAAAACACTCATGTGCCCACCTTCCGCAGATCGGTACGTTCCCACCAGCTTTACCAGTTCCTCAGGGAGCGCTACGTAATCTGGCTCCCGCTCTTCCTTCTGATCCAGCGGAAACCCTAAGCAAGCATTGACAGCCGCCAGCCAGACATCGCGGATCGGCACTTGATCGAGATTGGACAAGACGGCTACAACCAGACCTTTTTCGGGTACAAATCCAAAGTTCGACGAAACACCTGGCTGACCGCCACCGTGCTCAACCAACGTGACGCCTTCTGCATACTTCGGCACCACTCTAAGAGCATAACCATACCAAGCGTTCCTCGTGAGTGGATGGACAGGCTTCCACATCCCTTGCAACAGAGCTTCACTGGCAATCTTTTTTTCATGGATGCGTCCGCCGTTCACATACAGCTGTCCGTATTTCAGCAAATCTAGCACGTTGGAACGAATCCCTCCGCCTACCTCGTAGTTTCCGAGAGTTGGCCATTCCGCTTTTTTCACTTCTGTCAGCCCTGGCTGCTTGACATACGGTACCGAGACATTTTGCATACGTGCCAGTTCTTCCAGACTAAACGTGGTGCGGTGCATCTCTAGCGGTTCCAGCAGCAGATCGGTTACGTAGCGTCTGTACAGGCGTCCCGTCACTCTCTCGATAATGGCACCTAGCAATAGGAACGTGTCGTTGCAATAACTGATGTACGCTCCGGGCTCTCCCAAAAGCTCATAGGATGCGGATGCCAAATAGTCCAGATGGTCGTTTAGCTTCGTCAAATCCTCCCGACGTGCCATCGGGGGGACACCCGTCGTATGAGAGAGCAGATGGCGAATTTGCACGCGACTAGAGTCACTTCCATCAGAAAGCTGGAACGTAGGAATATGCTTGATGACGGGATCCTCCAGAGACAATTTCCCTTCTGCAACGAGCTGCATGATGGCCACAGCCGTAAATGATTTGGTCACAGACGCAACCCCAAAAACGGTCGCAGGCGAAACCGGTTCCTTTGTCTCCAGATCGCGTTTACCAAATCCTTTCTGGTATATGACCTCGCCCTCTTTGGAAATGGCGACGGCGAGTCCCGGAACCTTTTCTCGGTCCATGAAGTTCTCGACAAACCTCTCAAACTCCATCTCATTCAACAAGGATTGTGTCACGGAGCGTTTCCCCCTTTTCAATTTCCTTCCACCTTGGCAACTGTCATTTTTCCCTCTATATGCAGGTCTCGAACGGATATGCGTGAACGGTATTCCCACGTCTTCCGGTCGTCGTCTCCGCTTGCGAGAGTGAATTGTAGATTGCCTCCTCTGTCGCTTCTGCTGCTGCGGCAAAAAGTTGATTCATCAAAGGATGGTCCTCACGCAGCTGAGTGCGCGTCTCCGCAATCTGATCAGACTTGTGGGCGATTTTGTGCGCGGTGGAAAAGGCAATCACGATGTCACCGCTCCCATGACTAAAGTGGCTCCCGGTACGCCCCAGACCGATCCCGGTTCGTTTGGCGACACGCAACAGTTGACGATCACTCAGCGGTGCATCCGTTGCCAGCACCAAAATAATCGAGCCGTCCGTTGGCTTGTCTACGGCAGGTAATGCGCTTTCCTTTCCATGGAAAAGCTTGTCGACCAGAAACTCGTTTTTGCTTCCGAAATTGCTCATGACCAGAACACCGACTGTATAAGAAGCATCATCTGCCGAAACGATACGCGAGGAAGAACCGATCCCACCTTTATAGCCAAAAGCGACCATTCCGGTCCCCGCGCCTACCGCTCCTTCAGCTACGGGTCCGTTCGTCGCCGTGCGAATCGCCTCCATCGCATCCTGTGGTTGTACGATGCAACGCCGAATGGAATTGAGGTGACTATCATTGCACTCGCCCACTACGATGTTGACCGTTCCCGTTGTATCGCCGATTTCTTCATGCTCATCCAGCATGTACTGCAGTGTCCCTTGTGTCACAGCAGGCACGGAAAAAGTATTGGTCAGCATAATCGGAGACTCTAGTACCCCGAGTTCATTTACCTGCACGAGCCCTGTCGTTTTGCCAAAGCCATTGATCACGTAGCTGGCCGCCGTCACTTTTTCCCGAAACAGGCTCCCGCCATGCGGCAAGATCGCCGTTACACCCGTACAAGCATACTCTTGATCTCCATCTAATTCACGCTTGATCGTGACATGCCCCACTCGTACGTCAGCGACATCCGTGATATCGTTTTTTTCCCCTGCAGGCAGTTGCCCGATTGTCACGCCATACGCGCGAATTTTTTTTGCTTCCCTCTTTGCCATCGCTTCTGCTCCTCCTTTTGATCGCTGAAAAACACTTCGATTGTCTAGATCTGATTGCGCTTACACGGGGCGATTGCGCAAAAAGTTTTCACCCGCAAACCCGCGCACTTCTTCCTCGGAGTAATGCTTCAGCAGTTCGTTGATGAGATTGTGAGTCGTCCCTGCGTGCTCCAGACCGACGACCTTCGTGGTAATCCCATCAAAGTCAGAGCCCAGACCGATCTGACGAACCCCACCCAGCGAGCAAAAATGATCGATGTGACGAATCAGATCCGAAATGGTCGTCTCGCCTTCTTCCTTTACGAACATCGGGCAGTAGACCACATGTACATTTCCGCCCTTGGCAAACAATGCCTTTGCCTGCTCATCGCTCAGGTTGCGCGGGTTATCACACCATGCTTTGGAGTTCGAATGGCTGGCAATCGGGTACTTTGCTGCATCGAGTGTGTCCCAAAAGCTCGCCTCGCCGAGATGCGACACATCGGTCAGGATTTTGTGTTCGTTATGGAACTGGATGATTTCTTTCCCAAACGACGTCAGGCCCGCGTTTCGCGATTCCAAAGCACCATCTGCCGCAAGATTTGCATAATTCCAGGTCAAGCCCACCGAGCGCACACCCAGCTGATATAGGATGTGCAGCTTTTTCAGGTCATTTCCGATAGGCTCTATGCCCTCCAGTGTCAGCATAGCACCAATCTGTCCATCCTCCAGCCGATCAAAATCACTCCATTCGCGGATCTGCTTCATCTCCGGATTATTGGCCAATACGTCCGCGTAAAAATAGTGAATCTGATCCAATGCAGACTGAAAACGTTGCTCTGCCTTCATATTTGACGGAGTGTAAATCGCAAAACACTGGACCTTGATCCCGCCTTGAAGCAACCGCACTTTGTTCGTGTCCAGCTCCTCGGCATCCGTAAACGAAATGCTGCCGTCTTTTTCCCATATTTTCAAAAGCGCATCGCAGTGAAAATCGATGATGTCCATTCTCGCCATCGTTATCGCCATCCTCATCTATGTTCTAGCAAGTCTCTTGATTTTACGTTAATGTATCTGTAAAGACTTATCCAATGAAAGATTGCTATAGGCGTGTTCAAAATTTTGCATAATGGAGTCTTCCCCTATGAATATGGAACAGATCGAAGCGTTCATTTTCGTCGCATTGACTGGAAGTTTCAGCAAAACAGCGGAGCTGCTCTATCTCTCACAACCGACCGTAAGCATGCGCATCAAGGCGATGGAGAC
>JARDZO010000255.1 GCA_029240815.1 Brevibacillus sp.
AGCTCAATCGCGCGGCGCTTGCGCTCTTCTTGTCCCAAAGAGGTATGGGGCTGCAGTACTTCCCCAATTTGTCTGCCGATCGTAAGTACGGGGTTGAGAGAAGTCATCGGCTCTTGGAAAATCATCGCCAGTCGATTGCCGCGAATCGTACGCATTTCTTTTTCTTCCAGCTTGAGGGTGTCTTTCCCTTCGAAAAGGACACTACCTGAAACCACTTTTCCGTTTTTCCCCAAAAGCCGCATGATCGACAAGGAAGTCACGCTCTTTCCACAGCCTGATTCCCCCACGATGCCCAGCGTCTCTCCTTTTTGCACCGTAAAATCGATCTCGTCCACGACCGTCACCGCTGTTTTACGCCCCTTGAATTGAGTGGTTAATCCTCTTACCTCTAGCACGGGCGGTTGGCGATTCATCAGGTACCTCCGATCCGCAAGTTTACTTGCCTTTTTGTGTTATACTTCTGCACATATTCAAAAGAGTAAATATTCTGAAAGGGGTTCTCACGATGAATATGGACAACATTGAGGCATTCCTGTACGCTTTTCAGCTTGGTAGCTTTAACAAGGCAGCAGAAGCTCTCTATTTGACTCAGCCGTCTATCACTGCCAGAATTCAGTCGCTGGAGCGTGAACTGGAAGGCCCTCTGTTTCACCGGGACGGTAAGCAAATAGCCCTGACAGAACGCGGCAAACAATTCCTCCCGTACGCCCAAAAAATCCTGCACGCCTATCAAGAGATTTCTACTACTTTACGAGAGCAGCCCTTGACGGAAAAAAGCCTGACAATCGGGTGCACCTTATTGATGTCGACTCATATTCTTCCGGAAATCCTCCCGATCTATCGCAAAAAATATCCAGGAGTCAATATTCGAATTCTCGTAGGCTCCTCTGCCTATATCATGGACAAGGTATTGAAAAAGGAAGCCGATTTTGGACTGGTACGTACTGTCTCCCATCCCTTGATCGAATCCTTTCATCTCCACACAGATACGCTCCATCTGGTTGTCCCGCCTCAACATCCGTTTGGCGACATTCCCCGCTCTAAATTGACATGGGATATGGTAGGCAAAGAGCCGCACATCGTTCTCGCTCACGGTACGATCGAATGGCTCATGGTCCAGCGCCATTACCATCGGAATCAAATCAATCCGCATATCATGATGGAAGTCGATAATTTTGAGGCAGCAAAAAAGATGGTCATGCGCGGGGTCGGCATCAGCTTTTTGCCCGAGCTGTGCATCGCGGAAGAGCTGGCAAATCGCCTTCTTTTTCACATCTCGCCCCAGCCTGCTGCTCAGCTCACGCGCAAGATCGACATCATCTGTTTACGGGATGGCAATCGTGATCTGGTCGAGTTTTTCATCCATGCTGTCAAAACCTTGGACCGGAAAACACTTATGAGCAAGACCCTCTAGTTCTAGGTAGACTTCGGATCAAAGATATCGCGCAGCGCGTCTCCTAAAATATTGACGGTAAACACGACAATCGTGATCGATATTCCGGGGAAGGTCGCCAGCCACCAGGCATCGTGGATGTATTCCTTCCCTTCGCTGAGCATCGTTCCCCACTCGGGAGTAGGCGGTTGGGCACCTAGCCCGATAAAGCTCAAAGCAGCCGTATCGAGGATGGCGATCCCGATCTGCAAAGTGGTGTAGACAAGCAGGGGACTCATGATGTTCGGCATGATCTGATAGAGTAAAATCCTCGCATGGGAGGTTCCTACAGCCCGGCTCGCCTCCACGTAGCCCGATGATTTGACAGACAAAGTAGCCCCGCGGGTTAATCTCGCGTACTTGGGAATCCCCGCGATCCCCACCGCAATCATCGCGTTAGTCAGGCTCGGACCGAGAATCGCTACGATCGCCATCGCCATGATGATATTGGGTATGGCGAGTAAAATATCCATGACTCTCATCAAGACCATATCGAAGACTCCACCGAGGAAGCCGCTCGTCACGCCAATAAACGTACCGGTAATAAAGGTAATGGATACGGCCATTACGGCAACCATCAGCGTCACCCGTGCTCCGTGCAAGAGCCTGGACAAGACATCCCTTCCTATGGAATCGGTACCCAAGACATGTTCAGCGGTTGGTTCGGACAGCAATGCCTCATAGAACGGTTGGGTCGGATCGTGTGGAGCCAACCACGGTCCGACGATTCCTACTGCGATGACGACCAGCAAAATCCCAAGACTGTACCGGGCCTTTGGATTTCGCCACAGCTTTTCCAGAAAGCTGTCTTCTCTGATCCAAGTCATCTTGCTCGTTTCTTTTTGTGAAGGTACCGGCGGAGGGGCAGGCAGAACAGGGGTGGCTTGATTCATAGTCATGTTCCCTCCTTGAGCTGTCCGACTTCAATGCGCGGATCGATCACGCTATACAAAACGTCGACCAAAATGTTGATCAGGACAAAAATGACCCCGATAAACAAAATGATTCCTTGGACCAAAGGGAAATCACGGGAGGCGATCGCGCTGATTGCGAGTGACCCGAGTCCCGGCCAGTCAAAGACCCGCTCGATGATGACCGTTCCTCCCAGAAGCGAGGCAATCTGCAGCCCGACAATCGTCACGACAGGAATCATCGCATTGCGAAATGCATGAATGAACAACACAGCGACTTCTCCCAGCCCTTTTGCCCGTGCCGTACGAATGTAATCGAACGAAAGCACCTCTACCATTCCGGCTCTCGTCAATCTGCTGATGACGGTCGAGGCCAAAACACCCAGCGTAACGGCAGGTAAAACGAGATCCATCAATCCGGTTCCGCCAGCGATGGGAAACCACCCGAGCTTGACTGTAAAAAATAGGATCAGGAGTATCCCCAACCAAAAGCTCGGGATCGACACACCGAGCGTAGCCAGGCTCATGGCAGTAAAGTCTAGCAGCGTATCTTTGAATCTAGCAGCGAGAATGCCCATCGTAATCCCGATCAGAATCGCAATCAGCATCCCACTGCCAGCCAGCTTTACGGTAGCTGGAAATCGCTCCAAAATTTCCGTCAGGACGGGGCGTCCAGTCTTAAAGGACGTCCCCAAATCCCCTTGGAACACATTCGCCAGATAGTGAAAGTACTGCGTCACAAGCGGTTGATTTAGACCCAGCTGATCTCGTAGCGCAGTGACCTGTTCGGCTGTCGCATTCTCTCCCAGCATGATTCGAATCGGATCACCCGGAATCAGATGAATCAAGGCAAAGGAAAAGATCGAGATCCCCAGAAGCACAATCAATCCAGATCCGAGGCGTTGTAAAATAAACTGTTTCATTATTGATTCACCCAGCTGTCTTGGTACATCAAGCCTCGCAGGGGATGCATACGCACTCCTTCCACCGGCTTACGCACGACGTTGAATTGCTTTTCTGTATAGAGCGGCACCCACCACGCTTGTTCCACGACGTACTTCTGAATTTCTTTGTAGACTTCCTTGCGAGCAGCACTGTCCACGGTCGTTCTGCCTTTTACCAGCAGGCTGTCCAGCTTGTCGTCCTTGACAGCACTGAAGTTCAACCCATTGGCGATTTGGCTGGAGTGCAAGAAAAGGTAGAGGACATCCGGGTCATTCAGTGTGTAGCCCATCAACGTCATGTCGAAATTGCCTTTTGTCGCCGTGTCTACTAGAGCCCCCCACTCAAGTGTTACGATCTTCACTTCTACCCCAATATCTTTGAGCATCGCCTGGATCAGCTGCGCTGCTTGGGCCCACGTCCCTGTTTGCGCCAAAATCTCCAGTGTCAGTGGCTTGCCATCTTTTTCATAGATTCCTTGCGCGTTTTTCTGGTAGCCGGCTGTTTCTAGCAATCCTTTTGCTTCATCGACCTTATAGGCATACCCGTACTCTTTTACTGCTTCATCGTAACCAAAAAGAGAAGGAGGCAGTGGACCGTAAGCAGCGACACCCTCGCCTTGTATGACCGCCTTCATGATTGCTTCCTTGTTGATCGCCTTGTTCAAGGCCTGTCTGACTTCAAGCTGTTGAAATACAGGCTTTCTCGTGTTCATCATGATATAAAGGCCGAGACCATTGCGGAGCATTTCCTTTACCTCGTACTTCGGATTATCCTTGTATTTCTTCACGTCCTTGGCATCGATTTTCGAGGCGATATCAATCGAGCCACTCTCCAGCGCTGCGAGCATTGTCTGATTTTCGCTGATGAATTTATACACGAGCTTGTCTGGGTAAACGGGCCCTTGGTTTTTGGCGATCGGATCGGCCCATGTGAAATCTTCGTTGCGAACGAAGGAAATGGATTGACCATTCTCCCAGCTGTCAAACTTCCACGGTCCGACTCCCACTGGTTGACGACCGTATTTGTCTCCTGCTTTTTGGATGGCAGCCATGGAAAGTGGCTGCAGCCAGCCTGGGTCACTCAAGTATTGGAGCAAGGGAGCAAACGGTTGCTTGAGCTTTAAGACAAGCGTCTTGTCATCCGTTGCTTCTACGGAGGCGACTTCAGACAGGTTGCTGCCCGCCACTTTTGCTGCCGTCTCCGGATTGAGGGCACGCTGATACGTTTCGGCGAACGATTTTGCCGTCAGCGGCGATCCATCCTGAAACTTCACTCCGGAGCGAATGACAAAGCTCCACGTCTTTCCATCTTCCGATACCTTCCAGCTCTCCGCCAAATAAGGCTTGAATTCCAGCGTTTCAGGGTCTTGCGTAACCAAACCGCCACCGAGGTTTCCCGCTATCTGGTTCGCTACCGCCATCCCTGTTTTTTGAATGTCCAATTGATCTGGTTCGTCTTTTAATCCGATGGTGATGGTTCCGCCTTTTTTCGGTTGAAGGTTGGAGGCAGCTGGCTGCTCTCCAGACGGTGTCGTTGACCCACCCGGTGCTGCTGGTGAGGTCGTGGTCGAATTGCCACATCCCGCCATCAACGTAGCTGCCAGTGACACCATCGCTGTCATCGCCACTATTTTTTTGATAGATACGGTCGTGCCCATATCTTCTTCGCCCCCTTGCTGGTTGTAAAAAATGATTTATGAATACAGTATCATTTTTCTGAAAATATTGATTATTGGACATTTCTATATGGTATAGATGATTTTTTAGTACAAAAAGGCATAAAAAAAGCTTGATCAATAAGTTGATCAAGCTCTCATATAACCTTTCATTTTCTTAATGCAACACATTCAACAAAAACGTCAACGTCCCTACACTGATCACAGTCGTCACCAGGACGCTGCTGGATACAAACTGCGGTCGCATATTGAACTGAATCGCATAGATCGCCGTCGTAGCGGCAGAAGGCATAGCGGCTAGAATCACCAGCACGTTTTGCAGGAGCGGATCGATCGGAAAGAAGAGACAGATCACATAAGCCAAGAGAGGAGACGCGACGAGCCGGATCACACTGGCGACACTGAGCTCCTGCCACTCAAAGGTCGAGGAAGACACATTGGCCAGCTGCATCCCGAGGATCAGCATGATGACGGGAATCGCTGCCTGAGCGACCAGATCAATCGCCTGATAATAGCTCTCCGGGATGGCGATCTGAAACTGTTGAAATAAAATCGCCACGACCACTGCGTAGTTGGATGGCTGCTTGAGAACGGCTTTGATCGCTGTGCCGACTCCCCCCTTGCCACGCGAAGCAAAGTACACGCCAAACACACCCATGATGATCGAGTGAAAGACCATGATTTGCACAGCATACGTAAACCCGGCATCACCAAATGCAAACAAAATAATCGGTGTTCCGTAGTTCCCGCTGTTCATAAACGCGGTCGACAGCATCATCGCGCTCTCTTGCTGCTTGTCGTACTTGAACAGCTTTGCGGATAACAGCGTGAGGAGGATCAACGCTCCTAGCAGCAGCATGGAGATGACGACAATGTAAAAGAGCTGAAGATCCAGCGCCGTTTTGTAAAAAGTGCGAAACACCAGGGCAGTCGTTAATACATAAATCGCCAGCGTCGAGATCGGTTTGAGATCCAGCTTGAAAATTCGCTGAAGAATATAACCGGAGAAAAAGATCAGCAAGACCGGCAGAATGACTTGAAGAAAAATCATGCGCGATACCCACTTTCCGAATCAAATGAATGCTAAGAACAGTATAGCAGAGGCACACAAAAAAAGAGCCCATTAGGCCCTCTTTCAGCTGGACGTTCTTCTCACTCATGGTTGTTCTGGCATAAACAACTGCGGAACGGTATACAGGGCAGGCGAGCCTCCTGTATGCAAGAACAGTACATGGTCTTCCTTGGCAAATCGCCCCTCGCGAATCATCCCGATGAGACCCGCCATGGCTTTTCCCGTATAGACAGGATCGAGCAAAATGCCTTCTGTCTGCGCGACGAGCTTGACGGCTTCCACCATTTCCTCCGTTGGAATCGCGTAGCCCGGACCCACGTAGCGATCTTCACAAGAAACCAACTCAGCGCCAATCTCGCCTTGCAAACCGATCCTATCAGCCGTGCTGCGAAACAGCTCCAGCACCTTTGCTTCCTGTGTCGCACGATCGCGGCTGACATTGACACCGATCACCTGCGTGCTCGATTGACGTGCCAAAAATCCGGCCAACAGACCTGCCTGAGTACCTGCACTGCCCGTCGCCGTTACTACGTAATCATACGGAGTCCCGGATTCCCACGCTTGCTGCTCGATCTCTTCCGCGCAGGCCATATATCCCAACGTACCGATTTCATTGGAACCACCGACCGGGATCAAATACGCTTTTCGTCCTTCACTCGCCAACTCTTGCGCCAGCTTTTCCATCGCGGGCTGCATATCGCCATCAGCAGAGATGACTTCGATTTTCTCCGCTCCCAGGAGGTGGAACAGCAAATGATTGCCACTCGCTTGTGGATGGTAGCCGGTAGCAGGCTCCGTCAGCACCAGCTGGCATTTCAGTCCCTCACGCACAGCCGCAGCCAAGGTCAAACGACAGTGATTGGATTGGACTGCTCCGCAAGTAATCAGTGTATCTGCTCCCTGCCCCAGCGCATCGGCCACGAGGTATTCCAGCTTTCGAGTCTTGTTGCCTCCCGCAGTCAGACCCAACTGGTCATCCCGTTTCATGGAGATCGTTGGGCCTCCCAGGGCCAAAGAGAGCCGCTCCAATTTTTCGATGGGGGTCTGCCCAGTCGTGTAGCGTCTGCGCTCGTAGCGGATTGGGTTCATGATTTTCTCCTCTTTTCCAGTAAATAGTCTCTCTATAGAATACTCCTCTCTATCGTGGAATCCTCCATGGGAAATAGACGAGCGCGCATTATCCGTAGCTATGCTGCATCCCGGCACGTACGTCCATCTGAACCCCGTATTGCGGAATCGGGTAACGCAGTCCGTTCTTGGACAGCTTCTCCAGCCCATCGATTGCCTTTAGCAAGAATTCCGGAGGCAAGGCCATGAGCAGCTCGTCATCCAAGACGCCGCCATACCGCCTTTCTGCAAAGCAAGGGATCGACAGGCTCGGCTCCCTCGTACTTAGCGCACGCCCCCAGGAATCGGCACAGGACGATTCCCCGACGATGCTCCACTCCATTTTTTTGTAGCCCGACCATTGCAGACCATTGATGAACAGGATCATCTGACCAGGAGTCCCATAAATCAGGCAGATGTCTGGTGTAAAACGTTGAGAGACGAGTGGGGAAACAGCCATCGCTTCGTATTGGCCATACGGAACGACAGACATCGCCTGTTGATGAGCAGCGGCATCCTCCTCGTTTGAAAACCAGACACCCGCCATTTCTTTTCCCGACAGCCATTCTTCGTTTCGGGGATGCAAGCCAAGGACGACGCCACATTGCGGAGATATGAGGTCATCTGCCGTGATTCCGACCGTCCAGCCTAGTCGGGCAGCCTGAGCCACGATCTGATCGGCCGTGTGAATAGCCTGCGGTCGGCGAATCTTTGGTACAGCCTCCATCTCTTCCCGATTGGCAAAGAGCTTCATCCCGATCGGCGTGGTTTTTAAGCGTAAAAACTGCTGCAGACGATCGACGATTTGCTTCCAGTCATACGCTAGCTGATCTTGCTCCACGTTCATCCGTTTCCCTCCCGATTAGCCCGCGAAAGC
>JARDZO010000463.1 GCA_029240815.1 Brevibacillus sp.
TTTAAGCATCAGACGGTCAAAATCAACGGATAGAACGAATTACCGCGCCGCACTTTCCGAACTCGGACGGACGTTGTCTCGTCTATGACTGCCGCTTGAAATCTTCGCAAAAAGAGAACGCGCACTGCAAATGAACATTTGACACCTTTTAGGGTTGCTCTTATCCTAAATAGGAACTTAAATACTAAAACCTGTTACATCCAGGGCGTGGACTTTTGTAGAGTAAACTCTATTTTCGCCACACGAGTGTCTTTCGACAATCGTGTGGTTTTTTATTTTGATGGGGAGGAAGACGATGAAAACTTGGCATTACGCGTGCATTGTCTTTATAGGCGGATGCTGCTACGGATTGTTATCGACCTTCGTGAAACTTGCTTACTCGGCAGGTTTTTCAGTTTCAGCAGTGTCGGGCGGCCAGTATTTATTCGGGGCTTTGCTTTCTTGGTTATTAGTAATTTTAACCAAAAAACAAAAGCTGCCGTTTAAACGGATCTTCCAGTTGCTTGGATCTGGAATTCCGTTTGGCTTGACAGGCGTATTTTATTACCAGTCCCTGCAATCGTTGAACGCTTCGCTCGCAATCATTTTTTTATTTCAGTTTGTTTGGATCGGGACTCTCTTGGAGTGGAGCCTATATAAGAAAAAGCCGAACGCAGTGAAGATGATCTCGATAGCCGTCCTGCTGATCGGCTCCGTTCTAGCCGCCAATCTGGTTTCAAAAAGCGGAATCGTGCTGTCCTGGACAGGAATGGCTTGGGCTCTTCTCTCGGCTTTGACCTTTACATCATTCATTTTTCTTAGTGGTTCCGTCGGAAAAGATGTTTCTCCCGTTCAGAAAAGCGCCCTGCTCTCCACCGGCGGTCTCATCGTGGTATTTGTACTGCTTCCGCCGACGTTCCTGCTGGATATATCCGTAATCATGGGGGTTGCGCCGTATGGATTGCTACTCGGTTTTTTTGGAGTCGTTCTCCCGCCGCTGTTGTTTTCGATCGGAATGCCGCATATCGGACCGGGGCTTGGCACGATCTTAACAGCTTCCGAGCTTCCCGTAGCCGTGTCGATGTCTTCCCTCCTTTTGGCTGAGCATGTAAGCTGTTTGCAATGGACCGGGGTTGTCCTCATCTTGGGTGGCATTTCAGCAGGTAACATAACGCTCTCTAAAAAAGAGACCGTTCACCAAGGTTCTGCACCGTGAGCTTTTGCAACGTTTGGTTCGACATCGAGGCCGGCGCAGCTCGACGAATCAAACAAGACGAGGCTGCCGGCGGATTGATCGATCGGTGGCCTTGCTGCGCTAACGGCAGTAGAGTTGAATAACGATCGTGAAAAAGAAGAATAAGATATACCACAATTTCACAGTATTGTCACCCAAATCAATTGCATTTTGTGGGAAAGTAGTACTGTAATCACTTCCATTGGTGAAAGGTGGCAGCTCCTATGGTCGGGAAAGTTGAAGTGTTGGAACGGGTAGCAGGTTGCTTCAAAGGAGTTTCGACTGGGGATGCAATTGGAAAACAAACCGAATCTTTAAGGTTTGAGGAAATTAATCAGTGGTTTCCAGGTGGGGTTACCGGATTTCATGGACCGATAGGCAGCATCATGCCCCGATACGAAGGTAAGCATTACTTCTGGAAATTTGGAGAAATAACAGATGACACTGAACGAACGACTTCGATTGCCAGGGTAATTGCACGGGGACTTCCTATCACTCACGCTTCAGCGGGAGAAGAACTTATGCTATGCAAAAAGTCAAACCGCCCGACCCTACAGCTGGGGAAGTTCCAACAATTCGGCGTAGGGGACTTTTTAGTAAGCTAACGGTTCAAATCTATCTTGTAACATTATTAAAAATAGAAGAAATAAATTAACATTTTTAGGAGGATTTTTTTATGTTCCAAACCTTAGACCATTTTTTAAAATCTTGGGAGTTCGAAGCTGCTGCTACACAGAAACTACTGAGTAATCTAACGGATGAATCACTTAAACAGGAAATAACTTCACAAAATTGGACTTTAGGACGTATTGCTTGGCATACCGTTGCTGCCATTCGCATTATTACTTCAAATACACGAAGATTATCCCGTTCCTACTACGGCTCAGTTTATAGCAAACAGTTATCATCAAGCTAGTAATGCATTTGTACAGGCATTAAAAAAAGAATGGACTGACCATACACTACAAGAACGTATCGAATTTATAGGTCAACAGATGCCCAATGGTTCACTATTAATGTTTTTGATTCAACATCAAAGCCACCATCGAGGACAAATGACGGTTCTGATGCGACAGGCAGGATTAACTGTTCCAGGAATTTATGGTCCTTCAAAAGAGGAATGGGCAAAGTTTGGTATGGACGCCCCACACTAACGGGCACGATAGCGCATAGACGACAGGCTGCCAGAATTAATGGTCAAAGGAGAGATCCCAAGGGATGTTCTGATGAGGAAAATTATAATTTCATTCTTATTGCTACTCATTCTTTGTTCATGTAGTCGCTTTGATCAGGAAACGTGGTTAAAAGAACCAGAGAAAAGACACGATATGGTACGCAGTTTAACAAGTAAGTAGGCCGATTATTTCTGGCTGGCTGCCGTCGTGTTGTCTGTATTCAACTATCGTCTCCGTTTGTTGAACAACATTAGCTGAAACAATTGTAAAAAGGGCTATGCAGTTTCGAAGTGGCTATATACTCTTTCGCTTCATAGTTGAGCTATTGGCCGGGGAATGGAAACTCATAATCAAGCCAAAGCTTGCTAAGATTTTTGGATAGGTTCGCAATCTTGTTTACGTATAGATCCATTGCCCACAGGTCTCCGTCGCTGCTCACGTAGGCTGGTCCATACAAATCGCTCAGTTTGGTCACTTTCCGGTGCTATCGATCTCATAGATGCCAAAGGCCGGATTATCCCTCTCCATTGTGCCTTTGCTCAATTAACGGGCAGGATAATTTAACAGAATGTGGAATAAATAATTTCATTCCATCTGTGAATGAGAGTAGGGCTGATCCAATGCAGACAAAAAAATAGTATGGAGGGAAAATATGGAGCTCAATTATAAACCAAGCGGCTACAATTCAATATCGCCTTACTTTGTAGTAAATGGTGCTCAGAAAATGATTGACTTTTTAAAGAAATTATTTAATGCTAACGAACTACGCCGT
>JARDZO010000256.1 GCA_029240815.1 Brevibacillus sp.
ATACGATCGCCTACGTAGAATCCTTGTGGAAGTGGGAGAACAATGGCTGGAAGTTGCAGAGCGCTCAGGTGAAAAAGGCACAGAGATAGCTTGAAAAAGAAACGAATCTAGGAAGGGCTGGACCTGTTCTTTGTGAATGGGAGAGTCCTTTTTTGGGCGGTAAAGCAGTAACCGCTTCGCAGGGAACACAGAGATACCGCTTCTTGATCCCGTGAATTCGTTGTTCCGCTAAGCTGGGTTCCGACGTCGCTCCGCCTGGAAACCTGCTTCTCCAGCGAGCTTTAGTATAGCAACCTGTTTTCTACTGAAGGTTCAAGGGGAAAAAGCTTATTCTCCAAATCGTTTGTGCTTCGAAGGTCGTTCTAATGAGGGGTGGACGGAAAAGACCCACTCGTCTGCACTAGCATTTGCGGTTTTTCGTGACTGATAAGGGCCTATAAGTATTTGGGGGGATGAACATGGCTTCAGGATAGGGAGAAACAAGCTTCCGTTCTTCGTACCAATGTTCCGTTTAGGGGTGTTCTGAAAGAAACACGTGGAAAGCTCTCAGGAGAGAAGGACAAGTGGAAGAGTCAAAGTTGGCCGAGGAAAAAGGAGAAAAAGCGAAGATATTTGGGGCACCAGCTGAAGCGTTTTCTCCTTTTTCCTCTCCTCCACAACAGTCTGACCTAGTGCAAAAAAGGATGCGGGTGCAGTTTAATTTCCCATGTCTTTCTTAATAGAAAGATGTCGCTTTCGGTTTATACTCCTACCATAATGGGTATATAGATATAATCCAAATGATATACCCTTAAGGAAAAATTTATAGTATAGTACAATGAGAATTAGCCGAGTACCCTTACAGAAAAAGGAGTCCATCCAATGAGTACATGCCCGATTTCCAGCCTGTTCGGTTTGAAAGGAAAATCGAAAAAAGAATCATTTTTTCGAGATAGTAAGGAAAAAGGAGAAATGCATATCGATTCGGGGTCTCAACTGGCGAAGCAAATGTCCATGATTCATTTGACAGAGCAAGACCTAGCTGTCGCAAAGGCACTTCAGCCATTGATCATTCAAAATATTGACAAAATAGTTGGCTTTTTTTATGAAAATATAGAAAAAGAACAGTTGCTCATGTCCATAATCGAGAAATACAGCAGCATTGAGCGACTCAAACAAACGCTGACCAGACACATCCAAGAGATGTTTAGCGGAAAGATCGACAGCGAATATTACGAGCAGCGCAGTCGTATCGCAATCATGCACATGCGTATCGGACTGGAGCCAAAATGGTACATGTGTGCGTTTCAGAATCTGCAGGTGTCCATCATGGAGCTTCTGCATGAAAACATCGCGGACAAGCAGGAATACGTCCATGCGATTCAAGCTGTGACCAAGATTCTCAGTATCGAGCAGCAAATCGTTCTGGAAGAGTACGAGAATGAGCACGAACGAGCACGCAGGCTTGAGCAGGATAAAAAAGATGAGCTGCGGGTGCTCTTGGCGAACTCGGCACATGAGCTGGCAGCCGTATCCGAAGAAAACAGCGCTTCTGTCGAGCAGTTGACTGAACAATCCCGCGAAGTCTTGCGCTTTGCAGAAAATGGCACTACGTTCTCCAACAAGGCTCAACAGCTTTCCCAGGAAGGAAAAGAAAAGCTGGAGAAGCAACAGGAGCAGATGCAATTGATCCAAAGCAGTGCCAAGCAAATCGCAGAGGAAATGAACACTCTCGAAGAAAACTCGGAAAAAATCCGCGGCATTGTCAATGTCGTGACAGCGATTGCGGAACAAACCAACCTGTTGGCGCTCAACGCGGCGATTGAAGCTGCACGCGCGGGGGAACAGGGACGTGGCTTCGCTGTGGTTGCCGATGAAGTGCGCAAGCTGGCGGAACAGACGAAGAAGTCGGTATTTGGCGTGAGAGAATTGATCGAGAAGACGAATCAGCAGACATCAGTGCTGTCGACGGTCGTGGGAGAAATCCAGACACTCGTACTCTCCAGCACGTCGATGACCAACGAGACGAATGCGTTCTTTGAGGGAATCATGAGTGCGGTGATGGAAGGCAAAGAACAGAGCACGTACATACAAAAGGAATTGGAAAAATTCTTTAGAGTCATGGAAGACATGAATCAGGCGGTAGCGCAGGTAGCCAGCTCGGCAGATGAGCTATCGGAAATTACAGAAAACCTGTAAAACATCTAGGAATAGCAGTTTCTATTCCAAAGCACATCCCATCTATATCGGGGATGTGTTTTTTTGTTGTTCACATACGTAACAATTCGCAATGCATGGTCGAGCTGTCGGAATTAATGGTTGACTCCCCCCGTTATTATGCTAAAATGAAAAACATTAATCTTCATAAGTTTACTCGGAATTATAAGGGTGGAGGATAGAAATGGTAGGACAAATGATTTTCACGGGGTTATTGTGCGGTGCATTGCTCGGTTTCGTCATGCAACGAGGTCGCTTTTGCTTGACAGGCGGATTCCGGGATATGTTTTTAACAAAGGATTATCGGATGTTTTATGCGTTGTTGATTGCCATCGCTATACAAAGTATTGGCGTATTCGCACTTATTCAGTTGGGATTGATTGAGTTTAAAGCCGGCGCATTTGCTTGGCTGGGTACCATCATCGGGTCCTTTATTTTTGGGATCGGAATTGTCTTGTCTGGTGGTTGCGCGACGGGTACATGGTATCGAGCAGGTGAAGGCCTGATTGGCAGCTGGATTGCTTTGTTTGCTTACATGCTGATGAGTGCTGTCATGAAGAGTGGTGTGCTGGTTCCTTTGAATGATGCTTTCAAAGTGTATACATTGCCAACCAACTCCATCCCGGCGACTTTTGGCATTTCGGTGTGGCCGTTCATTCTGATTTTGGCAGCGATCACGATTTATTTGGTCGTCAAGCATCTGCGCAAACCAAAGGTAGCGATTCCTGCTTTGCGAGCAAAGCGCAGTGGACTTTCCCATCTGTTGTTTGAAAAACGCTGGCATCCTTTCGTAACGGCGATTCTCGTGGGCGTGATCGCCATGCTGGCTTGGCCGTTGAGTGAAGCGACTGGCCGTATGTCCGGTCTGGGAATTACGACGCCATCTGCGAACATTTTACAGTATCTCATCACAGGCAATAGCGAGAAGTACGTAAACTGGGGAGTCTTCCTCGTCCTGGGCATCCTGGTCGGATCCTTTATTGCTGCCAAGGCGAGCCGTGAATTCCGTTTCCGTGCTCCTGACGCGAAGACGACCATCTCCAGCTTTTCGGGCGGGATTCTGATGGGATTCGGCGCTAGCTTGGCTGGCGGCTGCTCGATCGGTAATGGTCTGGTCATGACAGCGATGATGACATGGCAAGGCTGGACTTCGTTGCTCTTCATCATTTTAGGCACGTGGACGGCTTCGTATTTCGTGTATGTACGTCCTCGTGTTCAAGCGAAAAAACAACAAAGCACAAGCATTACAACTGCTTAGGAGGAAAGAGAGATGCAACACAAACTGGCTGTACTCGGTATGGTATGTCCCTTCCCGTTGATAGAGGCCAAGGAAAAGATTGAGACTTTGAGCAGCGGCGATGAGCTGGTTATTGATTTTGATTGCACGCAGGCGACAGAGAGCATTCCTCGCTGGGCTGCGGAATCAGGTCACTCTATCACGAATTACGAGCAACTCGATGATGCTTCATGGACGATTACTGTGAAAAAGAAATAGGGAACAAAAGACAGACTCCCCTCAACTGGAAAGCCGCTGAGAGTTCATCACGTCCGATGGCCCCGGTTCCAGTCAGAGGGGAGTTTTCTATTGTCATGGAAGGAAAAACAGGAACATATGTTAAATTATAGAATTACCGTGTTCTTCATACAGATAAGAATTTTTAAGATTCTTATCCAGTATAAGGGCAACTAAGGCGAGACTTGTGCCCTTTGGGTGCAAAGACTTGGCGTAGCCAAGTTTTCTAATATTGCTGGCAATGGTTCAGTGGTGGCGTATAGGCATTGATGGTGACGACGGGGATTTCTCCCTGATTGCGAATGGCGTGGATTTCTCCGGGTGATACATAACAGAATTCTCCTGCACCGACCGTAATCGATCCCTCCGGGCGTACCTCGTGTCCGTCTTCTGCCAGTGAATAAATAACGTTGGTGAGATCACCGGAAAGGATCCATTCCCAACCGAACGAAACACCGTGATTATGGGGAACTGACTCCTGAGCAGGAGGCAGTTGAATAAGAACGATTTCGACATGCTCCGTGATGAGCAAGACTCTTCGGCCATAAGGAAGGCCGGCTGGCTCGGGAATGATTGGAGCGATTGTTTCCATGCTGAGCGGCAGGGATTCCAGGGCCTGTCTTAGGTCAGCAGGAGTGGGACAAGTCAGGGTACTAAAAGCTTTTTCCATAAGGGCTTGAATCATGGACAACCTCCCAAAGCAGTAATCTTGTTCTTGATCAAGATATGAAAAACAGGGAGGAACGGTGAGGACGTCTGCAACGGGACGAATGCGTTTTTTCGGGGGCTCTAGTTGAAGAGCGGCCCTTTTGGTATGAGTATCGGACTGTATACCTTATCTAGCAAATGGAACGGTGGAGGATTTTGAGATGAAGAAAAAAGTAAACCTGCTCGCAAACAGCCTGCTCGTGCTGCTTGTCATGAATGCAGCGGCTCCCTGGACATACGCGGCAGGAACAGCGCCAGCACCTGCCCAACCGGCAATGAAGACACCAGCGGCTGCGGTGACGGATATTCCCGGTGTCATCGCGCGCGTATCGGCTAGTGTCGTGGCTATCGTCGGGAAGCCAGAGGTCAGAGGGGCTAACAGGGACAGTCGGTTTAACCTTGCGCACGGAACAGGCATCGTAGTCAAGGCTGATGGCTGGATTTTAACGAATGCCCACGTAGTAAAAGAAATGGACAACCTGACCGTCATTACTGTGGACGGGAAGCAATACGCAGGCACAGTCACCAACATGGATGAGGAAAGTGACCTTGCGCTGGTAAAAATCGCGGCAACGGGTCTTGCGCCTGCCAAGTTTGCTGCGAACTATTCGATTAAAGTCGGCGAGACTGTCGTAGCGATTGGAACGCCGATCTCCGTATCCTTGCGAAATTCAGCTTCAGCGGGAATTATCAGTGGCGTGAATCGTTCGGTCAGCTCCACCTATCGCCTGATTCAGACAGACGCGTCGATCAACCCGGGGAATAGCGGGGGACCACTCGTCAACCTCAGGGGAGAGGTAGTTGGAATCAATTCGTTGAAGTTCGTCTCGGTCGGGATCGATAATTTGAGCTTTGCCATCCCGGCAGATACTGCCGGGTATGTCATGAATCATTTTTTTACGTACGGAAAAGTAAACAGGCCGTATTGGGGGGCGGAGATGGAGGAAAGCTGGGCTGCTGTCGTCGGACTGCCTACCAAGGAACCGTTGAGAATCATTCGAGTGGAACCAGGCTCCCCTTCTGAAAAGGCAGGCTTCCAGGCGGGAGATGTCATTTATTCCATGAATCAGTCGTCCTTTACGACACTCGTGGAGTTTAATGAGCTGTTAAAGCGCTATTTGCCCGGACAAACCGTTGAAATCGTGGTGCAGTCTGGTGGCGATCTGATTAAACGCAAAGTAACGTTTGGAAAACAACCGTAGAGAGCGAATGGATGGGGGAAGAATCGGATGGTTCAGAAGAAATGGCAAGTGCTTTGCGTGACAGCCGTGTTATCGGCGGCGCTATGGACGAATCAGTCAGCATGGGCAGCGGAACAGCCTGCCCAGCGAGTGGAAGTCAAACTCAAATTGAATGCGGCTGTAGCCAAAGTAAACGGCCAAGATATGGCGATCGAGCAGCCTTATTTATTTCAGGATACAACGATGGTTCCACTCAGCCTCCTGACTGCGGCCTTCGGGGCGGGCTTGCAGTACGACAGCCAAAATCAGATGATCGAGCTTTCGTACAATGGCAAGGTCATCAAATTGAAGGCAGGCAGCGAACAAGCATGGATCAACGGCAAGGAGGTCACGCTGACCGCTTCGCCCGAGCTGAAAAATGGAAAGACGATGGTGCCACTTACGCTGCTGACCCAAGTAATGGGCCTGCAGGTCATCATTGATGCGAAGACAAAGGACGTCAGCATTTTGGGCGCGAAACAGGGAGAAACCGCCTCAACAAACGTGTCTCTGGACAGTGATCTCGGAAAGACGATGATTGGGGACAGCTATTACGGGTGGAAAATGAAATATCCGACGGGGTTGGTCAAGGACTTTCAAAACTTTCAAGGCGACTACGTCAGCTTCCGTGATGCCAAGGATACGTACCAGCTGGACATTTATATCCTCGACGGGCAGCCTGAGAATCTGTCGGGAACGGGCTTGTTGACCCGATTGGTGGACTTCTCGGAATATACGGTGCTGTCCAAAGGATTTGTCAGCGATGCCAAGCAACCATACGCTCGGCTGATCTCCAAGGGCGATGGCGGTGCTATCAATGAGGAGAGGGCCTACCAAAGCGGGACGCGGATTTACTACGTCACATTGGTGATCAATGACGAGGCCGATTTCCGCAATCCCGCCAAGTACAGCAGCTACAAGGATTTGCTGGACAGCTTTTCCTTGTCGTTTCCAAAAGGAGATGCTACAGTCAAGGACCTTTCCACTGTGGAAGGGAACTATCGCTGGTATGCCCAAGAGGATTTTGGGTTGAAGGTAAAGGTTCCGGCTGACTGGGAGAATACGTATAATCAGTCGTTTACGCAATTCTCCAGCGAGGGTGGCAGGCAGTGGCTGAAGATCAAAATTACCTCCAAGGAAGATGGGCTGACGCTGGACGATTGGGTGAAAAGGCATGAACAGATGTATCGGGACACTGTGAATGAAAACTATTTGAAGGTTGATTCCACGGTGACGAGTTCCATGATTGCAGGAGTTCCCGCCAAGGAGCAGAAATTCAGCAGCTCGGATGGCTCGGGCTGGTACCCGGAGCACGACTTCTTTTTCTTCAAAGGGGACTACAAGGTATACGTAGAAATCGCCTATGACCCGGAGGCAAGCGCGGAGAAGACAGCGGATTTGATCCAGACGATCAAGCAGTCGCTTACGATCAACCAAAGCGTGATGAATCCAGTGATGGGGGAAATCACCGACGATGATAGGATCGACAAGGACCAGATGGCAACGCTCAAGTACCCAGAGCTGAATTTCTCAATCAGTATCCCGGAGTATTGGAAGGAAACCCGAGGAGATAATGTTACCCGGATGTTTGAATTCTTAGGGGGAAATGCGATCATCCTCGCAGGCTCCGGCAAGATGAGCGATTTACGTAAGGAAGTCGAGCAAGTGATCAAAGAAGATACAGCCAGCTATGAATATACGGTAAAAGAAAGCAAGGCCCTAAGCCTTTCGGGTGCACAAGGCTATAAGATTGTCGTCCAAGGAAAAAACAGTGGGATTCGATTTGAGAAAAGCATTTATTTCCTGGAAAAAGGGAAAAACGCTTATATGATCGCTTTCACGATATCAGAATGGGTCAAGACCAATGCGCTGGAGCAACGATTGCAAAAGATCGTAGACTCGATTCAATTTCCGGAGGCAAAGTAGAATAGGATGGCATAAAGGCGCGGGACAAAATTGCTTCCGCGCTTTTTTTGCTGATTCAGAAAGTATAAAACTTCTAAGCCTATCTACCTGATTCAGCAAGAACAACATTCCGCCAAAGCGCGGTCGCTCCCCTGTGAACATGCCTCGTTTACGTGCTATGGTGGTGGGGAGAAGCAGGTTTCCGATCTACGCTCCGGCCTTTACCCACCGAACACAAGCTATCGCTCGCGTTCGGCGGGGCCCCGTTTCACCCAGCAAAGGAGTACAGACTGTCCGCTGCACAACGTTTCACGGGGAAGCGGTAAAGTAGTAGCCGCTCCGTAGAGAATACAGAGGTACCGCTTCTGGATCCCGTGAATTCGTTGTTCCGCTAAGTAGGGTTCCGGAGTCGCTCCGCCTGGAAACCTGCTTCTCCTGCGAGCTGTTGT
>JARDZO010000257.1 GCA_029240815.1 Brevibacillus sp.
GAGTGGACCGACTGCATTGGCAAGACCGGCAGGGGTCCAATTTGTGGCGGTCGAGTCTGTGCAGGAGATGTTTGACGCTGTGATGGAGCACTTGCCTGACAGCGATATTGTCGTCAAGTCAGCGGCGGTATCCGACTATCGTCCCAAATCGGTACAAGAACATAAGATGAAAAAAGGCGACGGACCGCTGATTCTGGAATTGGATAAGGCGCCGGATATCCTGAAAACGATCGGGGAAAGAAAAACGAAGCAGTTTGTGGTCGGTTTTGCTGCTGAGACGCAGAACGTGCTGCAGCATGCACAATCCAAGCTGGAGAGAAAAAATCTCGACATGATCGTGGCAAATAACGTGCTGACAGAAGGTGCGGGCATGGGCAGCGACACCAACATCGTCACACTGCTCACACGGGCTGGGGAACAAGTAGAGCTGGATAAATTGAGTAAACGCGACGTTGCCGACAAGCTATTCGATGCCGTACTGCTGCAACAGTCCCAGCGTCCGCTGTCCGAGCTGTCATGATTGCCCAAATCATCGTGGACGTGCCGGTAAATCGGACGAACCGGCCATTCGATTACCGGGTTCCTGCGTGGCTGAGTCCTTTGATTCAGGTCGGAAGCCGCGTAGTGGTTCCTTTTGGTCCACGAAAACTGCAAGGGTACGTAGTAGGCATTTCAGAAAATGAGGCAGACTTCGTAGATAACAATCGCTTAAAAGATGTCGAGCAGGTAGTAGACGATACCCCACCACTGACACGGGAACTGCTAAAAATGAGCGAGTGGATGTCGAAGCAATATTTGTGTCCTTGGGTGACAGCCGTACAGGCGATGCTGCCAGCGGTCCTAAAGGGCAAATCGGAAAAATGGCTGACGGCAACCGATGAGCTGGACGAAGAGACGTGTGGCAAATCAGGTTTGCTGTGGGAGCTATATCGCAAGCGAAACCTTCCCCTTGCAGAAGTGGAAAAACAGTTTCCTGAGGAGTTTTTGCTGATTCCAGGCTGGATTCACAGCGGGCTTTTGGCGACGGAATACCAGGTGAAGGACCGCATTACACGCAAGCAACAGTCGTTTGTGCGCTGCTTGCTCAGTACGGAGGAGATTACGGAGGCACTCGCTTCGTTACCGGCTCGCGCGGAACAAATGCGTCGTGTGCTCGAACTGTTTTCTCAGCATGAAGGCCAGTCCTTTTCCATTCAGATGCTGCGCGACGATTGGGGAATCACCCGTTCCCCGTTGAAAAGTCTGGAGGCAAAAGGCTGGCTGGCGATCGAACAAGTAGAGGTTTATCGCGATCCTTACGCAAACAGACGGTTCTCGGAGAAAGCGAAGCCAGCGTTTACGCCTATGCAAAACCAGGTGCTTGCTCCGATTTTACAATCCATTCAGAACCAGAGCTACGCCTCTTATTTGCTGCATGGGGTGACGGGAAGCGGCAAGACAGAAGTATACCTGGAAGCGATTGAGCAGACGCTGGCAAAAGGCCAGGAAGCCATCTTTCTCGTTCCAGAGATTTCATTGACTCCACAGATGGTTGAACGTTTCAAAGCGCGCTTTGGGGCAGACGTAGCCGTTTTGCACAGTGCCCTGTCTCAGGGAGAGAAGTACGACGAATGGCGAAAGATTATCCGTAAGCAGGTGAAGGTGGTTGTCGGGGCTCGCTCTGCCATCTTTGCTCCGTTTCAAAATGTTGGGCTCATCGTCATTGATGAAGAACACGAGAGCTCCTATAAACAAGAGGAAACCCCTCGCTATCATGCGCGGGAAGTAGCGCTGTGGCGTGCCAAACATAACCATGCGGTGCTCCTGATGGGAAGTGCGACGCCTGCTTTGGAGACGTACGCCTTGGCTACACGAGGTCGCTATACCTTGCTGGAAATGCCGGAGCGGGTAGGGAACCGCCCAATGCCAAGTGTTCACGTCGTGGATATGCGTGAGGAGCTGCAATCGGAGAACCGATCGATGTTTAGCCGCAAGCTATATGAAATGATCGCCGACAGACTTGCGAAGCAGGAGCAGATGGTGATCTTTCTAAACCGCAGGGGATTCTCCACGTTTGTGATGTGTCGTTCTTGTGGGTATACCATGCGTTGCATTCATTGCGATATTTCCCTTACGTACCACAAGACGAATCATACCGCCCGCTGCCATTACTGCGGCTACACCATCGCCCAGCCTGCTCACTGTCCCGAGTGTCAAAGCGAGCACATCCGCTTTTTTGGAACGGGTACGCAAAAAGTAGAGGCGGAGCTGGCCAAGCTGTTTCCGGGAATACGCGTGATTCGCATGGACGTGGATACCACCTCTCGCAAAGGCTCCCATGAAGAGCTGCTGAACAAATTTCGGGCGGGCCAAGGTGATGTCCTGCTAGGAACACAGATGATCGCAAAGGGACTCGACTTTCCACGGGTGACGCTCGCGGGCATCATCGCCGCGGATACCTCTCTGCATTTACCTGATTTTCGCGCTGCCGAAAAGACATTCCAGCTGCTGACACAGGTAGGCGGACGAGCGGGAAGGCACGAGCTGGAGGGAGATGTCGTCATCCAGACATACACCCCTGAGCACTACAGCATCCAGCATGCGACGCGCCATGACTACCCTGCTTTTTATCAGGATGAGATGCTGCAGCGCAGACGAACAGGGTATCCGCCTTATTTCCGCCTGGTGCTGATTACGTTCAGTCACGAGGATGTTCCGGTGGTCATCCGGGGAGCGCACACGATGGCAGATTACTTGCGCCAGCGTTTGGCCGAGACGACGATATTGCTAGGCCCTGTCGCATCGCCTATTGCGCGAGTGAAGGATAGATTTCGTTTTCAGATCATGCTAAAATATCGGGATGAACCGCAACTGTCTACCTTGCTCGCACAAGCGACAGCTGCGTTTGAAGAATGGAACAAACAGCAGAAAGTACTCATGACGATAGACGTTGATCCGTACGTACTGCTTTAGGGAGGATAATAATCAAATGGCAATTCGCACAATCGTAAAACATCCTGATCCGATCCTGCGTGAAAAAGCGATGGTGGTCACCAAATTTAATTCCAACTTGCACAAGTTGCTGGATGATATGGCTGACACCATGTACGATGCTGACGGGGTAGGTCTCGCAGCACCGCAGGTCGGCATTTCCAAACGAGTGATCGTGATGGATTGCGGCGATGGACTGATAGAGATCGTCAATCCGGAGATCGTGGACTTCAAAGGTGAGCAATTTGACTATCCAGAAGGATGCCTGAGCATTCCGGGCCTGCGTGGCGATGTGCGCCGCCACCAATGGATCAAGCTGCGCGGACATGATCGCTTCGGCAATGAAATCGAGCTGGAGGCAGATGAATTGCTCTCCCGTTGCTCCCAACATGAAATCGATCACCTGAATGGCGTGTTGTTCATTGACGTGGCAGACAAGGTGTATCAAGTGAGCCCGGATGAGGAAGGGGAATAAACTACTTTGAAAGATGCACGCGTTTTATTCATGGGTACTCCTGACTTCGCCGTTTCCAGCTTAGAGGCGCTGCTGAAGGAAGGGTACAATGTGGTCGGTGTGGTTACCCAGCCTGATCGCCCTGTAGGACGCAAGCAAGTCATGACGCCGCCGCCCGTCAAGGAGGCGGCTTTGCGTCATGGTCTGTTGGTCCTGCAACCGGAAAAAATTAAGGCGGATGCAGCGTTGGACGAAGTGATCGCCCTCGCGCCTGATCTGATCGTGACGGCTGCTTACGGACAAATATTGCCCAAGCGATTACTCGACGTACCTCGCTTTGGATGCATCAACGTCCACGCTTCGCTGTTGCCGAAATACCGTGGCGGAGCTCCGATTCACAAATCGATCGTGGAAGGCGAGAAGGAATCCGGCGTGACCATCATGTATATGGTGGAGGCTCTCGACGCAGGGGACATGCTCTCCAAAGTAGTCGTTCCCATTGAGGAGCGGGACACCGTTGGGAGCTTGCATGACAAGCTGGCGGCCGGAGGGTCTTCCCTTTTAATCGATACCGTTCCACGTTTGCTGGCAGGTGAGCTCAAGGCAGAGGCACAGGATCACGCTGCTGCGACCTTCGCTCCGAACATCAAACGTGCGGATGAGCAGATTGACTGGACACGTACGGCTGAACAAATCTACAACCAGGTACGCGGTCTCAACCCGTGGCCAGTCGCTTTTACTACTCATAGTGGGAAAGTGTGGAAAATTTGGTGGGTAGAAAAACAAGTCTCTGACGGTAATGGTCAGGAAGCCGGCACGATTATCGCTCGCGAAGAGGATGGTCTGGTAGTGGCTTGTGGCCGTGGTGCGGTCAAAATCACCGAACTCCAGCCTGAAGGGAAAAAACGCATGAGCGCACTCGACTTTTTGCGTGGAGCGGGCAACAGCATTGAAATCGGCACAAAGGTAGGAGAATAGCCCGTGGCAAAAAAAGGTGCTCGCGATATCGCCCTGGATGTATTGAATCGAGTCGAAGAACACAAATCATATAGTAATCTGGAGCTCAGGAACGTGCTGGATCGCTCAGAAATAAGTGCCGCAGATGCCGGTCTGGTGACTGAGCTTGTGTACGGTACCATTCAGCGTAGACTTACGCTGGATTTTGTTTTGTCCCAATTTGTAGGCGGAAAAAAGGTACAGACCTGGGTGCGAAACCTTTTGCTCCTCAGCCTGTACCAGATTCGTTTCCTGGATCGGATTCCCGAGCGTGCTGCTGTGCATGAAGCAGTAGAAATCGCCAAGCGGCGTGGTCATCAAGGGATCGCTTCCATGGTAAATGGCGTGTTGCGCAACGTTTTGCGACAGCCTGATGTGTGGGAACGACTGCCTAAAGGCGATGCTGCGGGGCAAATCGCAGTCACGCATTCTCATCCGGAATGGCTGGTTCGCCAATGGATCAAGCTCTACGGAGAAGAAGAGACTAAGGCCATTTGTGAAGCGAACAATCGAGCGCCGCATACGTCCATACGTGTAAACCCGTTGAAAATCACGAAGGACGAGCTCGCTGCCAATCTTCGTGAAGAAGGTATCGACGCACAGGCTTCTATCCTGAGCGACCAAGGGATCCTTTTGGATGGTGGTCATGCAGCGGGTACGCGCTGGTTTAAAGAAGGGTACTACACGTTGCAGGACGAAAGCTCCATGCTCGTAGCTTCTGCGGTGGCGCCTGAGCCTGGAATGCGCGTCTTGGATGCGTGCGCAGCACCGGGTGGAAAGACTACGCACTTGGCTGAAAAGATGGACAATCGCGGGGAGATCATTGCCAACGATGTGCATCCACACAAACGTGATCTGATCGTCAGCGCGTCCAAACGTCTGGGAATATCCATCATTGAGCCGATCATCGGTGATGCGCTGGATCTTCCGGAAAAAGGACTGGGGACGTTTGACCGGATCTTGTTGGATGCTCCGTGTACGGGCTTTGGTGTGATCCGTCGCAAACCTGATCTAAAGTGGAACAAGACACCGGAAGACGTTCGCTCCATCGCACAATTGCAATATCAGCTACTGGTGAGTCTTTCCGAGCTGGTGGCTCCCGGAGGCACGCTGATCTATAGCACTTGTACCATTGAGCCCATGGAAAACCAGGATATTGTCCGTCGTTTTGTAGACAAGAATCCGGATTTTGTTCTGGACGCTACGCTGCGGGACGATTTGCCTGAGGTCGTCAGGGACAAAGTGGACGAGTCGGGTGCTTTCGTGCAAATTTTACCGCATCATTTTGATAGTGACGGTTTCTTCATTGCCCGTTTACGTCGAAAAGGCTAAATAAAAAGGGGTGGCGCGCCTTTCTGATGGTGCCACTCTTTTCCTTTGTTTGCGCCCGTTCGGATTTGTTTACACTAGGAAAAGTGACGCATTTCTAGACTGGATGCCAAAACCGTTTGAAGCGAGGCGCATTGCGAGGTACAATGATAGAATGACTGAAAGTTGTTAGCAATGAATTGAGGATGTGAAGACAGCAATGCCAATGACAACATTTACGAGCGCCAAGCCGCTCATTTACAGCTTGACCCAAGACGAAATGAAACAATGGCTCGTAGAAGCAGGAGATAAAGCATTTCGTGCACAGCAGATTTTTGACTGGCTTTACGTGAAGCGTGTGACTTCTTTTGAAGAGATGAGCAACCTGTCCAAAGAACTGCGCCAAAAGCTGGAAGAAACGTTTCGGATGGATCCGCTAAAAGAAATTACGCATCAAGAATCCCAAGACGGAACGATCAAGTTCTTGTTCCAGCTGGTGGATGGACACGCTATCGAAACGGTCATCATGCGCCATAGCTACGGGAACAGCATTTGCGTAACGACCCAGGTAGGTTGCCGTATTGGTTGTACCTTTTGCGCCTCCACGCTCGGTGGGTTAAAGCGTAACCTGGATGCAGGTGAGATCGTATCCCAAGTATTGATGGCACAACGCAAGCTCGATGCAGAGGGAGAACGTGCAAGCCATGTGGTCGTGATGGGGATTGGCGAGCCATTTGAGAACTTCGAGAGCTTGATGGCTTTTCTGAACGTCATCAACGACAATCGTGGTCTGAACATTGGTGCTCGTCATATCACGGTCTCTACCAGTGGGATCGTACCGAAGATTTACGAGTTCGCAGAAAGAGGCGGCCAAGTCAACCTGGCTATTTCCCTGCATGCTCCGAATACTGAGCTGAGATCTCAGTTGATGCCGATCAACCGCGGCTTCCCGCTCGCTCAATTGATGGAAGCGTGCCGTCATTACATCAACAAAACGGGACGTCGGATCAGCTTTGAATACGGACTGTTCGGTGGCAAGAACGATCAACCGCACCATGCAGAGGAACTGGCAGAGCTGATCGGGGATATGCTCTGTCACGTCAACCTGATTCCGGTGAACTACGTACCGGAGAGGGACTATGTGCGCACGCCGCGCGATGAGATTTTCCAATTCAAACGCATTTTGGATGATAAAGGAATCAATGTGACCATCAGACGGGAGCAAGGCAGTGATATTGCAGCTGCATGCGGTCAGCTGAGGGCACAACACGCTAAAGAAACCGTGGGGTGATACCATGGAAATTGCAATGAAATCCCATGTGGGCCACGTCCGTTCCGTGAATGAGGACTACTATGCCTGTGAGGCAGATGTGAACGGACGCGCCCTCGCTGTTTTGGCTGACGGCATGGGCGGGCATGAGGCAGGAGAGATTGCCAGCCGCCTCGCTGTTGAGCGAATAGTAAAAGAACTGCGTCACATAGAGGGCGGGCTGGAAGGGGAGGACGTGCGCGAACAGCTGATGAATGCGGTCCTCCTCGCCAACAAGGAAGTGTACGAGTATGCCTTGGAACACCCGGAGTGCAGTGGAATGGGAACAACGACGATCGCTGCCTTGTTTGGGCCGAGTGCGGTCATGACGGCGCACATTGGGGATAGCCGTCTGTACAAATTCGGGTCTGATGGTCTGGTGATGAAGACAGAAGACCATTCCTTGGTGAACGAGCTGGTCAAAAGCGGGCAAATCACGCCCGAAGAAGCGGCCGTGCATCCGCATCGCAATGTCATCATGCGTTCATTGGGGACGGAGCCGGATGTACTCATCGACTTGGACCAGTTTGAATGGGAACCGGGTGATGTCGTTTTGATCTGTTCCGATGGGTTGAGTGATAAAGTTCCTCCTTCTGTTATGGAAGAGTGGTTACAGAAAAAGACATCTCTGCAGGAGAAGGTAGACGGCCTAGTGCAAGAGGCATTGGCCGCTGGTGGGCAGGACAATATTACGTTAGTTGCTGTCCGTAACATGCCCGACTCCAGTGAGAAAGAGGGGTGAGAGAGATGGAAGGTCAACGGCTTGGAGGGCGGTACCAACTGGAAGCCCGCGTCGGCGGGGGTGGTATGGCTATCGTATACAAGGCCAAGGATTTGATTTTAAATCGTCCGGTTGCGGTGAAAGTATTGCGTTCACAATTCGGAACGGACGAAGACTTCGTGAACCGGTTCAGACGGGAAGCGCAGGC
>JARDZO010000258.1 GCA_029240815.1 Brevibacillus sp.
TCTGCGTAAGGGAGGTATTGTACAGCCTCAGGAGGGAGGCCGCCCGCAGTCAAAGCGGTGCGAATACTCCCCACCAATGCCAGATTGCTGTGTACGGCGCTATAGCTTCCGCGCAGAACGATGCTGTTTCCTGTTTTCAAGGCGATCGCAGCAGCATCGATGGTGACGTTGGGGCGGGCTTCATAAACCATCCCGATCACGCCGAGAGGGACGCGGATCTGTTCCATTACGAGACCGTTTGGCCGTGTCCAGCGATCGAGGAGCTGACCTACCGGATCTTCCTGTTGAATCAGCTGTTGCAGTCCATCGACGAGATCGCGGACTCGCGCAGGCGTCAAACGGAGTCGATCCAGATACGAGGAAGGCTGACCATCTGCCTGTGCTCGCCCCAAGTCTTGTTCATTCGCTGCCAAAATAGCGGGTTCATCTGCAAGCAGCTGTTCTGCGATCAATCCCAACGCCTTGTCTTTTTCCGCTCGACTGAGCAAGGCCATTTGACGAGATGCCTGTTTGGCTAGCGATAGTTGTTCCAGCACTTTTGTTTTCAAGCTTTCCATGATTTCCCCAGCTCCTTTATTCTCTCTATAAGACGTGTATGGTGATCAAATCGTCTGTGTCCATTGATCGCGATGGATCACAGTACCGCTGCGTCGCGATAGGCCTGCAGGGGATAAAAGGCCCTGCAATTCCTCGGCGGCATATCTGCTGACCCCTCGCCCGATCAAGGAGCCTTCGCAATATACTTCGATGACTTCATTCGGACCAAAGCTTCCAGCGACATCACGCACGCCAGCCAAGAGCAAGCTGCTGCGTTTTTTCAGGATGGCTTCTGCTGCACCTCCGTCGATGGTGATGGAGCCCCGAATGGGGGAGTGCAAGGCGATCCATTGTTTCCGTGTAGGCAGTCCAGCAGATGCGGGCGCTTCCGGATGGTAGCTGACATAGGTGCCGTTGCCCATGCCGTTCAGCACATCGAGCAGATCTGTCGGCTGATTCAATTTTCCGATAAAGCTGGGAATGCCCAGACCTTGTGCCGTCTTGGCGGCGATCAGCTTGGAGCGCATGCCTCCTGTGCCAAGTTGGGAGGCGCCACCAGCGAGTGCTTCTACTTCCTCGGTAATTTCCTGCAACCAGGAAATGCGCGTGGCATCAGGGTTGTTGCGTGGATCCTTGTCGTATAATCCGTCGGTGTCCGTGAGAATCAGGTAGAGATCGGCATGCACCAAACCAGCCACCAAAGCACCCAGCATGTCGTTGTCGCCAAATGTCAGCTCAGCTACGGAAACCGTGTCATTTTCGTTGATAATCGGCAAAATGTTTTTATCCAACAGCAGCGACAGCGTCTGAAAAGCGTGCTGGTACCGTTCGCGATGGGAAAAGTCGCCACGGGTCAAGAGGATTTGCGCCACGCTAAAGCGATGGGCTGCAAACATTTGCGTGTAGGTTTGCATTAGCAGGCTTTGCCCGATCGCAGCAGCGGCTTGTTTGGCAGCGAGCGTGCGCGGTCGTTGCTGATAGCCGAGACTCTGATAACCGCTGGCTACAGCCCCGGAGGAGACTAGCACCACCTGATGTCCCGCTTCTCGCAGTTGACTGACAGCCGATACGAGCAATGTCATCTTGTTTCGATCAACACCACCACTTGCTGCTGCCAGCGAGCTGCTTCCCACTTTTACGACCAACCGCATTTTGCCCTTTTTCATCTTCGTTCCTCCTGGTTCCAGACAATAATAAAAAGCCCTTTCGTCTCTTTGATAAGGACGAAAGGGCATATGACCTCCGCGGTACCACCTTATTTGACATCTCAGGCATGAAGCATGCTCCAGCCAAGGGACGTCCGGCTCTCTTTCTTTGATAACAGGTGAAAGAAACCTGTCCAGGTCATCCCTGGATGCTCTGGGGTGGGTTCAAACCGATTCATGCGCGAAACCTCTCAGCCGGTGGATTTCGCTCTCTGGACCTGAAGGGCGGTTTTACTGTTCCCCGTCATTGCCGATCACTATGTGCTTATTAATTAACTATTATTCTCTTGTTGCCAGAGAAATGTCAAGGGGATTATTGAAATTGCTCACTGCCGTATGCGCCCACTCTGGATTTGATTTCAAATCGCTTCGTCTTGGCGTCGCGAATGAGCTGGTAACGAAGTGTGCGGTCTGTGGTCAAGTCCGGAGTGGTCACATCATCCACCGTAACTCGGAGTTCGCCATTTGTTTTTTGGACGCTGGTATTGCGTACGGAAATCAGGACGGGATAATCGGTTCGCGGGATCGATACATATACCTTTTCCTTTACAAGCTTGGTGGACATGTTGTCGTACATCGCTTCGGCGAGCGGCTTGCTCCAAAAGCGCGATAAGTACCCCACAATTTTGTCCTTGCTGTCAAAGCGCTTGGGCAGTTCCCGATAGGTGATACCATCCTCGATAACCTTTTTGCCTTTTGCGTTGTCCGCAGCGGAATAATACACGTCTTCCAGCAAGTGTTCGGCACGATTCAAAAAGAGGACAACTTCCATTTTATTGTCGCCCATTTTTTGAATGGCGGATTGTTTGGGAGGCTTGTTCTGCGTTTTTGCCTGTTCCTCTTTGGAGGGTGAATTGCAACCGGAGAGAAGCAGGAGGAGCGAGAGCAAAAATATCCAGTTTTTCCAGTTGTTCATGCGTGCATCCCCTTTTGGTTTAACGTGCAAGAATTTAGTAGCGCATCATGCTTTCCTGTTAGCGTGTGTGAGGCGGGAGACAGATAGCCGTGTAAACATTTTCCTCGGACAAAGGATGCCCTGCTTCACACCTCGATGCGGCAAAAAGGAAACAGGATGGGGGTTGTCTCTGTCTGCGATTATGTCTATCATGGAGAGAGTTGTGCAGATCGAAATAATTGAGGTGGAAATATATGTTTGGATTTGGAAAAAAGGCAAAAAAGCCGGACGGGATCGACATTTTGATCATCAAGGCGGAAGAAGCAAAAAACCGTAATTTTTACCAAGTAGCTTTTCCGAGCATTTTGGCAAATGACATTTTGTCCATGCTTCAAAAATTAGAAAAGTCCAAGTTGAACACGCAAGAAGTACTTGGGGAAATTGGCGGTTTCCGCATTGTGACTCATTTGGAAGCATTGACAGGCTTTGATATTCTTGATGACGCTGATATTGAAGCTCATCCTGTGCAAATTCAGGATTTTGCCAATATGCTGTTGCGTCGCCTGGAAGCGTTAGAAGAGAATGGGAATCTTGGGGATTCAGAAGATCTCGCCTTCATCATGGGCGAATTGACCATGCTGCGTGATGGTAGCTTCGTGCCACAAACCTAAGCCTATATGATCGGAAAAAGAGCTGTAGGATACCCTGCAGCTCTTTTTCGTTAGGGCTCCAACTAACCGGGGGTGGGGGGGTGGAGAAGCAAGTTTCCGATCTGCGCTCCAGCCTACCCCCGCAAAGGAGTATAGACTGTCCGCTCCACAACGATTCACGGGGAAGCAGTAAAGGAGTAGCCGCTCCGTAGGGAATACAGAGGTACCGCTTCTGGATCCCGTGAATTCGTTGTTCCGCTAAGTAGGGTTCCGGAGTTGCTCTGCCTGGAAACCTGCTTCTCCCACGAGCTTTTGTGGTTTCTAGCCACCTGTTTTTGCGGAGATTCAAGGAAGGAAAGGCTTATTCTCTCCATTTCTTACGCTTCAAAGAAATTGCCCTATATAGGGTTGTTATCTATGTTCTCTAAAGAAACTCCGTGGAATGCTCCCAGGAGAAGGCAAGTAGAAGAGCCAAGGTTGGCCAAGAGGAAAAAGGAGAAATAAGCGGAAGATCTTGGGAACACCAACCGGACAGGGATGACCTCCAGTAGGTGTTCCTACGAAGCTGGAGCGTTTTTTCCTTTTTCCTCTCCTCCACTACAGTTTGATTGACTGCTAAATAATTCGGGCTCATACTTCCCGCGGTTTTCTTTATTCACGAATAAACCGCAACCTTCTAAGGTTTTGGCTCGTATAGTTAAGTGTAGGGTTGGGAGGATCAGGAAATAGAGAAAAAACAGGAGGGACACAATGATTGAACTGAAAGGCGTGACGAAGAGCTATAACGGCACCGCGAAAGCAGTCGACCAGTTGGATTTGACGGTCCCAAAGGGTGAGATTTTTGGGTTTTTAGGTCCAAATGGCGCTGGAAAAACAACGACTATTAAAATGATTACAGGAATTATCCGGCCGGATCAAGGAGATATCACGATCAATGGCAAGCATATCGAAAAGGATGCATTGGAAGCCAAGCGTCAGTTTGGGTATGTTCCCGACAGTCCTGATCTGTTTCTGAGGTTGAAAGGACTGGAGTACCTCAGCTTCATGGCGGATATATACGAGGTACCACAACAAGTGCGAAAAGAGCGGATCCAGCTGCTTGCTGAGCGGTTTGATATGACGGATGCACTTGGCGATACCATTCAGAGCTACTCTCACGGGATGCGTCAAAAAATCATGATCATGGGAGTCCTCATTCATCATCCAGAGGTCTGGATTCTGGATGAACCACTGACGGGACTGGACCCGAAGTCTTCCTATACACTAAAAGAGATGATGCGGGAGCATGCGGACAGCGGCAGGACCGTGTTTTTTTCCACGCATGTGCTGGAGGTCGCGGAGAAACTGTGTGATCGGGTCGCGATCATCAACAAGGGGAACATTCTCTTTTGCGGGACCTTCCCGGAAATGCAACAGCATTTTCATTCTAATCATTCGCTGGAAAGCTTGTTCCTGGAGTTGACGAAGCATGAATAAAATATGGCTACTGGCGAAAATCATGCTGAAAAATGCCGGGCCGGCTTGGGGAGCAAAAAAAGGGAGCGGCTGGAAGAGCGCCTTGATCCTGTTCGCCATTGCAGTAGGTATCCTGCCGATGATGGCGGCCCTGGTCGTCTTTGTAGCAGGTCTGTATGACGGTTTGGCGCAGGTCGGGCAGGAGAGCGCCATACTCGGGCTAGGGGTAGCAGTTACTTCCCTGGCCATCTTCATTCTCGGCCTCGTCTATGTACTAACTGTCTTTTACTATTCGCAGGATGTTGAGCACTTTTTGCCGATGCCGCTCTCGGCCAAGGACATTCTTGGTGCTAAATTTCTCGTTGCATTGCTATACGAATACATGACCTCTTTGATCATGCTCTTGCCTATTTTCATTACATTCGGAATCAAAAGTGGGGGAGGAGTCCTCTACTATCTCTATGCCCTGCTCGTGTTTATCGCTTTGCCGGTCATACCCTTGACGTTGGCCTCTATCGTTGTCATGTTGTTCATGCGCTATACGAACTTCGGCAAAAGCAAGGATCGCTTCCGCTTGATCGGAGGTCTGCTGGCGATCGTGGTAGCCGTGGGCTTTCAGATGTTCATCCAGCGACAAACCAGTGGTACAGGGAATAATCTTGAACAGGTACAGCAAATGATTGCAGCCGGTAATCAGGGGCTTTTGGGCATCGTGACCCAGCTCTTTCCGGCAAGTAATCTGGCAGCGCTGGCCATGTTTGAAAGCAGCGCCTGGAGCGGCCTTGGTTATCTCGTTGCGTTTTATGCAGTAGCTGTCGTCGGTTTCGGTTTGTTTACTTTCGCGGGGAACCGATTGTACTTTGCTGGAGTCATGGGCATCAGCGAATCCAAGTCCAAACGAAAACGGGTAGAAGAGTCTGCTTTCCAAAAGGGGGTAAAATCTCGTCCAGCTTGGTTGGCGTATGCGGTAAAAGAGTGGAAAATCCTGTGGCGAACACCAGCCTATTTCATGAATTGCGCTCTTTCCAGCATCCTCTTCCCGCTATTTGCCTTGATTCCGTTGCTTAGCCGCCAGGATAGTGCCGAAATGTTGGCGGGACTTAGCGATCGGCTGCAAGGCGAGCATGCAGGCGGTATCAGCCTGGCGTTTGCGTTTGCCGCATTTGTGGTTCTCGCGGGTACAAATAGTACGTCGGTCACGGCGATCAGCCGGGAAGGTCAAGGATTTTTCCTCAACAAGAGCTTGCCTATTCCTTATGGGCAGCTCATTGTGGCCAAACTTATCCCCGGTACCACTCTCACGGCATTCAGTATGGCCTTGTTGGTGGTTGAGGCTGCATGGTTCATCAAGCTGTCCCCACTCTTCGTCATTCTCGCCCTAGTGGTAGGCATACCGGGTATCATCTTTATTAATTTGCTCGGAATCATGGTTGATTTGCAGATGCCAAAGCTGAGCTGGAGCTCGGAGCAGGAAGCGGTCAAGCAAAACCTCAATCCACTGTTTTCGATGCTTTTCGGAATCGTGACAGCAGGGATTTGCATTCTAGCCGCTTTTTCATTGGACAGCTCGATGATCGGGATGGGGCTCAGTCTATTTATCTTGTTTGCCCTGCTTGACTATGTGCTGTATCGGATTTTGCTGAAAAAAGGACCATTGTGGATGGAAAAAATGGATCGTTAATCCATGTCCAATTATGAAAAGCCGCCCTTTTAAATGGGGCGGTTTTTTTGCTGTAAAGGCTAAATCCTGAGGGCTTTCCTCCCGATAAAAGAAGGACAAGTTCTCCTCGAAAGTTTGAAGAAAAAGGATGGTATTGGAAGTTCATATTTTGCAGAATGAAGTGAATAGACTAAAAAGGGGAAGAAGAAGTTTGCGCGGAAAGGAGAAAAGAAGCGTCATGATAAAGCGGATCATTGCAGGTTTTCTCATGGCAATGCTGCTGGTACAGAGCGTGTTTACCGGTAGTGCGAATGCAGCGAATGCTTTTAACGACATCAGCGGCCACTGGGCACAGAAGTCAATTAATGAGCTGGCAAGTCTCGGCATCGTAAAAGGGAATGCGAAGAAATTGTATTATCCAGAGAGCCCCATTTCACGAGGTGAGGCCCTCGCCATGTTGAACCGGGTGTTCGACAATGTTTACGGGCCAGTAGCCAAGCCGGTACGAAAAGAGAATATCGATTATCGTTACAAGCCGCGTTGGGAAATCGAACAACTGCTGACCAACATGAACACGATGCTTCAGATTGAAACAGGAATCACCGGAGATTACGATCCAGGAGACAGGATGCTCTACTATTTGTTCCTCTCAGATAGTGGGCAGCTGATCAAAATGCCCGAGAAGCAAAATCCGGATTGGTGGTTGTCTTCCTCAGCATTGCAAAAACCACTGTCGAGGGAAGAAGCGAGCGTGATCTTCTTCCATATGCTCACCCCGCAAATCTTCCGGACAGCTAACATCAAGCCGCAGGATGCAGCCTCTTTCTTCACGAGCTATTACGAGTGGAAGCAGGAAAGCTACTATCGAGATACATACTCTCCGTATGCGACAGCGATTCGGGAGTTCAACCTGTTTGCTTCGCCGACAACTTTCAATCCAGACAAGAAGATGACACGTGCGGAATATGCAGTCGTCCTGAAGCGTCTTCTCGACTATTACAAAAACCAGGTTGTACTTCAATTCCAGGCAAAGGGAGTTCCACAGCAAAAAATTTCCACAGCTTTTTTACGGGCAGCCAATCTCGCCTTTGAAACGAAAAATCAGGCGAAGCTGCTCAAATACTACAAGCCAGCAGCTCTGACCAGCATGGGCAAACTGGGCCGGGTTCCGCTGCAGACGGAGTTGGCAGGACTCACTGTGAAGACTGATGAGACCGACTCGAAGATACTGTGGCTGGTCGCGGAGTACAAGGTCGGCTTAAATGGAAGCTACCAGATCGAATATCGACTGGACCCAGACCCGACGAGCACATACGGGCGTAAAATAGCTGCGGTACTCACGCAAAAATAAACAGAAGGGCATCCGGTGATCGGATGTCCTTTTTTAGATAATCCCCCAAGGAAAATGGATGCAGCATTTTTCTCCTTTTTCCGCCGCTAACTGATTGCAACTGACAGAATTTTCGATTACAATGAAAATGAACGGTGATTCAGTTGGTGGATACCAAGCATCTCATGGCGAAATAAGGCCAAAAAGGGGTGTGCTTTTTTACACC
>JARDZO010000259.1 GCA_029240815.1 Brevibacillus sp.
GTCGCAAGTGCAAGTAAGCACTATAGAACAGCCATACGATGAGTGCCCAAACTTCTTTCGGATCCCATCCCCAGAAACGCCCCCATGCTTCCTGCGCCCAGATCATGGCGAAAATCAGTGCACCTAGCGTGAAGACGGGATAGCCAATACTGATCGCGCGGTAACTGATCTCATCCAACAGCTCTGGATCAATTCCGTCAACGGACGGCTGAAGGATCGCACCCAGACGTTTGCGGAAGATGAGACGCAAGACCCCGTACAGAACCACACCCGTAATAACAGACCACAGCATCGTGTTCAATTTACGGGCTGCATCCTTCCCTTCCATCCAGGAAGGAGCGGTAAACAGTGGTGACATCGGTCCTTCCTTGATAATCGTAGAGTCTGCTGGAGCGACGATGGCCGGCATCGTGTATTCAGCTTGCTGCTTTTCCATCTGCCCCATTGCATTTTTCGTTTCTTTGTTCATTTCAAAGACGGTCTTTTGATCCAAACGGGCAAATGTAGATTCCATCCCGATAAAGCCAACCAGCATTAGTACTACGGCGAGAACAACTTCCAGCCATTTCGTGCTTCTGGTAGAAACATTTTGCGGCACGGTACGGATCAGGTACATCAATCCGGCAGCAAAGCCTACTGCCAAAATCCCCTCACCCAGTGCTGCAGTTGTCACATGGATATGCAGCCAGTAGCTTTGCAAGGACGGAATCAACGGAGTAACTTCTGCCGGGAATACATAGGAGTACGCCAACATGATCACGCCTAGCGGTAATACGAAAGCCCCGATCACGGTGAGCTTGTAGATCCTGTAAATAATCAGATAGGCAAGAATAATACAGAAGTCCAAGAATGCCATGAACTCAAACATATTACTGGTCGGGCTATGTCCGCCTCCGATCCAGCGCGTCACTACATAACCGGTCTGAGCGATAAAGCCAATGACCGCCAGCCAGTAGGCGATTCGTCCAAAACGCATTTCATGTTGCTTGGGGTCGCGCCCCGCCCAGTTCTTCCCCGTCATTGCTACGACGAAAACGATGGACGAGAGCACGTAGAGCAGAAACGCGATATCCAATAACCAGTCACTCAATTGGATGTACTGCACACATGTGTCCCTCCTTGAAGCTATTACGCCTTTGTTTTTTCTTCGATAGTCAATGGCAACTTCGTCTGTTCGATGAGCCAGTCGACTTCTCTGCGCAATCCAAACCAGTTTTTATTGGTATGTCCTGCCAGCAGGACGTTATCTTCCTGGAACTGAACCCAAATGCGTCTGTGTTGCCAGAATAAGCCCATCGTTACCCCGATCATGAATATGAACGAGCCGAAGTAGATCAATGGTACCGCTTTATCCATTCGCACATTTAACCCTGTGATGTCGATCAAGTCAGGTTTTCTGATGACAAGGCCATATCGCGGATCGGTTTTCTGGGTGATTACCGAACCCTCCACGTACACCATTTTCTCACTGATCGTCCCGTTCTCTCCCAGGATCTCCATCGCTACCATCGGGTTCTTAGGCAGATTCGTTTGAGTCGCCGGCTTGCCGTCTTTCCCCATAATAAAATCAGGGAAGTAGTCAAGCGTACGGACTTTGATTCCATTGCCGAGATCCTGTTCTTTTGGCGGGTTGTACAGATCGATCTTGATTAGTCCCAACTCTTTGTTTCCGTTCTTCAGATCCACCAAGTTGAAATTAAGAGCACCTAGCTGCATTTCTTGAACTCCTGATTGATAGAGGTAGAGACTCTCATGCTCCATCGGATGGTTCACCACGATTGGCCCGCTCTGCACTTCAATCAATTCTGGCTTCGCACCAGGCAGCTCGTCGTTTTTGTTTACGTACAATACGGCATCGGTCTGAAAGCTCTTTGGAATGACTCCGCCTTTTAAATCCAGTTGTTCAGGCATTTCACTCTCTGACCAGTATTCTGTATGGTACGAAACGTTTTTGACGTAATACGGCGTATTGGGAATCGCTACCGTTTGTCCTTCCCTTACCCAGACGTATTCATCCATGAAGAAACCAGGAATACTGCGCATCAGTACACCAACCAAAAACAGAATCAAACCGATATGGTTGATGTACGGACCCCAACGGCTAAACCGACCTTTTTCTGCCATCAAAGCACGATCGGTCGAAAAGATCCGATACCCTTTCTTCCGAAGGATTTGCGCGGCAGTTCCAAGCAACTCTTCTTGACTGGAACCCTCAGACATAGGTCCTTCTGCAAACAGCTTTTGTCCCTTCAAAAAGGATTTGTGCTGATTGAGTCGCGGCTTTGTAAGCGCTTTGTATAACGGAATGACACGGTCGAGACTACAGATCACCAAAGATGTCCCAAGCATGACCAAAAGCGTCACAAACCACCAGGAAGAATACAAATTGTGAAAGCCTAAACCATAGTAAATCGTACCCAGCTGACCGTATGTCTCCGTATAGAAACGGGCAACGTCCGGCTCAGTTGGCACAGGTACAGGTATGTACTGCTGTTGCGGGAAGATCGTTCCCACAGCAGATGCTATTAAAATGACAATAATGATACTGATTGCAATTTTGACAGATGAAAACCAGTTCCAGACTCGGTCAATTACTTTTTTCGTATAGGTCTGGGAACGGCGCGCCATCCCTTCATAGCGCATATCCGGAAATGCTGTCTGCTCCACTAGTTCAATGTCTAGCGGCTTACCGCAAGATTCGCAGAGCAGCGTCCCAACGGGATTGGTATGTCCACATTCACATTTTCGCTGATCCATATTGATCCTCACTTACGGCAAGATTTTCTTCACTTTTTCTGAGATCATGGCTTCATTTAATTGACCAATGAAGATTTCTTCTACATCCCCATCCGGCGAGATGAAAAATGTAGTCGGGATCGGTCCTATTCGATACAGCTTGGTAATCTGGGAATCGCTGTCCAAGAGAATCGGAAAGTTGACTCCAAATTGTTTAATGAATGGTTCGACGGCAACAGGCGACTCGCCAATATTGACGCCGAGCACGACCAGTCCCTTATCTTTAAACTGGTTGTATTGCTGCTGCAAGGCCGGCATTTCCTTTTTACAGGGCTCACACCAAGTTCCCCAGAAGTTAAGGATGACTCCTTTACCCTTCAAGTCACCTAGAGCTATTTCAGGTCCATTCAATTGCTGCAAGCTGAAATTCGGTGCAGCTCTCCCTACTTTCACAGCATTTGGGTCCTTAACAAAGCTGGAATAGAGAGCAAAGACAAGTGCCACGAGCAAGAGACCTAATACGGCGACTCGGATGTATGTACGATTGCTTTTGTTCATGTTGCCCTAACTCCCATCTACTACTAATAGAATTGCAACGTTTTTCCTTTCTATTATAGCGTTCCTAGTTTTTCCGGCAGCGTCTAACTTATGAACAGATTTTGAACGAATCAATGAGAGCGCGGTCTGCTCTTCCGATTCTGGACGAGTCCTTGCTTCAGTTTCTCCACTTCCATACTCGTCAGCGGACGGTATTGTCCCGGCTGTAATCCTTCCAGTGTCAAAAAGCCCAGTCGGATACGCTCCAGGGTGATGACCGGGTGACCGATTGCGTCACACATTCGTCGAACCTGCCTGTTTCGGCCTTCGTGAATCGTTAGTTCTACCAACGCCTTTTCCTTTGTCGGGGTAGACTTCAACAATCTGGCTTCTCCAGGCGAAGTCAACCCGTCTTCCAGCTGAATTCCCGTAGCCAGCTTCTTCACCTTATCCAGACTAGGCACTCCTCTCACCCAGGCACGATACACTTTATCGATCTCATAGCTGGGGTGTGCCAGTCGATTCGCCAGCTCGCCATCATTGGTCAATAAAAGCAGGCCGGAAGTGTCGTAATCCAGACGTCCTACCGGATATACCCGCTCTTTGATTCCTTTTAACAGGTCAGTAACAACGCGCCGACCACGTGGGTCTGAGACACTAGTGATGACGCCTGTAGGCTTGTATAGCATCAGGTAGACATGTTGCTCAGTACGAATCGGTCGACCATTCACCAAAATCTTGTCAACCTGCGGGTCAACCCTTGTACCCAATTCTCGTACCACTTTGCCATTTACTTGGACGTTCCCTTGTACGATCAACTCTTCACAATGGCGACGAGAGGCGACTCCTGCGTGTGCCAGTACCTTTTGTAAACGTTCCATCCATGGATCACCTCTACAACATCATACCCATTCTTACCAGTGTGGACAAGAAAAAGGGAAAAACTTCCCCGTCGTGAGGAAGTTTTTCGGTATTCCGTATGCTATTTTTTACGAAAAGACGTATGTGACGATGAGCAGCGAGAAAAGTACGCCAGCCAGATCCGACCACAGACCTACCTTTAGTGCATAGGCGGAATTTCGAATCCCAACCGCTCCAAAGTAGACGGTTAAGACGTATAACGTCGTATCGGTACTGCCTTGCATCGTCGCAGCAAGTCTACCGAGAAAAGAATCGGGGCCGTATTGCGCGATCAGGTCTGTCGCGATTGCCAGTGATCCAGTCCCCGTCAAAGGTCGTAACAAAGCAAGCGGAACCAGTTCTTCTGGAAAGTGCAGAAAATCAAGAACGGGTCTTATCATACCAAGAAGAAGTTCGAGTGCACCTGATTCTCTGAACATGGTCACGGCTACCATCATGGCAATTAAGTGTGGGAGAATGCGGATGGTCGTCGTCAGCCCACCTTTTGCCCCGTCCACAAAGGTCTCATATACAGGAATCTGCTTTCGCCAGCCGTAGAGCAGCACAAAAGCGATTGTAATGGGAATGGCCCAAAGAGAAATCAGGGATACCCATTGGTACATGCGGTTTCCCCCTATCTGTGACGTCTTGTATGGCGGTAACGGTACCAGCGATCAATGAGAAGTGCGACAATCGTAGCTCCAAAGGAAGAGAGCAATGTCGTTCCGACGATTTCCACCGGATTAACGGAGCCATATTGCATCCGGATCGCGATCATCGTTGTCGGAATAATGGTGATGCTCGCCGTATTAATGGCGAGCAATGTACACATGGATGGTGAAGCGACCTGTTTGTCTGCATTCAGTTTTTGCAACTCTTCCATCGCCTTGAGCCCCATCGGCGTCGCTGCGTTTCCCAATCCCAAAAGGTTTGCGCTCATATTTGACAGGATGTACCCGATCGCAGGGTGCCCTTTTGGGACATCTGGGAACAACAATTGAATGATCGGAGATAATGCACGTGCCAGCAGCTCCAGCAATCCGGATTTTTCAGCGATGCGCATGAGTCCCATCCAGAAGGCGAGTATGCTCAAAAGACCAAAGCAGACCGTCACCCCTGTCTTGGCGCCTTCAAAGGCAGCCTGGTTGATGACTTCCATTCGTCCGTTGATTGCAGCCACCACAATGCTGATGACGATCAAGGCGAGCCAGATGACGTTAAGCACTCCACAGCCCTCCCGCCACTATCTCCCAAAAGTTATGCCAGAACGCACTGCCGCTGGCTTGCAGTTGGGTCGATGTGGGCGAATCCACGTTAACCAATAACGGTACCTGGCCGATCATGTCTTCTTTCAAGTATATCTGCATAAATCCGACCAGCTTGCCGTCCATTTTTCCATGAATGATGGATTCTCCTAACACGATGCGCTTGTGAACATCATCCGCTTCAGATTGCTGTAAAGGATAGCGAAACGCGTTCATGGTAACAAGATGAGTGCCCGCTTCCAAGGTGACAGGTGTATCCGGCTTCACATTTTCTTTTTGACTCACGATTTCTTTCATTGCGAAGTTGGCGAAGCCCCAGTCCATCAGTTTGGCTGAGTCGTTCCAGTCATCCGAGGCGTTTAATGTGATCGTCGCCAGTTGCCTCCCGTCACGTGTGGCTGAGGATGCCAGACAGCGCTTCGCCAGCTTGGTATAGCCAGTCTTTACGCCATCCGCTCCGTTGTACAGGTGAAGCATTTTGTTTTTATTGAGCAATCGTCTGTCCCATTGCTCACCTTCCCACGAAATGTCCTTTACCTTTGTGGAAACGATTTGCCGGAACACGGGATTACGCAATGCATAGGCAGAAAGTTTCACCATATCCTCTGCAGTGGAATAGTGCATATTGCTGTCATCGAGCCCGTGCGGATTGGTAAAATTCGTATGATTCATTCCTATCAAAGCGGCTTTTTCATTCATCATGTACACAAAACCAGGCAGTGACCCTCCTATATGTGTCGCAATCGTCACGGCTGCATCATTTCCGGAGCGCAGCATCAAGCCATACAACAACTCTTCTAACGTCAGTTTTTCATTTTTTTTCAAGTAAATAGAGGAGCCTTCGACACCGACTGCCTCTGGCGGCACCGTCACTGCCTCATTCAATTTTCCACTTTCGATGGCCACGATCGCCGTCATCGTCTTGGTCAGACTGGCAATCCTCATTTTTTTCGTCCCATTCTTTGCGTACAGGATCCGCCCACTCGCCACGTCGATCAGCGCTGCACTTTCCGCAGACAATCCTGGAGGTGATGCAGCTGCTCTGGCATCAGTAGCAGGCAACAATAGTACCTGTATAAAAAGAAAAACGACGAGCACGCCGGACAATAATTTTCGCACTTTCATAAACGTCCTCCCCATTACAAAGTACAACGATGCACAGGTTTGTACCATGTATATGGGGACGAGTCGTCTGTTAGTACGAAAAACTGTCCCAACATGTCTAGTCGTTGGTTGGTTCTTCTGATTTTCCGAAAAGAGCGGACGCTTCCATACGCGCTTCCTCGATGTCCAGATTGACGGGTGGTTCCGGCAGGTCCGCTAATTCCCGCAAGCCAAAGTGTTCCAAAAAGTCCTTGGTTGTCGCGTACAAGATCGGACGCCCAATTCCTTCTGCTCGTCCGGCTTCACGAATTAATTGCTTGGATAACAGGGTATTGAGAGCTTTCTCGCATTTCACTCCACGAATTTCCTCGATTTCCGAGCGGGTCAAAGGCTGTTTATACGCAATGATCGCCAATGTTTCCAGCGCGGCTTGAGAAAGCGTAGATTGACTGGGTGAACTCGCCAAGCGCTCAAAATAAGGAACGTGCTCGGGTAAGGTCGTCAGCTGGTAAGCCCGCGCGACCTCCACGATCTGAATACCCCTGCCAGCTCTGCGAAAATCTGCTTTCATGTCTTCAATCAAGTCGATGACTTCTTCTTCAGATACCTCGGTGATTTCACTAATTTCCTTGGCATCGATGCCTTCATCGCCCGAAATGAACAACAAGCCCTCAATGACGCCTTTCAGCTTGTCATAGTCCATCCTCAGGGGCTCCTTTCGTTGTGTTGTCACAAATCATGATGTCCTGAAACAACTGGTTTTGGATACACGTAATTTCTTTTGCTTTCATCAACTCCAGCAGGGCGAGAAAGCTCGTCACGATCTCTGTACGAGTCGCCCCTCGAGTAAATAGCTGCGAGAAGCGAACCATTCCTCCCCCTACACGCACAAGTTGACGGATTTCGAACATCCTGTCTTTGATGGATACTTCGTCCCGAGATACTTTGGTAATCGGCTGCTTGTCATTGACCTTCTTCACCAGTTTTTCCAAGGCAGAAATCAGATCATAGAGCGTCACATCCTTGACGGTATGATCCTCTTCTTTCACATACGGTGATAAATTCTCAGCAGGACGCGTATACACCTGGTTGCGCCCGATTTCCATTTCCCGCAGACGCTCCGCGAGCATCTTGTATCGTTTATACTCCAAAAGACGCTGCACCAGCTCTTCCCGCGGGTCAATCTCTTCGACATCCATATCGAGGAGCTGCTGAAAGACGTGCTCCTCTTTTTTCGGCAGCAGCATCTTACTTTTGATCGAGAGGAGGCTCGCCGCCATAACGACAAACTCACTCGCTACATCCAGCTGCAGCTGCTGCATCGTATCAATCGTCGCCAGATACTGCTCGGTTATTTCCGCGATGGGAATGTCGTAAATGTCCACTTCGGCCTTGTCG
>JARDZO010000260.1 GCA_029240815.1 Brevibacillus sp.
ACACCTCCCCATGGGCTCTTGTATATGGTAATAAAGAAACACCAGAAGGGGAGGAGTTTCCATGCAGTCTGAGGATGACAAAAACCTTTATCAGGTTGACTTTCAGACAGTCAGCATGATCAAGGATATACGCCATAATGTACACAATATTGTAAAAGAGCACTTGGAACAAAAAGTGCGCATCGAAGCGATTGACGGACAAATATTTGAAGGCGTGATCGTAGATTTTGACGACCAAAATGTGTACGTCGAAGTGGACGATCCAGACTACGATCCAGCCGCAGAGATGATAGATGACTATCAGGTAGAGGAAGTCGCTGGCCAAGGAGAATATCCTGATTGGAATCCGTATGTTGATGTTGGTATGTTTCCAGGTGGAAATCCCTACCAAGGATTCGGTTCATTTGGCAGCAGCAGCAATCCCTACGGGCAGATGGGTCCATATGGGCAGATGGGTCCCTTTGGGCAGATGGATCCCTACGGTCAGATGAGTCCCTTTGGGCAGATGAGTCCCTACGGACAAATGAGCCCCTACGGACAGATGGGTCCCTTCGGACAGATGGATCCCTACGGGCAGATGGGTCCTTATGGGCAGATGGGTCCTTATGGGCAGATGAGCCCGTTTGGAAGTAGCAGCAATCCATATGGACAGGTCAACCCTTATGGCAGCAGCAGCACCCCAGGCTATCCCTATGGAAGTGAGAATGCACCGTTTAGCCAAGTCAGCCCTTATCACGCTGACAAGTCGCCGTACAGCCAAGTCAGCCCGTATACAGATCAAATGTACCCAAACAGTCAGGTAAGCCCATTTGGCGGTCAAAATCCCTATCTCTCTCCATTCCCTCCTTTTCCACCATTCCCGCAGCCGATGCCGTGCATTCCCTTTCTACCACCACCTCCGCCACCACCACCACGAGCAGCAGTTGTCGTTCCACCACCGAGAAGAAGACGCCCTTGCAGAAACGGCCGCAAGATCATCCCTTTGGCGCTATTTACTTTGCTCACCATCGCCCTGCTCTAAATCACACCTCACAACAAGTCTCTGCCAACCTTTTTTGGTTCGGGGGACTTGTTGTTTTTTGCTGTTTTCATACACGGATTGATTAGGCGAGTACAACCGTCCGCTTTGTCACACACTACAATCAGAATCTGGAAAGGCAGGGATGGGCGATGAAACCGATACAAAGCAGCTTGCCTGGAACCAAAGGGACGTTCGGCTATTTTCGTGAAGCGCTTCAGCCGAACTTTACTCTGGCAAATTGGGATTACGAGCAGGGTTACTTTGACCGAGCATTGGACGACCAAAATATGGTGTATCTGCGCTTGCCAATCAAAGTGCTTCAGGGCGAGCTGGACAGTGCTGACGCTTGGATTGAACTGGGGCATCCTTTTGTGCTCAAACATGTCTACCAGACTGGCGTGGAGCAGGACATCGGGTATTATGAGCCGTTAGCTTCTTCAGCAATGAACCAATTCCAGGAGCCGCTGGACAAGGACGCAAAGGTGGACTCTCGCTGGATGCGCAAAGCAGAGGCGATCGTCAAAGAACTGGAAAATCGCCTGGCATAGAGGGCGGGCCTGATGAGAGGCCCGTCTTTTCTCATCTGCCATGCAGGGAATAATTTCTCTTTATGGAAATGATAAGCAAGTAGACGAAGGTAAAATTAGGGAACATGGAATTGCCGAGCCTTGGCGCAGGGAGCCATAGTCGTGCTTATACTATCAATCATAGAGTCTTTATTTTTTCAGATCATACAAAAAAGAAACACGGGAGAGGAGAACCCATGGCATGGTACCATTCCTTGCAAAGATGGTATTGGAAAATACGCAAGCCTATTACCCTTGGGGTCAGAGTGATCGTGACAGATGAGCAAAAAGGCGTGTTGTTAATTCGCCACACCTACGTGAAAGGATGGTATCTTCCGGGCGGAGGGGTGGAAAGAGGGGAGTCGTTTTTCGCTGCCGCTTCTAGGGAACTGCAAGAAGAATGCGGCGTGCTGGCAGGGGAAATCAAGCTGTGCCATCTCTTTTATAGTGAGCGAGAAGGCAAGCGTGACCACATTGCACTCTTCCATGTCACGAGTGGAAGCATCGATGAGAAGCGGGCAAGAAGCGATGGGGAAGTGGCAGAAATGCAGTTTTTTCAGTGGGATCAGCTCCCGGATGATTTGTCCCCCGCGACCCTCAGACGTCTAGACGAATTTCGCAATCAAGCCTTTCAGGAGGATAGATGGTAGGGAAAAGGAGTTTCCATGCATCTGGCAATTTCCTGTGGTATAGTGAGAAAAAAGAAAAGCGATTATGGCGCTTTGCAAGGATAAAAGTGAGGGCAGATCAGCATGAAGATTGCGACTGTACTGCGAAATGACGACTATACGAGAGAAGTAGAACAAGCTTTGAAAGAGAAGCTCGGGGCGACGGACAGCCCGTACCAATTTGTGGATGGGCCAGATGATCATCCAGACATGGTGCTCTCGATCGGCGGCGACGGAACGCTGCTGGAAGCAGTCCATCAATATGGTATTGAACCATCTTACGTAGGGATTCATACCGGTCATCTGGGATTTTATGCGGACTGGCGACCAGAGGAGCTCGATGAATTCGTACAACGATTGGTTCAGCAAGCCCAACCGGCCATCGTAGAATACCCGATCGTGGAGTGCCGCATCACGATGCGAGATGGTAAAGTCTATCACAAATGGGCATTAAACGAGCTCGTTTTGCGCAATGCTTCGCTGTCTACGTTGGTGACATGTGTTTACATCAACGGTGACGAGCTGGAGACATTTCGCGGAGATGGACTGATCGTCTCGTCCCCATCAGGTAGCACGGCTTACAACAAGGCGGTAGATGGAGCCATTGTACACCCCTCGATCGAAGCGATTCAGCTCTCCGAGATCGCCTCCATCAACAATCAGGCTTATCGGACCATCAACAGCTCGCTCGTCTTGCCAAAGCATCATGAAGTTGAGCTTATCGTCATGAATCCGGAGATTATGATTGGGTTGGATCGTGAGCAGGACATCTGGAAGGACGTTCGCTCCATTTCCTGTAGAGTCGGTCAGGAAAAAGTGAAGTTTGCCCGTTACAAGCGACTGACCTTTTGGAGCCGCGTACGCAATTCATTTATCAAAGGATAGAGAAAGCGTAGAAGGGGAGAGAAGTTCGTGAAACAAGTGGGGAGACTGCAAAGCATCTTTCGTCATCCTGTAAAGGCGATGCGCGGAGAACAGTTGACGCAATGTCAGGTAGATACCTTTGGCTTATATGGAGACCGAGGCTACTACTTCCTGGAGGAATCCCGCAATGGTAAATTCCTCAGCGCTGACGTCGTACCGGCCATGCTCGGTTACGCTGCGACCTTTACAGAAGAGTCGACTAGCCAGCAATATCCTGAGGTTCGTGTCGTGGCAAAAGACGGGAGTACACATACGTGGGGGGAATCGCTGTTCACTCATGTAGCAGAGACAGCCAAACGCCAGATCCAGCCCGGTAGAAGCACTCCGCAGGAAGGCGGCAAGAACTGGGAGGATCATATTCTGCTCGTGACCGATGCATCCCTGCGTGAAATCGCGCGGCTCATCGGGGAAGAGCAGCTCGATCCGAGAAGGTTTCGGGGAAATCTTGTCGTCGTACTGGAGGAAGATGAGCCTTTCGCGGAAGATCACTGGATCGGCAAACAGATTCGCATCAACGATGTCGTCTTGCAGGTGAACCGGCATTGCGAGCGCTGCATGTACGTCAACATCGATCCGGATACGCTGAAAATGAATCCCGCCGTGTTGAAGACGTGTGTGAAGCGGCATGACAATCACTTTGGCGTGTACGCTTCGGTCATCACCCCAGGTGAGCTAGCAGAAGGGGATGCCGTGTTTGTGTCCGAGTAACAAAACGGGTTGTCCTTCGCTAGGACATCCCGTTTTTCTTTGGAGAAATAGAAAGTGAGGGTAGCCGATGAATACGAGTCCGTTAGAGAGAGTCGAGCGTTATGTACAACAGTACCAGCCTTCGATTGTGCCACTGCTTTTTCCTGAGCCAATGAAGACTTCGGAGGAGGCTGCGACGGCATTGGGTGTAGAAATCGGCCAAATCGCCAAGTCGATCCTGTTTCGTGCCAACGATGAATACGCTTTGTTTGTCGCGGCTGGAGATGTTCGAATCCACGCAAAGCAGGTCAAGGCCGCGTTTAACGGAGCGAAGGCGAAAATGGCTTCGCCAGAAGAAGTCGAGACTGTCACTGGATTTCAGGTAGGGGCGGTATGTCCGTTTGCTTTGCAGCGGGAAGTGCCGATCTTTGTTGATGTTTCCTTGCAGCGGTTTTCACTGGTGTACACGGCCGCTGGGATCGCGGAATCACTCTTGCCCGTTTCCTATGAGCAATTGTTGCAAATGACGAACGGTCGAGTGATTAATGCCGCCTCGTCCCTGTAAAATGGGACACAAAAAATCCGTCCTGCTTTTCAGGGGACGGATTCTTTTTTTACGAGCTGTGTGCTTCATTGACCATCCACTCATAATAATGGACGTCATGCCATTCCCCGAATTTGAAGCCAACCTCGCGCAGTTTCCCGACTAGGCTAAATCCAAACTTCTCATGGAGTCTGACACTGGCTTCATTACCACCTGTAATCCCGCTGATGACGGCGTGGTAGTCCAGTTCCCGTGTGCGTTTCTGGATTTCTGACATCAGGGCAGAGCCAACACTCTTGCCTCGCTGATTTTCCGCAATGTAGATGGAGAGCTCGGCCGTCTTCCCATACGCTGGTTTTTCACGAAAAGCGGAAAGACAGCAATAGCCGATGACTTCACCTGCGTCTTCAGCGACGATCAGGGGATACCGTCCACCGTGCTTGTGAAACCAGACTTCGCGCTGCTCCAGACTCTGCTCTTCCAGGTCAAAGGTGGCGACAAGTGTGTTCACGGCTTGATTGTAGATGACCAGCATGGCTGGTAAATCACGCAAATGTGCGTCTCGGATGTGCACCATAACATTCCCTCGTTTACGAAAAGACTTTTCTTGTTTGATGGTCACCGCAAGGCTTCGTATACTTGCCGCAGATCCGTATAGCCGGCGTCTTGAGCCTTGAGTAAGTACTTCCCCCACAATGTACCCGCGGCTACAGCATCGCAATATGCGTGATGACGGCGGGAAATCGGGATGTCATGCTGGGCGCAAAGGGTATCCAACGAACCGTTTCCGATCGGATTGCTCAGCAACCGGATCAATAGCATGGTATCGAGCATGCGATGAGTTAAGGGGCGACGACTGGTCTTCCACAATCCTGCCCGAAAAAATTCGCGTTCATGGCGGGAGTGGTGAGCGACTAGTGGACGATCACCGACAAACCGGAAGAATCGGGACATGGCTAGCAATAAATCAGGGGCGCTGGAGACCATCTCATCCGAAATCCCTGTCAGAGAGCTGACATGAGGAGGAATGGTGCGTCCAGGATTGACCAGCGTGTAAAAGGAGTCCCCAAGTAATAGCTTATCGCCTTTCATCGCTACTGCGCCAATCGATATGATCGCATCGCCATGATCCGGATAGAAGCCCGTCGTCTCCAAATCGACGACGACGACCTCGAGATCCGCAAGCGGCATGTCCGCGCCCGAATCCGCCTGTCTACGATCCTTATTCAGCGATCGAAGAAAGGCGAGGTGGTGCTTGTCGCCGTCGTTGTGCCCGATTTTCCAATCTCCCTGGGCTCCTGCTGTGTCACGGTTCATGTGCCATAAACGTCCAAATAGATCCCATTTTGCCAAAAATGTTCCCTCCTACCCCTCGGAGACGGATGGGAGCTTTGCTGTCATCCGCTGCAGACGTATAGCCAATTTCATGGCTGTTCGCGCCATGACGGTGGTGTCGGCTGATAGTTCCCTTAGCTTGATATAGCTGTTGCTCGTGTATTGTCCGTCCTCCCAGTGAAGTGGAGCAATCAGACGTAAGCCGAGTAATTGACGGAAGTGGCTTTCCACATCATCGCAAAAGATTTTGGACCATATGCCTTTTTCTCGCAGCTGAGATAGCCGTTCGAGCGTCGAGCTGCAAAAGATCCCATTGGAAAGCGCAAAATGGCGGACACAATTGACGATGGGCAGATAGGCACCGTATTTCAAATTGATGGCTCCCCGAAAGCGGCCGTTGACCTCTGGTAAAATCCGGCCAAACAATCCGAGAGGCACCCGATAATGCAAAGTGTTGCTCACGAGTCGGCTCATGAGAAAAGCGTTGTGGGCGAGCATGCGACGAAAATGATCCAAAACAGGTTGGAAAATAGCCGATTCGCCCCAAAGCACGCGGGCATCACTGGCAAGCAGCAAATAACGGGCATTTTCCCAGATGGGGTGAGAGGCCCAACCGTCCAGACGTTCGATCCATTGATCGACACTGCCGCGCCATTTTTGTGATACGCAAGTCACATTTCCTTGGCAAGGAGGATAGCCAGCTTCCTCCAGACCTTGTACGATCGTCGCCCCCAAGAGGTGAAAAAAGCTGTGTACTTTCTCTATTCCAGGCTCATCCAGATGATCGGGCAGCTGGTAGACGAGCCCGTTGTCCTGATCGCTGATGAGAGCCTGTTCATAGCGTCCACCGCTGCCAAACTGGAGAAAGGCAAAAGGGACGGGGGGTGTTCCCACGCCCCTTTTCGCCAATTCGTTGACGGCTAGAAGTACGCTATGCCGAATGATGCTGTCGTGTATCAGATTGACCACGATGGCAAAAGGAGCCAGCTCGCCAGCGCGGTTTAAGGAACGCAGAGGAGTCGTGTCCAGCAGTTCTTGACGGATGAGAAATAGCTCGCGAAAGGTTTCCGCTTTACTGATCCGATCCAATTGTTCAGGTGAGAGTGTGAGAGGCACTCGCTTTGGCGGTTGCAGTGGGTTGTAATCGTTCTGGTTGGAGAAGTTCGGGATAGCCGTATCCCCCATGTTCGCTAAGGTCAAGACCAACCACCTCTTCTTCTTCAGTTACTCGCAGACCGATGGTAGCTTTCAATACAGACAAGATGATGTAAGAAATGACGAAGACGTAGACAATCGCACCTGCCAATCCAAGCGCCTGCACACCTAGCTGGTGGAAGCCACCGCCGTAGAACAATCCAGGTCCACCGATGCCCACTTTTTCCGCGAGCTCAGGTGTTGCAAACAGACCCGTGGACAATGTTCCCCAGATCCCTGCTACGCCGTGGACGGAGAAGGCGAAGATCGGATCGTCGATACCGATGCGGTCAAACCAGATGGATGTATAGAATGTCAAAATACCTGACACTGCGCCAATCAATACAGCAGCCCAAGGATCTACGAACGCGCAAGAAGCTGTGATGGCTACCAATGCGGCCAGAACACCGTTCAACATGCTCGGGATGTCTGCTTTACCCATGACGATCCATGAGATAGCCAGAGCTGCGACAGCGCCTGCAGCAGTTGCCAGGTTGGTCGTCATTGCGATGTAGCCAAAAAATCCAGAGGTACTGCCCAGTGTAGAACCTGCGTTGAACCCGAACCAGCCGATCCACAGGAAAAGAACGCCGAGTACGGAATACACTTGGTTGTGACCAGGAATCAGGTTGGAGCTGCCATCGCGGTTGTATTTACCGAGGCGAGGCTTCAAGAGGATGGTAGCTACGAGAGCAACGATTGCCCCTTGTAAATGGACGACCGTCGAACCGGCGAAATCTTGCATACCGAGCTGGGCGAGCCAACCGCCGCCCCATACCCAGTGACCGACTACAGGATAGATAAGGACTGTGAACAATACGCTGAAAATAAAATAAATAGAGAGCTTGGCACGCTCTGCAAAACCACCCCAGGCGATTGCGAGAGACACTGCGCAAAATGCTAACTGGAACAAAAAGAGGATAGAGATGGGTACCGTAGCTGCGGAAAAAGCGGAAAAAGAG
>JARDZO010000043.1 GCA_029240815.1 Brevibacillus sp.
TAGTACCCAAAGGGCACAAGTCTCGCCTTCTCACTATCGTTCGAGGTCTCGCTATGTTGCACTTATACTGGATAAGAATCTTATAAATTCTTATCTGTATAAAAAAGACACCGTCATCCCAAGACGGTGTCTTTTGCTTTAATGCGTGATTATCGGATACATGTGCCCTTTCAACGCAAACGAAGCCTTTCCCGTTTCTTCGGAGACGACGATGACCAATGCATCGCACTGCTCACTTAAGCCCAAGGCTGCCCGATGCCGCGTTCCCAGTTTTTGCTCTCCGACTTCTACATGGGACAACGGCAACACATTTGCGGCTGAAACAATATGGCTTTCTCGAACTACGACTGCCCCATCATGAAGTGGACTTCCCGGATAAAAGATCGATTCCAGCAAGGAATGAGTCATCCAGGCACCAATCGGAATACCCGCTTGCAAAAGCGCACCGATGGGCTCCTCACGTTCCACCACAATCAAAGCTCCTTGTCTGCGCGAGGACAGATTTTGTACTGCCAGCGACAGATCGGCGTATTTGTCCGTATAGGGGCCTAAATAACATTGCAAATAAAAGGAGGCAGCAACAGTCTCCAGATGACCAAATCGGGATCTTATCTGATCGAATGTTCCTAGAAGACATCCGTTTTCGTTTTCAAGGGCAAGTATGCTCTGTTCAATCGCGTTTGAGATAGCGCTTAATTGTTGCTTCATCTCCGCTTTCAACGGTGATACGTCGCAGTTCACTTGTTCCATGGAGACCCCTCGATTTTATTTTCTAGCTCATATGGATGATTGTTCCCCTCCGCTTGAAGAAACATTCTAATTCAGGAATGAGAATCCAATTTCTAACAGAACCTAGTAACGAAATGAACAGAATGGCTTATGAGGCGAAGAGGATACATGGACAAATGGACTGAGTTTCTCGCACTTGCTCAAGACTCTCATGATTTCAGGAGACATTCACTCCTTGAAGAAGATGGAACGTTTATCGTTTCCTATTACAAAACCTTAATCAAAAGTGAACTGCTTCAAAACCATATTTTGAAGCCATTGCAGGAAATCATACGGGAACAAGAACTACCGAATGACCTTCATGATCTGGCAGCATTCATTGCAATCGAGGATATTACGTTCACCGATGATGTGTCAACCGTCGCCTCCAAGATCATGAGCGGATATGCTGCGATCCAAGTGCATGCAGATAATCACTATTTCGCCCTGATTGACCTATCCGATGCCACGCGAGGATTGCGGACGGACAATGATACAGAAAATGAATTCAGCGTCGTCGGCCCAAAAGTAGGTTTTGTTGAGGATCTGGACATAAATCTTCATCTGATCCGACAACAAATACGTACTCCTAACCTCATGATCAAGGAAATCACGATCGGCACAATGTCCCAAACGCGCGTCGCTGTTGTTTACATTCAGGACGTTACCAATCCCAAGCATGTGCAAACAGTCGAACAACGATTGCAAGATATCCATTTTGATATCATCTTTGACTCGTCCCAATTGGACCAGATCATGAGTGACAACTCCCACACCCCGTTTCCCTTATTTCTCTCCACAGAAAGAATTGATCGAGTCATATACGGGTTGACTCTCGGGCAAGTCGCTATTATATCGAATGCATCTCCTTACGTACTCACTGGACCAACGACTATTTTTGATTTCTTTATTTCACCGGAAGACTACTACCTTCCCTGGGTTCTTGGGTCTTTGTTTCGATTGATTCGGATCTTTGGCGTGTGCTTCTCCGTCTTGATGACACCTGCTTACACGGCTGTTTTGACCTATCATTTGGAGATGATTCCCAAGGACATGCTAGGCCCGATTATCATTTCCCGAAATTACGTTCCATTCCCGCCCGTATTAGAAGTGCTGTTTCTCGAACTGACCATTGAATTATTACGGGAAGCCGGGGCACGTCTGCCAACCAAGGTCGGTCAAACACTCGGAATCGTGGGCGGTATCGTCATCGGACAAGCATCGGTGGCAGCGGCACTGACGAGTAACATTTTGCTAATTATCGTTGCTCTCTCCGCACTGGCTTCGTTTACGACCCCCATCTATAAAATGTCGAACACGATACGATTTCTGCGGTTCCCCTTAATTATTCTCTCAGGAATATGGGGTGGTTTTGGCATTGTTGTCGGATTATGCTTTATCCTTACGCATTTAATTCGGCTCAAATCTCTGGGAACACCCTACTTGGCACCGCTCTATCCTTTTCGTCGCAAAGGCTATGCAGACAGCTTCATCCGAGCTTCCTACAGTAAAACGGCTAGACGTTCTCCTATCTTACAAACCATTTCAGAATGGAGATATAATGCTCGCAAAGCAAATGAGCAAAAGGATATCGATGACTAATTTCATTCACCTCCGCGTATCAATCCTATTCATATCTGCAAAGTGGATGACGCTCGGGTTGTTGTGTGTCGTTCTCACAGCTTGTTCATCTTCGCGCATTATTAATGATGTGCAATTAATCCATACACTCGGCTATGACCAAGTCGATAACCAGATCAAAGGTACAGCGATTACGCACCGGTATGAAAAAGATCAAGCTGATGTCGAAATGCTGGAAACCAGTGCTATCAACCTCTATTCGCTCTCTCCCGAGTTAAATGCGACCACTGCCTCTCAACTCGAATTGGGTCAACTGCGCTCCGTAGTGATTGGAAAAGATTTTGCGGCAAAGGGAATCGGTACATTAGTTCATTCGCTTTGTCGTGATCCGAACATTGGATTTCGCTTGCAATTGGCTGTCGCGGATCCACAAGCTGAATCGATCCTGGAGGTTAATCGAAAGGTAAACGTCCCCTTTTACTTGTCCAATTTAATCGAACAAAATATAAGAACATTAAATACGCCGAAGACCAATCTGCATGTATTTCTCTTCAATTTTTACGGAGAAGGACGCGATCCATATCTGCCGTATTTTGTCTTGTATCACGACCGCATCAAGCTGGATGGTTTAGCCCTCTTTCAAAAAGATAAATTCGTTGATCACATCCATGCGAATGAAGCCTTTTTGTTGAAAGTGCTGGTGGAAAAAACAAAAAGCGGACAATACCCTGTAGAAATAAAGATTGCGGGTCGAAAAGGAAGCGGCATGTTACGAAATTTGGGGTCTGAGGTAGCGTTCGAAGTAAACACAAGCAAAAACATTCCCTCTTTGATGATCCAGATCAATATGCGTGCTCAAATCAAAGACTCCCCCAGTTGGCTGAAACTATCGGACCCCGACACGCTGCAAGCAGCAGAAAAGGAACTCTCACTCTATCTTCAAAAACAAATGAAGCAGTTCCTCACTCATTTGCAAAAAATAAAGGTGGATCCCGTAGGAATTGGTGATCTAATCAGGGGGAGAAGTTCCACGTGGAATTACGCGCATTTCCAAGAGCAATATCCTCATATGGATCTAGGCGTGAAAGTCGCGCTCAAACTGGAGCAAACAGGTGTTGGGGAATAACAGCGAAATGTGGAGAGGATTGGAATGAAGGCTTCGATACAGGAAAGATACGCAGTGTCACCATTTTTTGTCTTTTTTCTCGTCCACGCTAATATGGTAGGCATCGGGATCTTTGGATATCAACGGAAATTGATCGAATCAGCCGGTTATGACTCTTGGATCTCGGTGATTATTACGGGAATCAGCACACATCTGCTCATGTGGATGATGTACTCTATGTTAAAAACAGGGGCATCTGATATTATGGATCTGCACATCCGATGCTTTGGAACATGGCTAGGCAAGCTGATGAGTCTACTCGTCCTCGTCTATGTGTTAGTCGCTGCCTTTATCATTTTCCGTTCGTATGTAGAAATCGTGAAAATTATTATTTTCCCGCTGATGCCGACGTGGAGTATGAGCATCTTGGTGATACTCTTACTGTACTATATTGTTTCTGGGGGCTTTCGGGCTGTCACTGGTATTTGTTTATTCGGGGTAACCCTTCCTTTCCTATTGATAGCGCCTCTATTTGTCTTTCCTTTAGAATACGTTCATCCTAACAATATATTGCCTCTTTTTTCCCATACCGTGCATGAGCTGTTCATGTCTGCGAAAGAAGTCATCTTCAACTTTGCCGGCTTCGAATTACTCTTTTTTTACTATCCTTTCATTAAGAACCCCCAGCAATCTCAGAAATGGGCACACGCTGCCTTGTTGTTTACTACTGTTCTTTACCTTGCCCTTACCATGATTACATTCATGTTTTTTACCGAAGGAGAATTGGATAATATCTTATGGCCTACTTTGACGATGATTAAGATCATCGAGATCCCGATCATACAACGGATTGAATTTATCGTTGTCTCCTTGTGGCTCATTGTCGTGCTGCCCAATATTTGCCTGAATGTGTGGGCAGTCACGAGGGGAATGAAACAACTGTTCAACTTGAAGCAACGCAGAACACTGGTAGCTGTTCTTTGTACGGTACAGCTGCCCTGTATTTCCTCTATGGCTATGTCCCCTTCTTATTCTTGGTCTATCACCTGTGGGGAAAGAGGCGTGGGAGAAACACGCTCTTATCGTCTAATCATGAAATAAATGAAGCCTGATAGATTTACCAGGCTTCTGACTTGATCGGAATATGATTTTTTGCTCATTGTCTTTTCAAGCACTTGTGCAGAAGGATCGGAGTAAGATCCCTGCATCCTTACACGCTGCATGGATGCTTCGAGCAAATTCCAGTGCGTGCGCTCCATCTCCATGAATGCAAATGGTGTCAGCCCGAATCGACACATCCACCCCTTGGCGCGATAGGACGCTTCCTTCCATGACCATACGTACGACTTGTCGCAACGAATCAGTCTGCTCGGTAATCATGGCATCCGGCTGGCTCCTTGGCGTCAGTGTGCCATCCTCCTGATAGGTTCTGTCGGCGAATACTTCGTGAGCCGTGCGCAATCCGATTTTTTCTCCCGCTCGTGTCAATTCACTTCCAGCCAGCCCAAATAAAACGAGCGACGGATTTACTTTATAGATGGCTTCCGCTACCGCTTCTGCCAGTGGAGCTCGTGTGGCTGCCATATTGTAGAGGGCTCCATGCGGTTTCACATGCTGCATGGTACCTCCCTCCGCCTGGACAAATGCTTGCAGCGCACCGATTTGATACACGACCATGTCATACGCTTCCTGTGGAGAAACATCCATGTTGCGTCTTCCAAAGCCTACGAGGTCAGGCAGACCTGGATGCGCACCGAGAGCTACTCCCTTTTCCATTGCCATGCGTACGGTCTTTCTCATCGTAGCCGGGTCTCCTGCATGGAAGCCACAGGCGATATTCGCTGAGCTGATGTAGTCGAGAATCTCGCTGTCGTTTCCTAATTTATAGGCTCCATAGCTTTCTCCCATGTCGCAGTTGATATCTACAAATTTCATTGGTTACCTCCATCCGGTAGTGAGTTCCATCGCCACTCTCAACTGTCTCCATTCGATTTCTCGCTCGTACAACGCTTTTTGCGCCTCTCCAACCGTGACTTCCTGAAAACGTATGGCATCTCCAGGTTTCAACTGAGCAAATATCGGCAGATCCACACTAGCTACATAGCCAAGCTTGGGATACCCTCCTATGGTCTGACGGTCAGCTAATAGAATGATGGGTTGTCCGTTCGGCGGCACCTGAATGGTTCCAGCAGTTACGGCCTCAGAGGTAAGCTCTATTGGGGAAGATAGCTTGAGCTCTGGACCCGCTAATCGATACCCCATCCGGTCGGATTGTGGGGTTACCTGAAACGATTGCTCCCAGAAACAGAGACGGCTCTGGGTAGAAAAATCATTAAATTGCTCCCCACGTATGACCCGAACGAGAGGATTCTGCATGTAGGGAAACAACGCTTTGGGAACATACCATTCTGCCTGCACAAAAGAGGCTGAACGCGCCTTTTTGGCTAACTTGGAAGCGAGAAAGCGGCTGTACTCCCAAGGGGCATTCGTTTTCAGTGAATCTTGTGCCTGCAGCATTCTCCCTTCGAAGCCGCCAAATCTGGCACGGAAGTTCGTGCTCCTGCTTTCCATCACTATAGGCACATCCCAACCACCCGCGACGGCGAGATAAGCACGGCAGCCTTTTTTGGCGTGAGAAAATTGCAAGGTGCTGCCACGTCTAACCCATACGGGGCGATTGGCTGCGACCCGTTTGCCATCGATGGAAGGAGAAAAATCTCCCCCACACACGGCTACCAGCAAGTCTTCGTGAAAAAAAAGACTCGGTCCTTTTAATGTCAGCTCGAGCACCGCATCGCCCGCTTGATTGCCTACAAGCATATTTGCCATGCGGAAAGCAAAGGAATCCATCGCCCCACCGACAATGACTCCATGCTGTTGATTGCCGTATCTCCCCAAGTCTTGTACGGTCGTGCAGACACCTGGCTGAATGATCTCTACGCTCACGAAGTCACCTCCCTGAGTTCTTCAAATGCTTTCGCAGAGATGGGACGAAAGCGAACCAAATCACCTGCTCGAAGCAGGCTTGGCGGTTGCTCTTCGGGACGAAACATTGCTTGGGCTGTCCTTCCAATGATGTTCCAGCCACCAGGACTGACGATCGGGTATATCCCTGTTTGTGAACCACCAATCCCTACGCTACCTTTCGGGATTGCCGTTCGCGGTGTGGGACGACGCGGCGTGGCAATTCGCTCATCCAATCCACCTAGGTATGGAAAGCCCGGTGCAAAACCGATCATGTACACCAGATACTGTTGCTCAGAGTGAATGTGGACAACCTCATCCGGATCGAGTCCATTGTGCCTTGCTACCTCTTCCAAATCAGGTCCGAATTCGCCTCCATAGCAAACGGGTATTTCCACAAGCCTTGGTTCCCCGGAGTTCTTGCTTTGTGTACGTGAAATAATCTCGCCTAGTAAATCGATGACTCTCTCATAAGGACTTTGAGCACTCCTCGGATCATACAAGACGACAGGATCGTAATAAACGGACACCGTGGTAAAACCCGGCACAATCTCTACCATCCCTGGAAAGGGATCGTCCTGCAAATAATCAGAAAGCCTTTTTACCTGTTCATGTGTGCTTTGGTCGATGACTTTCCCCAGTTTGACTACAACACCCGAGTCCCCAAGAGGAAAGAACTCATAGTTTTGCAACTTCCCACCCCTTTTATTCCGATTATCGGGACAACAGTTCCGAATTATAGATAAAGGAAAAGAGGAGATTCCCTCCTCTTGATCAACTGATTTGTCCACCAGTCAACACGATATCTTGTTCATGAGCAAGTGCTGCTTCAATCGCCACACGTAATCCCTTCACGATCGTCTCCACTGCCATACTCGGCTGACCAACCAATCGCGCTGCCTGTTCCGGCAGATATGGAATGTGTATGAATCCCCCACGGATGGATGGATTCACCGTGGCGATGGCATGCATCAAACCGTAAAAAATATGGTTACAGACAAACGTTCCAGCCGTTTGCGAAATGGAAGCAGGGACTCCTTTTTCACGCAGTTCCTTTACGATCGCTTTGATCGGAAGGGTCGACCAGTATGCAACTGGCCCCGCCTCCACCACTTCTGTATCAATCGGCTGATTTCCTTCGTTATCGGGAATGCGGGCATCATTTACATTGATCGCCACGCGCTCAACCGTAATGTCTGGTCGACCGCCAGCTTGTCCGATACAGAACACGATGTCGGGAGTAGTTTCCTGGATCGCGTCCTTTAGGTATGCAATAGATTTGTCAAAGACAGTAGGAATCTGTCTTACTTCCACTTTGTAGTCAGGTGATAAAGTTTCCTTGAGACGCTTGACCGATTCCCAAGCGGGATTAATTGTTTCCCCGCCAAATGGGTCAAATCCGGTTACGAGTATCGTTTTCATGTTACGTCCCCCTTTAATACTGGTTGAAGCACACGATCTTGCCGTTGATTATTTAGGACCACGCCAACCGAGTTCTCGAGAAATTTCTTGCGCAGACTTTTGCAAGTGAACGATCAGGTCAGGCAGTCGGTCTTCCCCAAACCTCACTTGCGGACCCGCGATACTGAGCCCCGCAGCTAACCGGGAAGTATGGTCAAAAATGGGAGCTGCGATAGATACTGTATCATTCTCCAACTCGGAGTAGCTGATCGTATATCCGGTTTCACGAGCATGATCCAATTCGTGACGGAGACGTTTCATGTCCGTTATGGTTCCATGGCCTATCGCGATAAGCTCGACCTCTTGCAAATACCGTTCACGTTCTTTTTCCTCCATATAAGAGAGGATAATCCGCGAGCAAGCCCCTGCATACAAGGGTGATCTTCTTCCGATTTTTGTGTAGAGCCGCACAGGGTGATTCGTGTCCAGCTTTTCGATATAGATAGCTTCTTTCCCATCCCGAATGGTGAGATTGACAGCCTCTTCTGCTAGATCACGCAACGCGTTCATGGCAGGCAGGGCAATCTGCCGAATGTCCAGACGTTCTGAGACCAACTGGCCAAACTGCAAGAACAGCAGTCCAAGTGAGTATTTGCCGTCCTCCCCTTTTTGTAAAAAGTCCATGCCTTCAAGGGACCCTACCATCCTGTGAACGGATGTTTTCGGAATGCCTGACAGCTCTACCATTTCATTGAGACTTAAACGGGAGTGCTCAACGAACAGATTGAGCAGCTCCATTGATTTTACGACTGTTTTGTTTTTGTTCTGGATCATGGACGTCTTTTATCCCCCGTATTCAGGCACTATTTGTCCATATTTTATCATTTGTTTGATAATAACAAAATGGTTCCCATCCGACCTTTTACTTAGAGAGAAATGAAATACAAGAGAGCAATGTTAAAGCACAACAGAATCAGCGCGGTAGGCACCTGGACACGAATGACGTGGTTCTTGTCCTTCAAGTCGAGCAGCGCAGCCGGAACAATGTTGAAGTTCGCCGCCATCGGGGTCATCAATGTACCGCAATATCCTGCAAACATCCCAATCGCCGCCAAATGGTTAGCATCCACTCCGAATTGACCAATCAACAACGGTACTGCGATCCCTGCCGTCATCACCGGAAAAGCTGCAAACGCATTTCCCATGATCATGGTAAATAGAGCCATCCCTACACAGTACGCGAAGACAACCCAGAACAAGGAGTGTGTCGGAATGATGGTACTAACCAGATCAGAGACGACGGTCCCGACACCAGCACTGGTAAAAATCGTACCGAGGGTCGCCAGCATTTGCGGGAGTACAGCTGCCCAGCCGATCGCCTCAAGCAAGCGACGTGATTCTTTGATTGGAGTCATCGGACGGCTTTTGGTCATCGCGATGCCGACAATCAAAGAAATCAACGTAGCGAGCGCAAGCGACACAAGCGTGATGTTCTTTTGATCTAAAATGAACAGTTCTCCCAGCTTTACATCTTTCAGACCTGTCGTACCGAGAATCGTAATGACTGGAATCAACAACGCAGGCAGAAACAGCCAGTTGCCCAGTCGCTTGCGGTTTTGTTGGCGTTCCTCGCCGCTCGCTTCTCCATAGCTACCTACCTTCAAGCCACCCATTCCCACGATGATGACCATGACAATAACCAGAAGTCCCATGATAAATGGAGGAATGACACTGCCCAGAAGCAAGCTAATACCGTACAGAAAATAAAAGAGACCAGACGTCACGCGTCGCGGGTTTTTCTGATCACGGAAAGTGAATAAGCTGCCAAGCAAGGTGATCAGACCGAGAAAGACGTATACAGCTTCGATAGAGATGAACAAGATCTATTCCCCCTTCCCTACGGATTTACTTTTGGTATTGCCTAGCCGGCGATCCAGTGAGCGATCCAGCATATTCAGGCGGATGCTGTGAACAATGAGAGCTGCTATCGCGGTAGGAATCGCCCACATGGCCATTTGCAGCGGATCGGACGGGATGTTGTTCTGATCGAAAAAGCCTTTCATGAGCAAAATGGCGCCAATCGCAATGAATACGTCTTCCCCGAAAAATACGCCAATATTATCAGCAGCTGCTGAGTGCGCACGGATATGCTGGCGAACATCGTCTGGAATGTCTTTTCCGTACTTGGCTTCTGCTGCCCCTTCTGCCATCGGAGCTACCAATGGGCGAACCATTTGGGCATGTCCACCAATAGACGTCAGCCCGAAAACAGCTGCCACCTCGCGAATTACGAAGTATACGTTGATAATCCTTCCTGTCGTCGCCGCTTTGATCTTGGCGACCACAGATTCCGCTTGTTCCCGAAGTCCGTATCGCTCGAGCAAACCGATGACGGGAAGCGTGGCAATAAAGATCGCCATATATCGGTTGGTTGTAAACGCTTTACCAAATTGCTCAATGATGTCGTAAAGAGGTTGCTTGGCTACCAGCCCAGTGACGAGACCTGCTACTGTTACCACCAAAAGTGGATTTAAGCGGATGATGAAACCGATGATGACGATGGCAACGCCGATCAGAACCATGATAAAACTCCCTTCGAGCTGTGTTGGATTTTGTTGTTTTTCCTATAAGGGTCTTGACCGTTCTAGTCCAATCCTTTTCGTCCCATTCGCCAATTGCTGCTGGCTCACGTGTACGTGGATGGACCTGTCTTTCACCCAGTCTACGATTGCTTGATGAACGACGTGGTGGGCATGTCGACATGCCGTCAATTCTTTTCCATAAACGGTCTCATCGTTGACCTCTGTCATCAGATCTGCTGTCACCCATTCGGGGAAACGCTCAATGAGGTCATGTGATTCACGATTAATCGGGCTATCCCGCGTATAGGCAATACTTCCATTTGACAATTCAATCGGGAAATGAACGGGGTCAAATTCATTTCCCCAACGTCTGTATGTTTGGAGCCAAGCGCTGTTGTCCGCCGCAACGCCATGATCTTCATCCAGTCTTTTCGTGAGAAAGGATCGGAGGGATTCATAAGCTTTTCGCTGAACGGGGGAGGCTTCGGCAAGTTCTCTCCAGATCGTATACATGCGCGCACTCGGAATCCAATAGGAAACGGGGAAACGCGGAGGACTGTTGTACCCACTGAAAGGCTGTATCCATTCATGAGACGGGATTCCGTGATCATCCAGTACAATGTCTGGAGCCCAACGCTCCCACACTTTCGGGTAGACTCGGCTTTCTCCAAAGGGAACATTGTCTTGGAAGCGATACTTGGCAAATTCGAGACCGCATGCATTATATCGTGCCGCATGATGCTTCCAGCATGGATTTTCCTCCGCCATTTGCTCATGCAAGGCTGCTCCGTCCGCATTTTCCAATGGGATGATCACCAGATTGACAGATTCGAGTACCCCAGGGTCATCGGCAATTTGCTCGATCAACTGCAAGGCAGCATTGGTACTGGATACTTCATTGGCGTGATGTCTGGCATTGATGAAAAAGGTTGGCTTGTACAATCCATGTTTTTCAAAGCGAGATGATGTCGTACTGGCATTCCCCTTTGCAAACAGCTCCACCATCCAGATCCAGCGTCCGTTCAAGGAAAAATCGATAGGCGTCACTTGCCCCGGTATGTCTTTCGTCCTTGCCTCCAGCCATTGCTTCACATCTTCATTGACGAATACATCCTCCCAGAGTGACTTCTCATGTTGCTGTCCAACTGCCTTCTGAATGATTGATTGTTCAAATTGCGCTTTTGCTTTCTGTCCGGCAAAAGCAAGCCATTCTCCGCACCCTTTCTCCAGATCCGGTTCCACAAATCCATGGAAAGTAAATGACCATTTGTGCTCTGTCCGTATCAGTCTTGTGATTCTCACTTGCTGAAATGCTTCAATTGCGAGTGGAGCAATTGTCTCCCTTTGCTGTTGTGCATTTGTATACGACACCCGATGGTCGTTTGGAAATGCGTACAGTGAGACACTCGCCCATGGCTTTACACCTGGCTCGACATGCATAAAAGGCAAGATTCCGCCAGGAGCATCCCACTCAGCATCACCCACTTTTTTCCCATGGTCATGCATGGCATGTAGCGTGTAAAAGTAAATGTCCTCGTGTAAGGCTTCCAATACCGAGCTGTTCTCTTCCAGATGCGGTACTTTCTTTTCGACTGCATCCATACCCACATGGCATTCCAACCTCGAAAACTTTGGTACCCCTGCATTGTCGCCAACTTGTCCCAGGACTTGAGGAAGGACGACCTGTTGATACCATTTCCAGAAACGATACGGGTTGGTGGCAAAGGACTGACTAGCAAGCTCGTAGCCAGATGCCTCTTCATAGATGCGAATACCTGCAAAGGGAATCATCACATTTCCCCGCTTTGGCTGATCAGGCATGTAGGGCAGGCTTTCGACCCATCCCTCCCACTGCCACGCGTCCATTTCACGACCGTCCCTGTCATAGGCAACGACACCAAACATCGAAGCGCTTACATCATCAACCAGCTTCAGGGAAATGTGTTCGAGAGACAGACCCAATTCGTTAGCCAAGATCGCGTCAAATGGATACATCTCCTGCAAAAAACGGTGGGCCAGATCCAGATGCTTTTCACTTGGTTTGAATGAGCGAGAACGCAGCTCGACGCGCTCGATTCCCGTCAGCTCCTTGATCTTAGGCAACACTTCCTGCATGGCCCAGTTCAAACCCGACTTGTTCGCATCTCTAAACACCAGACGGGTAGACAATCCCCATTGCTCGTTCATGTAGGACTGGAGTTTATCTGACCAAGCCTGGAAGGTCTGCTTACTGCTAGTGGTCGTTACTTCGATTTGCAAAGACTGAGCAGGTTGGCGCCCCCCTTGTAACTGCTTGATTTGATCAAGCAGATATGCCTCCATCTCTTCCAACTCTCCTGGATCGTCCCATTTGGCTGTCCATATAGGCTCTTCCGAATCCATTGTGAAAGGCACAGGCGTTCCATCCTTGTGAGTGCCTATATAGTTTTTCCACAGCTCAATCGGCTCTGCGAGATGCTCAGGTACATGCAGCGCTTGAATTTCTTCTGCAAGATTTCGCGTAAATGCTTGCATCCCCAGATGAGCGCGCAACGAAATGTCTTTACTGCGATTTTTCAGCGAAGCGAAGCGATGGCGCCATGTATCTTGCTGCCACTTATCCAATGGCTCCAAGCCCTCAGCGAGAACTTCCCGAGTAAAGGAGACAAGCCCAGATGAGTGACTAGTCAGTCTGACCGCATGCTGATTTTCCAGTAATTCAAGACATCGTTCGGATGCATTGCCCTCGACGTTCGTATCAATCTCGAAAACAAGGCGATCGGCTAGTACATCTTCATCCGTCGTATGTGTCATCGGGAAGCATACGAACCCTGCTGCTTGTGCTAATCTTGCAGCCAGTTCGACAAAAGCGACTGTTTCTTCTCTCTCTGTCTGCATCACTGCCAGGCTGATGTCGAGCGTGGTCAGCAGTTCTCCCTCTTTTTTCTGGAAGATCCCTTCTGCCGTAAACAAGTTGTGCAGCGAGTAAAGGTGCTGTCTGCCTTCATCTTTTCCATGCACTACTGAAAGAGGCTTGTCTTCAGGGATAAGCAGCGGAGCTGATTCCACGATTGTTCTGTGTTCGATTTGCTCTGATACTAAGGCCCGTGCAGCGTGGAGCGTCATTTTTGGCGACGTTCCTGTCACGACCAAAATCGTCTCTTCTTCTTTCCGGATGACATGGAGAATTCCGTTTTCTGACTGTCCCTTTTGACGCAATGGACTTAATGATTGGATCGGTTCTCCTACCGTATCCACCAGCCATTCCCAGTCGTAACCCAGAACGAGGTGAAACCGATCACTCTTTGCTGACAGCAACAAATTTGGCTCTGGATCGAGCTGATCTGTTACAAACAAGTTTTCATAGACCGGTAGAGGCAAATCTGGCAAATGAAAACCGATTCTTCCTGCCAGTTCTACCATCGCAGCAGATTCCCAGCTCGTTATTTGGGACGGCACAGTGATGCGGCTGCGAATCCCTTTTGGTGCGGCCTTTCCATCCAACGAATAGAAGATGCCCTGGTTGCTCCAGATCGTGCTTGTATGCATTTGTTCACCATCCTTTTTGACTCGCTCTCGATATTGTTCCGAATTTCGGAATGGTCATTTCATTTTTGATAGACTAATCATAAATTCATAAAGCTTAAAAATCAATAATTGATTTACAAGGTTCTGAAAAAATAATCATTTGATCATGCCCTTGCATCCAAACTCGTGTTTCTGCTGCAAGGGGACGACTGTTCCTATGGACTCAATGAATATTTTTCTTTTTGAAACGACCGCCAGATACGTCATGAATATGGCCAATCGCTAAAAAAGCGGATGGGTCGATTTCCTCTACGATAGACTTCAATTGGGCTTCCTCTAAACGGGTGATGACGCAGAAAATGACCTTCTTGTTTTCACCTGAAAATCCGCCTTCACCACTTAAATAGGTAATCCCACGTCCCAATCGTGCTGCCAGGGCATCTCCAATCTCGTCAGGATTATCGCTAATGATATAAACGGAGCGGGATTGGTCGAGGCCAACCATCGTCAAGTCAATCATTTTGTACGCGATATAGTACGCGATCAACGAGTACATCGCCCGATCCCAACCAAAAATAAAGCCCGCACTTCCCAGAATAAAGATGTTGAAGAACATCACCACTTCGCCCACTGAAAACGGACTCTTTTTCGTTAGCAAAATGGCGACAATCTCTGTTCCATCCAGAGAACCTCCTGCCCGGATGACCAAGCCGACACCGATCCCCACGATAATTCCTCCGAACACCGCAGATAGCAGTAAATCGTGAGTCAGACTCGGGACCGGCAGCAGCAATGAAGTTCCTGCAGACATGACTGCAACACCGAATAAGGTAGAAATGGCAAAGGTTTTGCCGATCTGTTTTAACCCGATAATTAAGAAAGGAAGGTTCAAAACGAAGAGAAACAGGCCGAGCTTGAGCCCTGTCAGGTGAGACAACATGATCGATAGCCCTGTTACTCCACCGTCGATGATGTTGTTGGGAACGAGGAATATTTCCAGTCCTACTGATACGAGTATGGCGCCGATAAAAATGATCAGCGCTCTCGTGACGATTCGTCTTTTTTTCGCTTTTCTGCGGGACGTACTGGTTACTGCTCCTTCCATTTGTACCATCCTTCCCCTTTTTCTATAGCTACATCATTCCCCGCCCACGCAAAAAAAATAGCCAACCAGTACAATGACTGGTTGACTACGGGATCTCTTTATTGCTGGAATAGTGAATTACTCGTGAACATGTGTGAGGACTTGTCCCAGCTCTTCGAGTGCCTCCTGTTCGCGGTCACCGTTTACTTCCAGTGTAATTTCATCGTTTTTCGCTGCACCCAACGCCATCAGACCCATGATGCTCTTCCCATTCACTTTCTTGCTGCCTTTCATCACGTGTATTTCGCATGGGAACTGCGCAGCCTTTTGGACAAACAAGGACGCGGGGCGTGCATGTAAACCGGTTGGATTTTGAATGACAAATGTTTTCGCTACCATCTTTCTTCACTCCTGATCTGTATTATGTTGATATGTCTTTTTTAAGTAATCGAAGCATCAAGGCTGTGACCACCGTACCTGCTAGGATGGATACGATATACATCCCGACATTGCCCACTACAGGCAATACAAACAATCCCCCGTGTGGTGCTGGCAACGTGCATCCGAAATACATGGACAAACCTCCTGCTACCGCAGAACCGACCATGATCGACGGAATCACGCGAGTCGGGTCAGCAGCGGCGAAAGGAATGGCACCCTCCGTGATAAAGGAGGCTCCCAGCACATAGGCCGTTTTACCAGCTTGTCGTTCTTCCGAAGTAAACTTTTTCTTGAACAGGGTAGTTGCCAGCGCAAGTCCCAAAGGTGGAGTCATCCCTGCAGCCATGATCGCTGCGTGAGGTGTGTAGCTGCCTTCAGCAATCATCGCGATGCCAAAAGTAAATGCCGCTTTATTCAACGGTCCTCCCATATCAAAGGACATCATTGCTCCGAGTACAAGTCCGAGCAGGACGGCATTGCCCGAATTCATATTCTTCAACCAGTCACCCAGTGCTGTGTTGATAGCAGCCACAGGTCCTGAAACAACGAAAACCATGATGAAACCGGTGATCAAGATTCCGAATAGAGGGAACAACAGCATCGGTTTGATGCCCTCTAGCGAGACAGGAAGTCTAGAGAATGCTTTGCGCAACAAAACGACCACGTACCCCGCCAGAAAACCAGCAATCAAACCACCTAAAAATCCGGCGCCTGCTGAAGTCGCCAACATCCCGCCCACCATACCAGGAGCAAAGCCAGGGCGATCCGCAATGCTCATCGCGATAAAGCCAGCCAATACAGGAATCATCAGGGCAAAGGCGCTGCCGCCACCAATGTCCATTAAAATTTTCGCAAACGGATGGAAAGAAGGATCGTTCGGGTCAGCGGCCTTGATGCCAAACATAAAGCTCAAGGCGATGATGATTCCACCACCTACGACGAACGGCAGCATATTCGATACACCATTCATCAGATGCTTGTAAAAGTAGGACTCCCGTTTTTGATTGGAGGACTTTCCAGAATCAGCCTGCAATTGATGGGTACCGTTTTTCGGCTGATAAATCGGGCCGTCCTGATTGGCTGCTCGCTCCAAAAGGCCTTCCGGATTGCGGATCCCTTCAGCTACCCGCACTTCGATCACCGTTTTACCTGCGAAGCGCTCCATTTCGACCTGCTTGTCCGCCGCTACAATAACCGCTGTCGCATGGGCAATATCTTGCTCCGTCAGCTTGTTTTTTACGCCTCCTGAGCCATTGGTCTCAACTTTCAACGCGATGCCCAGCTCATTGGCCTTTTTCTTGAGAGCATCGGCCGCCATATAAGTGTGTGCGATACCGGTTGGACACGCGGTTACGGCTACGATTTTGGCTGTAGGTGCGGTTGGTTCCAAAACATCTGAAACGCCCTCGTCTTCCCCATTCATTTCCCGTTCTTTTTGTGCGAGAACCGACAAGATTTGCTCTTTTGTTTGCGCATTCATTAGTTCCTGGCGAACAACGTCATCCATCAGCATCTGAGAGAGCAACGCCAATGTTTCCAGATGTGCCTGATTGGCGTCTTCTGTAGCCGCAATCATAAAGAAGAGGTGTGCTTTTTGTTGGTCCAATGAATCAAAATCTAGCCCTTCCGGAGAGAGACCGAAGCAGATGCTCGGCTGTTTCACCGCAGCAGTCTTCGCGTGTGGAATGGCGATGCCTTCGCCTATCCCCGTCGATCCTTGTGCTTCCCTTGCCAGAATGGAAGCTTTCATCTCTTCCTTGCTGTGCAATCGACCTGCTTGATCCAATCGTTCGATCAGTTCATCCAATACCGCTTCCTTGGTCGTTGCTTCCAATGGAATGACGATGGTGTCGGCTTTCAGGAGGTCAGCGATCCGAATTTGATTTTGCATAAGTGAAGTCCCCCTCTCTCATAACTCTGTTATCGTGATGTGTGGTAGAAACGCCTCGATCTTCTCAGGTGTGCAAAACCCTTCCGAAATGGCTGTCGTACTGCCTGCCGCCACGGAGAGCTGAAAGGCTTCTTTTACTTGCTGAGCATGCGTATACGCATACAGGAATCCAGCGACCATCGAATCCCCAGCACCAATCGAATTGACTAGCTGCTGTTTGGGGAACTGGGCGGCGAAAGCTCTCTCCCGATTGACAAACACGGCTCCATTCCCCGCCATGGAAACGATCACGTTAACCGCGCCAAGCTCCAATGCTCGCCTTCCGTAGTGGACGGCTTCTTCCGTCGTCTCTACGCTGACTCCAAAAAGTTCCCCTAGTTCATGGTGGTTCGGTTTGATCAAGAATGGTTTCTCAGCCAAAGCATTGCCCAGCGCTGTTCCTTTCGCATCGAGAATGACGCGGACACCTAATTGATTCATCCGCTGCATCATGAGGCGGTAAATATCTGCTGGCACGCTAGCGGGGACACTCCCCGCCAATACGAGAAAATCATCGCTAGTCAGCTGATCCAACTGATCCATGAGCTCTTTTAACGCTTCTTTTGAAATGAGGGGGGAAACGCCGCTCAGATCCGTCTCACGCTCTGCTTTGATCTTGATATTAATGCGTGAATCCTGCGAAACAGGGATGAAACGGTGCTCGATCCCTTCCTGTTCGAGCTCATGCCGAATGAATGCGCCTGTGAATCCCCCTACAAATCCCAGGGCGACGCTATCGCTCCCCAAATTGCGCAACACTTTTGAGACATTGATCCCTTTCCCTCCAGCAGCCTTCCACTCTTTTTGCGCTTGATGGATGGTGCCCTCTGCCATGGTCTCGATCCAAACGTGATAGTCGATAGAAGGGTTCAAGGTTACTGTGTATATCATGCTTTCACCACTTTTACGGTCGATAATTTGCTGTAGATGAGCTGGTCTTCCTCACTCAGTCCTTCATCGGTGACGATGGTTGCATCCGAGAGATCTCCCATTTTTGCAAAAGTCACGCGGTTGAATTTGTGCGAGTCGGACAAAACATAGCGGCGGTCGGAATACTGCAAGGCCAATTGTTTGACATAAGCCTCATCCGGGTCTGGTGTCGTCAGACCATGCGTAGGATCAATCCCATTCGTACCAATGAAGCACTTATCAAAACGGTACTGTCCAATGGATTTGATCGCATCGCGCCCTACCAAAGACCATGTAGCCGCTTTCAATTCGCCACCAATGAGAAACGTTTTGATGTTTCGTTTGATCAATTGAATACCGATGTCCGGGCTGTTCGTTACCACCACGATATTCTCGTACGGCAAAAATGGCACCATGCGCGAGGTTGTCGATCCTGCATCGATAAATATCGAGTCGCGTTCGTTCACCAGGCTCGCCGCATACCTAGCGATCGCCGTCTTTTCCCGTTCGTATTTGACCGATTTTTCTAGCATGGTTGGTTCCTCGATCTTATTTTGCAAGGAGGACGCTCCCCCATGTACGCGTTTCAGAAATGATTGCTCTTCTAGTTCGCTCAAGTCCCGGCGGATGGTGGACTCTGATGCTCCCGTCACTTCTACCAGTTCATTGATGCGAACCGTATCTTTCTCTTTTAGCATGGATAAAATGAGTTGATGCCTTTCAGGAGTAAGCATAGGTACCTCCTTTTTGAGAAAAGTGCTGCTTCCTGTCACTGATTATAACGCGGAAACCATTCACAAACAATCATTTTCGTTCATTAACGGTCAATTAAACTTTCAAAATCAGTCAAATACCAATACCCAGCCAGCCCGAGACCGATACGAATTCGTGAACGAAGAGAGCACCGCACTCCACCACGGATAGCCCAAGCTGCTTCCTCATATATATAGAGGATCATTTGTGAATCCAATTCCTTGGAAAGCGGTGGTGACCATTGTCTCCTTATCCTTCTCTGGAAAAAGGGCAGGTGGATCAACTGTTCCTCGCCTATACAGGCTACAGCATCGGATCCGATGGCACGCCTCACTATCAATTTTGGGAGAAGACTGACTTTCTCCCTCTCCTGAACCATACCGATGCGAATACAGGGTGCGTCGACGGAACGATGTTCACTGATTTTCTTTTTCTTGCACTCGGGATTCTCAATGAATCTGGCGAAGGCCGATACTTGACACGTAATGAAAAAGCCCCTGCGAACTGGAACGAATGGGTTCGTTACCTCGATGAACTGTTTTTGTGCGAACGAAATCTGGATGCACTCTGCCAAGCGGTGCAACGCTCCTCTCTCTCCACCACAAATGTATGGATCGCTCTTCCCTATCCCAATCCGCAAGTTTTTTCGAATGATCTTCTCCGCGTACAAGCCGTCGTGGAATGGATGTGCTTATTCCTTACGACCTGGTCGAACAGTCATCTGAAATGCTGTCTGAGCTTGCAAGGCTTCTACTGGCTGCAAGAAAGCCTGTATGAGCACGGCGGTGTGTACGATGACCGTTTTGTCATAGTAGAGGTGAATAAGCAGATTCATGCATGCAAGATGGATAATACCCCACTGAAATCGCTCTGGATTCCTTACCAACAAGCACGGGGCTGGCGTGAATGGCGTTCCTTAGGCTTTGATCTTGCCTTTCTCCAGCCAAATGCCTACTTCAATCCGCAACGCAGTATTAGCGAAGCAGCAGCCTCCGCCTATGAATACGGGATGGGTGTAGAAATTGAGTTTGATTTGGCTGTCACCTATGATCATGCCAAACGGGAGCGATTGCTTGCGTATTTACGTGAAGGGACAACGGGCGGGACAGACGCGCAAGGAAGATACTTTGGCCCCTATCAATTTGAATCTCCACTCGCCTGGTATACCGGTGGCTGGTTCTTCGGGAAAAACGGCAGAAAGCAAGCGATGGTGAGTCTCTATCAATCAAACGACCCACTCTATGACATCATTTTTCGATATCTGAATGGAATTACCGAATTGTAGTTGTTCTTCCTTTTTCCATTCCCCACTCTTTGGGTTATAATGGAGGGATGACACTTCGTGCGGAGGATCTAACCAGATGTTGCAAAGAGAACTGACACGGGAACAAGCGGTGCAAGCAGGAGAGCAGCTCCTCGTTTTTGCCGAAGGATCGATTATGGAACGTGGCTACTCCTACTTTTCAGATGGTGTGGTCTTTAACACCCGTGTGGAAAAGGGAACGTTGCTGACGAGTGATGTGCAAGGTTCGCAGGTGTATCATGTTGTCCTGGATTTGGAGGATGTCCAGAACAGTACGTGTACATGTCCGTACACCCGGCTGTGCAAACATATTGCTGCTACGTTCTTTCAGATGTACAGCGTTTTTGAGAACCCTCGTCCCTACCTGACCCGTGCCCAACAGCCGAGACGAGCGAAGTTCTCCCATGCTATGCTTGTTCCCGCCTATAAAAATTTGTCTCTACCGAGTCCGCAGGAAGGCGCAGCCGTACAATCCCCACTGAAACCGGACAGTCCAGTTCATGAATGGTGGACGTTCCTAGAAAACTGGACGCGGAATCTCCCCTCTGCGATGGAGACATATCGGGCATCATCAGAGCTATTATCCAGCTTTCAAAATGTCCTCGGAGTTGCGGCTGCATGGCCGCCAGCGCGAGCGCAACTCTTTACGGTCCACGCCAATGTATTCCATCTGCTAAAGCTGCAGGAATTTGTAAAAACCAATCGCCAATCCTACTGGTTCCAAGACTTGTCCCAGACCGCAGAACGTCTTCTAGAGCAGTTGGAAGGGACACTTTTCTACATGGACATCGATGATTTGCGAGAACACCATCATGAGCTTTAGGAACAGACGATGCTTACGGTCAAAAAGATGAAGGACACGGAATCGACCGCTCTCTATTGGACGTTTGCCTACCAGCTCCTCTGGTGGAATCTGTTACAGGTATCCGACTGGATTCAAGCAGAGATAACGGACCTCGACCAGAGGATACAGGATCCATCGCCATCTTCTTCTGCTAAAGATGTATACAAGCTGCTTCGTGCGCATTTTTATGTGATGGAGGGTGCCGATGATGCCGCCATTCAAATCTGGCGCTCAAACAGCCGTCTGTCCCTCTCCTTTTACTTGCCTTATTTGAAAATGTTCGCTCGCAACGAAGATTGGCCCCGCTTTCTAGCCTGGACGGAAGCGCTGCAGTCGCTAATTGGCAGTGCAGATCCGCAAAACTACCAGCTCGTCGCCGCCATCTGGCAAGAAGCCATGGAAAGAGTCGGACGCGGCGAAGAATGCGGAGCGAAGCTGAAACAATTTTTACCGAGCAGCTTTCACGAATACGCTGCGCATTTGTACGAACAAAAACAGTTTCGCCAATGGATTGATCTGCAAATGTCTTACCAAGTGCCGCTTACAGAAGTGCTCACGGTTCATTTTAAAGAAATGGAAGAGACCCAGCCTACCCTGCTCTTCCCGCTCTACGTACGCGAAGTGAATCGGCTGATCTCAGAACGCAATCGAGCCGCGTACAAAGAAGCGATTAAATTATTAAAGAAAATACGTACCGCCTATAGCAAAGCGAACCAAGATGCTCGTTGGGAACGCTACGTGGATCAATTGGGTGCAAAGCATAACCGATTGCGCGCTTTCCAGGAGGAGCTAAAGAGAGGAAATCTGAATCTATGACCACTGTCACTACGCTGGTTCTTGCCGCGGAATTTTTGGCAGACGGGCGTTTTTTGATCACCGGAACGGGCTCCCATGGAGAAGCGATCGACCCTGAGCATTTGGCAGGAGTCCTGTTTGCCTGGGATGAAAAATCGTATTATGGAACGTTCCTTGAGAAATCGGAGCAAGGATTGCTCCTGAGTCCGTCTGAGGCTCTTTCCTTTTTTGCCACTCCTACCTGGCTCGAGCACATGGCTTACAAGCCCGATCATTCGTTTTCCAGCTATCGGGAGACTGCGGTCGCGATTTACGAAGCTCTCGCAGCAGGACTCATTACACCTGACTTTTCACAATGGAAAGCAGGTCACTATGGCTGGAAACTGATAAACTCCCCTGACGACTATCCAGTCTTCGGAAACAAATGGCTCTCACTCGCACTTGAGGATTCGCTGTTCTCCAGGGGCGAAGTGGGTCTCGCATGGGATCAGTTGTTGACTCAGTATCCAGCGCTTGCGATCACAGGCTCTGATCTGTCCCCTCACTTGGAGGAGCGTGAATGGCTGCAAACGATCGGATGGCTGCCAGACCTCACCCCGTTTCGTACCTGTTTGCGTTTGGTTGAGGCCGAAGACAGCTTTGGTGAATGGTTGCTCTCTGTGTATTTGCAAGATCGTGAAGAACCAGACCGCCTCTTCCTCATCGAACAGGATCTGGATTCTCCCGAAGGTTATTCGCCTGCTGGCATTCCGTCAGACTGGCTGGAGCATTGGGACCGCTTCTCGCACGATATTCACAAATGTCGGGACATCTTACCTTGGGAGACCCAGCCTTCGGACGAACCTGTCTTGAATTCTCGACTCTCCAACGAGCAAGCATGGACGTTCTTAACAGCCAGCAGTTTATTGCTCGTCCAAGCTGGGATTCACGTCTTTTTACCTGCCTGGTGGGAACAGGTCAGACGTGTCAGACCGAAGCTGAAAGCAAAGGTCACCTCTTCTGTCGGGTCTAGCAGGCAGTCGTTTTTGGGTATTTCGCAAGTGATGGATTTCGAGTGGAAGCTCGCTTTAGGCCCCGTCGAACTCAGCGAAGAAGAATTTGAACAACTGATCAAGCAGAAGCAAAGACTCTTGAAAATACGCGGACACTGGGTACAACTGACGCCCGATTTGTTTATGCAGTTACAAGAAACTCTGAAAAAGTCAAAGGGGAAAAATGCCCTTACGTTCCGCGATGTCATGAAAATGCATTTGTCAGCACCTGTTGAACTGGAAGAGGAGCCAGATGGCGATGAGGAAGTCGATTCCTATCCCCTTTCCGTAGAAGTGGAATTAAATCAACACTTGCTGCAACTCATGCATCAGCTACAAGAAACAAAGGAAATCCCGATTTTGGAACAGCCTCCTTCGTTCCGGGGGACGCTGCGCAAATACCAGCTGGAAGGCAGCTCATGGCTGTTATTCCTGCGTAAATTTGGGCTGGGTGCTTGTCTGGCAGACGATATGGGGCTGGGGAAAACGGTTCAGTTCATCACGTATTTGCTGCATTTGCAGCAAGACGGCAGCTCAGGCACTCCTTCGTTGTTGATCTGCCCTACTTCAGTCATCGGCAACTGGCAAAAGGAGCTGGAACGATTCGCTCCTTCTCTAAAGGTGTTTATTCATTATGGAAACGCGAGGCAAAAGAAGGAAGACTTCTTACCTGCCATTGCAGGAGCCGATTTGGTCATTACTTCTTATGCCTTGTCCCATCTGGATGTGAAAGAGCTATCTTTGGTCACGTGGAATACGATCTGTCTGGATGAAGCCCAGAACATCAAAAATGCCTATACCAAACAGGCATCAGCAGTCCGCGATTTGAATGCGTGGCATCGGATCGCTTTGACGGGTACCCCGATCGAAAATCGTTTGAGTGAGCTTTGGTCTATCTTTGACTTTTTAAACCCTGGATATTTAGGTAGCCTAGGCGAGTTCGCGAGACGATTTGTGCATCCCATCGAACGGGATCAAGATCAAAGCCTCATCCTGCAAGTCCAACGTTTGATCCAGCCGTTTTTGCTCCGTCGCGTGAAGACTGACCCGCATATCCAGCTAGATCTGCCCGAAAAGAATGAAGGCAAAGAGTACGTTCCATTAACGACCGAGCAAGGCGCTTTGTATGAGACAGCCATTCAAGAGATGTTCGCCCGAATGGAAAACACGAGCCCAATGGAACGGCGAGGGCTCATCCTCACTACACTTTCCCGACTCAAGCAGCTATGCGATCATCCTGCGCTGATCCTGGGTGAGATCGCCACGCGGGATGAAGCGAGTCGTTCACACAAGCTGGAGCGTCTGTTGGAGCTCATCGGAGATATCCGGCAAAAAGGGGAACGTTGCCTGATCTTTACTCAATATATCGAGATGGGCAACATGCTGCAGCGTGTGCTCACTCGTGAAGGCTACGGTCCGGTCTTCTTTTTGAACGGCTCTACCAAAAAGGAAGCTCGTGACGACATGATCGCACGGTTCCAGGACGAAACCTTGCCTGATCAAGAACGTGGTGCCGTCTTTATCCTGTCACTGCGTGCAGGAGGTACCGGGCTGAATTTGACAGAAGCCAATCACGTCGTTCACTTTGACCGTTGGTGGAATCCTGCCGTCGAGAATCAGGCGACAGACCGCGCCCACCGGATTGGGCAAAGCAAGAACGTTCAGGTGTATAAATTCATTTCACTCGGAACCATCGAGGAACGAATCGATGAGATGATGGAAAGAAAACTGACGCTCAGTCAGCAAATCGTCGGAAGTGGTGAGTCGTGGATTACAGAGCTCTCGACCACGGAGCTACGTGAATTGTTCGCCCTCCGACATGACTGGCTAGACACGAGAGGATAGTGGGAACTCATGGATGTGAATGAGGAAAAAGAAAGTCGTCCCTCCCCTGAACAAGGCACCGAGCTTCCGCAAAAACTGCCAGAAGCATGGCAACGATTCCTTGAGGCCATCCAGCGACACTACGGGAATCCTCCAACCAAATAAGATGGTAAAACAAGGTAAGGTCCGATCAAGTAGCTGATCGGACCTTGTCTAATGGAAAAACGACTTCTACTGTCGTTCCTTGTTTGGGTTCACTGGAAAAATGAATATAGCCTTGATGATACTCCATAATTTTATAACTGATCATGAGGCCGAGGCCCGTTCCTTTTTCCTTTGTGCTGTAAAAGGGTTCCCCCAGCCGCTTTAACCGTTCCTCACTCATGCCGCATCCTTCATCCACAATTCGAATCTTGACCTTGTCGTGGCCTTCCGGGAGCACACTAATCTGGATCATTCCCCCATTAGGCATAGCATCAATCGAATTAGACAGGAGGTTGACAAAGAGTTGACGAACTTGGCTTGAGTCACACCAGATTTTTAATTCTTTCTGTCCCACTAGATCGAGCTTGATTTTATGATTCAAAGACTTTTCCTGTAAATGCATCATCACGTTATCCAGAATAATCCCCAGCGACACCTGCTCATAAGAAGCTGAGCGCTTCTGTGTCAGAAACACAAATTCGCGCAGAATGTTCTCTAATTGCTGAAACTCCGCCAGCATAATATCAAAATACTCCTGCTTCCCGTGATCTTGTTTCAATAGCTGCACGAAGCCTTTGATGGATGTGACCGGATTGCGAATCTCGTGAGCCACTCCTGCGGCGAGGTGGCCAACAGCGGCGAGCTTATCTATTTTCCGCAAAAACTCTTCCGCCTGAACTTGTGCTGTGATATTTCGGATAATCAGGATGATTTTCTGAACCTCGCCCCGACTATCGAGCACCGGTGTTCCTTTGGCTTCGAGAATGACTTTGGTGCCATTACGATGCGCACTGGAAAAAGAGAGTTGTTTGGGAAGCTTCCACTCTATCATTTCCTGAACCGCTTGATGCACCTTTTCTTTCTCTTTTGGCAAGATGAAATTCAGCATGTGCTGATCTTGCAATTCCTCAGGCATAACACCCAAAACCGATGAAACTGCTGGTGACATGTATGTAATGATCCCGCCTCGATCAAGCACCACGATGATATCTGACATGTTCTCCGCGATCAAACGGTACTTTGCTTCGCTCGCCCGCAGAGCTTCTTCTGTTTTTTTCAATTCGGTAATATCAACGCAGGATGCAATGACTTCTTTTACTTTTCCACTTTGGTAAATGGGACGCAGGGCGGCAATATATTTGACCCCGTTTATATATCCTTCGTAATTGACGTATTCCTCTCCACTCCACGCTCTTTCGTAATATTTCGTTTTCCTTGCAGCTTCTGAGGGATCTAGGATCTCCTTTAATTCTCTTCCAACGATCTGCTCAGAGACAATCCCCATTCGGTTCATGAGCTCTCCTTCGCAAAGGGTATGTATATACCGGTTTTCCAGCTTAACGAATTTGAACGTCATTCCTTGCTGATTTTTCAACGCCTCACTCAGCTCTAATCGCGCCTGAGAAACAGCCTCTCTTTTCCATAACTGTTCAATTTGATCAGGTCCGATGCCATTGTCTGATACAATCTCCTGTACGTTCGCATAGTTCTCATACAGCTTTTCAGCAGAGACCGGCTTGCTGATCAGATGGCCTTGTGCCGCATCACACAAGTTTTGCTGCAAAAAAACCAGTTGCTCCCTAGTCTCTACTCCCTCTGCTACGACGTGGAGCCGCAAGTTTTTGGCCATCCCGATTATCGTCTTCACAACTGACTCTTCTGTCTCATCCTCTATACAGCGCTGCACAAACGATTGGTCGATTTTCAGCTTATCGATGGGGAATCGCTTCAGGTAGTTCAACGAGCTGTACCCTCTTCCAAAATCATCGACACTGATCGAAACACCAAGCCGCTTTAGCTGGAACAAAATCTCAATCGTTCGATCCGCGTCCATCGCCATTTTTTCCGTAATTTCCAGCTCCAAATATTTCGGTTCGAGCTTGCTTTCCAGTAATGCATTTTCAACTGCCTGTACAAGATCAGCCTGAATCACAGGAAATGCCGATATATTAACGGATACGATGAAAGGAGAAAGCCCGTCTTCCTGCCATTTCTTATTCTGCTTGCAAGCGGTATGCAAAATCCATTCTTCTATCGAGGAGATGGCTCCCCCTTTTTCAGCGATCGCAAGAAAATCTTTCGGCAATCGAACACCCTTCTCTGGGTGATTCCAGCGAAGCAACGCCTCTACACCAATTATTTTTCCCGATTTCAAGTCGACTACTGGCTGATAATGGAGGAAAAGCTCCTGCCGAACGAGAGCACGCAGTAGGTCTCTTTCACTATCATCCGACTCAGATGGTTCATCCCATTGGTACCAAGTCTGCAATACGGACCACTTCCTCCTAGTAAATTTGCAAATACCCGTACCCAATACGAAAATTCCCATCATTAAATATTCCCAATTTTGCTAAAATAGTTCTCTTGTTTACTTTATAGGATGAATGTACAGCCTGTCTAGTTTTTCGGTATCCCGTGCGTATTCCCTCTTTCGGAAGGCAAAGAAAAACGGCTCGACCATCATTCGAGCCGAGCCGTATGTTACGATTGAGGAAAAATACTAACTGGAGAAAGCTGTCTGCGACTGTTCGACATATGTACCAAACTGAGCCTGATACAGTCTATTATAGATACCTTCTTGCTTCAACAATTGATCGTGGCTACCTTGTTCGGAGATACCTTCTTCTGTGACCACCATGATTCGGTCCGCATTTTTTATTGTCGCCAAGCGATGGGCAATAACCAGGGTGGTGCGTCCAATGGACAATTCCGCCAACGACTGCTGAATGGCTAATTCCGTTTCAGTATCCAAGGCCGAAGTCGCTTCATCCAGAATGAGGATCGGTGGGTTTTTCAAAAACATGCGCGCGATCGCCAGACGTTGTTTTTGTCCGCCAGACAGCTTCACTCCCCGCTCCCCGATGATTGTTTCCAATCCATCCTGCTGTGAACGAATGAACTCATCCAGCCTTGCCCGTCGTGCTGCATCCCAGATTTCTTCTTCGGTCGCAGACTGGTTGCCGTAGATAATATTCTCTCGGATCGTGCCGGAAAACAGAAAGACATCTTGTTGAACAATCCCGATCTGGCTACGCAAAGAAGACAATTTCATTTGGCGTATATCGATCCCGTCAATCGTGATACTGCCACCATCGATTTCATAGAAGCGCGGAAGCAAGCTGCACAGGGTGGTCTTCCCAGCTCCCGAAGGCCCTACGAACGCAATGGTTTCTCCAGCGTAAATCTTCAAATCGATGCTCTGTAAAATGTTTGATTCACGATCGTAGCTGAATGACACATCCTTATACTGAATATCTCCGCGCAGCTTCTCTACTTCCACGGCATTAAGAGCATCTGTGATATCCGGCTCCGTATCCATAATTTCAACATACCGACGAAATCCAGCAATCCCTTTTGGATAGCTCTCAATGATGGCATTAATTTTTTCCATCGGGCGGAAGAACACATTCGTCAAGAGCAGGAAGGCGACGAACTCCCCGTAGGTTAACTGGTTTTGCAGGACAAACCAGCTCCCGCAAATCAGGACAAACAAGGTAACAAGTCGCATCATCATGTAGCTGACCGAAGCGTTTTGCGCCATGATCTTGTATGACAGGAGTTTGGTCAAACGGAAACGCAAATTGTTTTCGGCAAAGCGACCATTTTCAAAAGCTTCGTTCGCAAAAGCCTGAACGACGCGAATGCCCCCCACATTGTCTTCCACACGAGCATTAAAATCTGCCATGTCGCCGTACATGCGATGAAAGGCAGAAGTCATCTTCCGGTTAAAGTGGATGACGAGCCAGATCATGATCGGGATGACCAGGAATGTCATAATCGCCATTTCCTCATTGATGCTAAACATGAGGCAGAATGCGCCAATCAGCGTCATGACAGCAATAAATAAATCTTCAGGTCCATGGTGAGCAACTTCACCGATTTCCATCAAATCGTTGGTCAGCCTGGATAAGAGATGTCCCGTCTTGGTATTGTCGAAGAAACGAAAAGAGAGCTTTTGTATGTGGTCGTACAGTTTTTTACGCATGTCAGTTTCGATGTTGATCCCGAGCATGTGTCCCCAATAGGTGACCACGTAGTTCATACCAGCATTGAGAATGTACATCACGAGCAGCCCAAAGCACGCCCACATTATCAAAGGCCAGTCTTTACTTGGCAGCAGTTGATCGACTACCATGTTTACCGCGAGTGGAAAGCCTAGTTCGAGCAATCCGGCGAAGATCGCACACGTAAAATCAAGAAGAAATAATCCTCTATAGGGTCGATAATAGGAAAAAAAACGGCGAAGCATGTTAGCAACTCCTCTCTCTTACAAATCACCTTTGATAATCATTTTCATTATATAGGCAAATTTGTCAGAGATCGATTCTTTTCTTGGAATTTATTGTATTAGCGGATTCTGGGAAATTCAAGGGTTTGGAAAAACAGCATGCGGCAAGGGACGAATTGAAATGTATGTTTCCTACATGCAGGTTGGGCTTGGTTCATTTATGCCGGAGGGAAGACCTGAAGGACTCAGGTCCAAGTTTCAAGCATTAGCGGCTGCTGCTTCGCTTTTTGTATGCGCGTGCCAGCCTTCTAATGTTGTGGAAGTAGGATTTGTCTTTTAGCTTCAAGAAGAGCACGTGCGAAGGAACTTCATGGTTGACCTCAATCAAATAAATGCGCCCTGATTTGTCGACCGCAAAATCAATCCCTAGCTCGGAACGCCTTTTAAAGTGATCAAAGTGGTTGCTGATCTGATAGCCGAGCCGGATCAGTCTCTGTTTTACCTCGGCTCTTTTTTTCTTAGAAAGAGAGTGTGCGAGTGCCGACTCGACCTTTAACGCGTATCCTCCCCCTCTGCGGACGTTGGAAATAATGCTGCCTTTTCCTGCGACCTTTGCGAGCATCGCTGCATACTCCCATTTTCCAGCAGAATTTCGCATCATCATCACACGAATATCAAAGCGTCTTCCGTTCACTTTTGCCAATGGGATGGTTTTTTGGATGATATGCCGTCCACTTCCATTGCTTTTCCTGATCCGCTTATAGAGCCCATTTGCCGAACGACTATCCTTTTTCTTCCCTTTGACCTTTACAAACGAATAGCGTCCACCTTTTTTCCAGGCTCGAATGATCCCTGTCCCTGTGTGCTCCCTATCAGGCTTGATATATACGGAGGAATAACGACTTAAAAATGAAGATAGGGTCTTTTTCGACAAAATGGCTGTAGGCGGGAGGTACTTCCTCAGACTGGATGAGCGGGAGTAGTACTTGTGTAATGCCCATTTCGATGAATTGTACGGCACTGGTATTCCCCTTTCTCCGCTTCAGGTTAACCACGTATCTGCTAGTCAATATATCCATCCTCGCCCCTATGGGAACGGCAACCACCCGATGCAAAGGCTCTTGCCTGCGCCGTTTTTTCAGAGACAACTCCACATTGATTTTTCCAACTAAAAAAGCCCTCAGGAAGTGTGCCTGAGGGTTTCGGACCTTCTCGTATTCGATTACTATTTCACCTGCAAATCCTGAAACGCAGGAACGCCACCTGCGCCTTTTGCCGACAAGATTGCATTAACGACCGCCTCTGCCAGCACCTCAACACAGAGGGCTCCTACCAAATTCACCGAGGCATCGACTCCACCCGTTGCAACGGCAAAAACAGTGTCGCCATCACTCATCGTATGAACAGGATGAATCGTTTTCGCTAATCCGTTATGAGCCATTTGTGCGATTTTATTCGCCTGGACTTTGTTCAGGTTGGCATTACTGGCTACTACAGCAATGGTCGTGTTGGTTCCGGAAGGTGCTGGCGGAGTACTAGCGTCGATCATCCAAGACAGGCTATCGCGGATGTTCCCATCGTCGTCTCTCGCACCTGCCAGAATCTCACCGGTGAGATGGGAACGCACCTCGCCTACTGCATTCACCGCTACAATCGCTCCCACGACTAGACCATTTGGAAGGCGACGTGAGGCTGACCCGAGCCCGCCTTTCATCGCTCGTTTCATTCCAGCCAATTTGCCTACTGTCGCCCCTGTTCCCGCTCCCACATTTCCTTGCTGGACCGGCTGTTTGCTTGCGATCCGTGCTGCCTCGTAGCCCATCTGCTGATCCGGACGGATTTTGGAACTACCAATAGACAGATCAAAGATGACGGCTGCCGGTACAATCGGGACGACGCCTACACCTACGTTGTAACCTAGTCCCTGCTCTTCCAAATATCGCATAACCCCACTCGCAGCATCCAATCCAAAGGCGCTACCTCCAGTCAATACGACCGCGTTGACCTCCTGCACTGAATTGATCGGATTTAGCAGGTCCGTCTCACGCGTTCCAGGAGCAGAGCCTCGTACATCTACCCCGCATGCCGACCCTTTTTCTAAAACGACCACGGTACATCCTGTCAGAGCCTTTTCATCCGATACTTGTCCTACCTTCACTCCTGGCACATCCACGATACTACCTTCTGCGCGTTTTGTGGCTGCAGAGGCAAGACCTGTACTTTCTCCCGGCTTGTTCTCTGGTTTCTCTTCAGCCACGGCAGACAGCGTCAGCAATGAAGCTGGCACTGCTGCAGCCAAACCTAGCATGGCGGTCTTTTGCAAAAATTTACGGCGTGAAACGCTTTCCTTGACCTGCTCTGAGGGATTTTCCCCTCTCGTCGATGCCGATTCATCCCAATCATTCGCCATGTCGAACCCACCTTTTCCTGATAAATGGAGGACCGTTATAATTGTCTGAAAGTTATGTCTATTGACTATCATAACTCTGTTTGAGCGCTTGCTCAATCAAATCGGCTATTTTTGAGAGGAAAGACTCATACC
>JARDZO010000261.1 GCA_029240815.1 Brevibacillus sp.
TGATACCAAAGCCCAGCATGGTGAGAAAAGCAATCAAGAACAAGAGGGCAAGGTGCTTCTTATTCACGGAAAATACCTCTTTTCACACGAAATCAGTTTGATGGATGTTTGCTTACTTTTTCCACCTTACGTGATGGTTCGGGCGAAGTCAAGCAAGCGAAATGGGCAGGTTGCCCACATCCATGCTATAATAGAAAAGAAAGCAGAATCGTTCAGAAAGTTGTCAAGTATATATCCATGAGGTGTTTATCAACATGTCTACTTCAATGCTGTACTACCTGGCCTGGCAAGAAGACGACTGGCTGGATGAGGTCCTCGACCGTTTCCCTGAGGTAAACGCTCTGGTGCCGACAGTGAAAACATTTGAGATGCTGGCCGAGCAAAGAAAGTCAGGCGAGGTAAAGCGCGCCGTATTGGTGCTGAATGCAGCACAGGAACAGGATCGAACGCGAGAGTTTTTACAGCTCTGTGTGGCTGACCCGCAGATGTCTGTCGATCCGCTTTACATCGTCGGTCTAAAACCTGAAGAAGAGGAGGCGTGGCAAGAAGCGTATCCGAACGCGAAGATCATCGTTATTACCGGCTTTGCTGTCGAGTTTGACTACGATGCCGTCCTCGCGAGGTTTAAAGGCGTTTCTGCACCGCTTCGGACTGTTTATTTATACAGGGGACCCCGAGGGGGATTTGCTCCTGATCGAAGATGAGATCCGGGAGCTTTACGAACTAAATGTCATCGATAAGGAAGAGTTTCTGGAGGCAATGTCTGCGGTACGCAGCAGGCGCAAAGCAGCAGATAGATGATGGATTTGAGCGTGTTCACTGACCATGGCAGGAGGCGATGGAGGTGAGCACGCTTTTCTCGTAAGAAATTCTTCAGAAATCCTTTAGGAATTCTTAAACGTTTCTCTCCCTTTTTGAAAGGTTTCTTCGATAGCATAGAGAGGAAGAAGCCGAGGGAGGGATAATTCGTGGAATTGCATAGTTTCTTCGGGTTATTCGTCTCTGCAGGAAAAGAGATGACGAGTAAGCTGATTCCTGATGAAATCGTTGTGATGACCGCAGGAGCGCAGGCTGCGCATTCTGATCTATACATAGGAAAAACTTTTGTGGCGGTATATCTCGCGCTGTTGCTTGTACTGACTTCCTGTTACTTCGTAGGAGCCATCTTTGGGGCTAGCGTTGTTACATGGATCAACCAGCGCAGAGGGGTTCCGATTGACAAGGAAAAGTCAAAGGAGGGCCTGAAGCATGGAGGGTGGATGCTGTGCCTGAGTCTCTTCATTCCGGGTGCCCGTTACCTCGTGCCATTTTTGGCGGGAGTCTGTCAGTTTCGTCTGTCACACTATCTGCTTGTCATTTTGCCGAGCAGCCTGGTTTGGACATTGCACTACTTTTTAGCGGGCTACTGGTTTTCCGACAAAATGGAATGGTTGGCGTCGGGAGTGTACAGCTACAGCAAGATTGCGGTCACGGGCATGATCATCATCGCTGTCGCATATACGGTGATCCGGCAGCTCCGCCGACTGGGAAACAGGTTTCATTCCTAATCGTAAAAACAACCGTCAGGCTGAGTCGCCCCTGGACGGTTGTTTTCTTTTTACTCTCAGATTAGCTGGGACAAGGTACGATGCGTATTTTGCAGCTCGTGCTGGCACTACACTTTTTCAAAACCAAAGCTTTCAAACCATTGACCGCTTCTTGCATTCTCGATTGCTTTTCGTACATAGGGAATGACGTTGTCAGGCAGATGATCCATGTCTACCCACGTCAATTCATCACATTTATCCGGCTCTGCATTGACGATCTCACCACTCCATCGTGTCGTCATCAGGAAGAAGTCGATTCGTTCCTCGGACGATTTGCGATGCATGACGCCGACTACCTGCAAATCATTTTGATCTATCAGAATTCCACACTCCTCATGCGCCTCTCGAATCGCAGCCGCTGCGACTTCCTCGCCGCTCTCGACATGACCTGCAGGGACGCTGTAATTCCCATCCTCATAGCCGGTGTTGTATCGACGGAGCAACAAGATTTCTGATCCTTTCATGAAAAAAAGATGAACGGCGACTGGCATGGTATACCACTTCTTGCTCATCCAAACCCTCCGCTCTCATTACCCTTCATCGGGGCGATGGTTTTCTGCAGCTTTTTTACGTCGCTCTTGACGGTTTTTTTTCAAAATAGGAGAGCTGGACATGGCTGCAAACAGCATTCCAAAACCGGCTAAGGCCAGTAAAATTCCGATGATCAGATACATGGTAGATGACATAATGGGGTACCTCCTAAATTCCAGAGCAAGACATGATTGTAGTGGGGAACTATGCTATAATTGGACAGTATGTTTTATTCGTTCTCACGTACCCTCAAAACCGTTTTCCAAAAAAGCAAGGAGGATTTTGCGAGATGACTCAGCAAGTGTCTGTTGATCAACTATCGATTAATACCATTCGCACACTGGCTATTGATGCGATTGAAAAGGCTAATTCCGGCCATCCGGGAATGCCGATGGGTGCTGCTCCGATGGCACATGTCCTGTGGAGCCGTTTCATGAAGGTGAATCCTAGCAACCCGAAGTGGATAGACCGTGACCGTTTTGTACTCTCGGCTGGACATGGCTCTATGCTATTATACTCGATGTTGCATTTGATGAAATACGATGTTTCACTGGAAGACTTACATAATTTCCGTCAGTGGGGCAGCAAAACACCTGGTCACCCAGAATTCGGACATACAGCTGGGGTCGATGCAACTACGGGTCCTTTGGGACAAGGGATCGCGATGGCTGTAGGGATGGCAATGGCAGAAAAGCACATGGCGGCTGTTTACAATCGCGACAGCTTTGACATCGTAGACCACTACACATATGTCATCTGCGGTGATGGGGATTTGATGGAAGGCGTATCCAGCGAGGCTTCGTCTCTGGCTGCTCATCTGAAGCTGGGTAAAATGATCGTGCTCTACGATTCCAATGATATTTCTCTCGATGGCGAGCTGTCTCGTTCTTTCTCGGAAAACGTAGCTCAGCGCTACCAAGCGTACGGCTGGCAATATCTGCGTGTAGAAGACGGCAATGATTTGGCAGCAATTGAAAAAGCGATTGCTGAAGCGAAACAAGATCTGGATCGCCCGACCTTGATCGAAGTGAAAACCGTGATCGGTTACGGAAGCCCGAACAAAGGCGGATCCAGTGCATCTCACGGCGCTCCACTGGGTAAAGAGGAAGTAAAGCTGACCAAGCAGAACTACGCGTGGACACATGAAAACGAGTTCCACGTTCCAGAAGAAGTAACCGAGTTGTACACCAACCTGGCAGAACAGGGAGCAACAGCTGAAGCAGCATGGAGTGACCAGTTCGCTGCCTACGCAAAAACATACCCTGAGCTGGCACAGCAATTCCAAACGGCAGCAGAAGGTCATCTGCCAAGCGGATGGGACAGCAAGATGCCTAGCTACGAAGTTGGAGCAAAATTGGCTACGCGCGTGGCGTCCGGTAATGCGATCAATGCGCTTGCGAACAGCGTTCCGTTCTTCCTGGGCGGTTCTGCTGACCTGGCTCACTCCAACAACACGGTGATCAAAGAGGCGGGCAACTTCCTCCCAGGCAGCTACGATGGACGCAATATTTGGTTCGGTGTTCGTGAATTTGCCATGGGTGCTGCTCTGAATGGGATGGCGCTGCACGGTGGCGTGAAAGTGTACGGAGGAACATTCTTCGTGTTCTCCGACTACGTTCGCCCGGCGATCCGCCTGTCCTCCCTGATGAAACTGCCAGTCGTTTACGTCTTTACGCATGACTCCATCGCAGTTGGTGAGGATGGACCTACGCACGAGCCAATCGAACAACTGGCGTCACTGCGTGCGATGCCAGGCCTGACTATTCTACGTCCAGCAGATGCGATCGAGACAAACGAGGCATGGAAATATGCCGTTTCCCGTACGGATGAGCCAGTCGTGCTCGTGCTGACTCGCCAAAATCTGCCTGTCCTGCCTGAAACCATCGAGAATGCGGCAGAAGGAGTTACCAAAGGTGCATACGTACTGGCGGATGCTCCGAGCGGCAAACCGCAACTGATTCTGATCGCGACAGGTTCCGAAGTATCTCTGGTCATGCAAGCGCGTGAACAACTGCTGTCTCGTGGCATCGAAGCTCGCGTCGTATCCATGCCGAGCTGGAATCTGTTCGAGCGTCAATCCCAGGAATATCGTGAATCCGTGATTCCACCAACAGTCAAAGCGCGTGTGGCTGTGGAAATGGGTTCTCCAATGGGCTGGGAGCGTTACGCTGGGGATGGTGGCAAAGTGATCGCCATCAATCAATTCGGCGCATCCGCACCTGGCGATCGCATCATGAAGGAATACGGCTTTACCGTAGAAAATGTCGTTGCAACGGCAGAAGAACTGCTCAAGTAAGACGACTTCTATAGAAGAAACGGCCTGTCTCCCACCTGTGGGGGATAGGCTTTTTCCATTACTATGAAGCCACAAGCCATCGAAACGATGGTACTATAGGTACCATTGGCGGCCGGGGAGGCTTGTCAAATCCGATCACTGCTAACGCTCTGCCTACGCTGACGCTTGTCAAACCAGAATGAGTGTGGAATGATAGACACGTGCCAAAAGCCAGAAACTTTTTTCGAATGTATCCGTCTATAAGATGTGGGGGAGAGAGAAAACCAGGAGGTAAGAAATGGCAACAAAGGCCAAGAAGAAAGTCAGGAAGAAAAAGAACAGCTTGCTGATGATTGCCGTATCGTTCGCAATCTTCCTTATCTTAAGTGTCATCGGAGGGTATTTTGCCCTGTTGTACGCTGGGGATCGGATGATTGCGGAAAATGAACAGAAATTGAAGGATCTGAAAGCAGAGCCAACCGTTATATACGACAAGAACGGGAATGAAATGACGAGTTTGATTCGTGAAAAGAACCGTCATTACAAGCCTATCAATGAAATGCCGAAATCACTGATCAACGCCTTCCTCACAGTCGAAGACCAACGCTTTTACGAGCACAAAGGTGTAGATATGATCCGGATCGGCGGGGCCATCATCAATGACATCAAAAAAGGATCTTTGGCTGAAGGCGGGAGTACAATCACTCAGCAGTTGGCCAGAACCGTATTCCTCACCATGGATCAAACCTTTTGGCGAAAAACAAAAGAGATGAGTATTGCGATCGGTCTTGAACGCAGATACTCAAAGGATCAAATCCTGGAGATGTACCTAAATCGTGTCTACTTGGGGGAAGGGGAGTTCGGAGTCGAGGACGCGTCAAACTATTACCTGGGCATTTCCGTTAGCGATCCCAAGTTTACTGTAGCGGATGCGGCGATGCTGGCAGCGATTCCGAAATCACCGACCTATTATAGCCCGTTCAATTATCCTCCGAAGGCAAAAGAACGACGTGACACGATTCTTCGCCTGATGATGGAGGAAGGGCTTCTCACGAAGGAGCAAAAGGAACAGGCCCAAGCACAGCCGCTACCGACAGAACCGACGGAAGTAGCTGGCGCCAGCCTGAAAAAAGGCTATCGGGCTTTCTTTGATAACATGGTGAAAGAGGCCGAAGCACGATACAGTGTGACCGAAGAAGAATTGTACCGCGGCGGCTGGCAAGTTTACACGACGTTTGATCCGAAAATGCAAGACGCGATGGTCGAGCAATATGCCAACGCGAAAAACTTCCCCAAAGACGGAGCAAAACGTGGTGTGGAATCAGCGATGATTGTCGTCGACGCAAAAACCGGCGGAATTGCCGGAATGATCGGTGGTCGCAATTACGCCCCGAAAGGCTTTAACTACGCGACAGACATGCAGCGTCAGCCAGGTTCGTCGTTCAAGCCACTGGCGGTGTATGCACCGGCAGTCGACTACGACAGCAAGTGGGAAGCCAACTCCTCCCTGAGCAACAAGCGCCAAAGCTTTAATGGCTATGAGCCGCGCAACTACAACAATAGGTACAGTGATTCTGTAAGCATGAACCGTGCCTTGATCGATTCCCTCAACATTCCAGCAGTGTGGTTGTTGAATGAGATCGGGGTCAAAACAGGTATGGACTACTTGAAAAAATTCGGCATTGAGCTCGCTCCAGAGGACCGCAATCTGGCTATCGCGCTGGGTGGATTGAGCAAAGGGACCTCTCCGCTGAAAATGGCACAGGCCTATACCGCCTTTCCGAACGGTGGCGTGATGTCGGAAGCGCATTCGATCACCAAGATGACGAATAAAAGCGTAGGTGTGGAGCGGGTGTACGAGGAAAAACAAACGGCTGTGCTGAAGCCGCAATCTGCTTGGGAAGTTCACTCCATGATGGAACGTGCGGTTCAGGAGGGGACCGGTAAAGCAGCTCGTATTTCCGGCCGACACGTAGCAGGGAAAACAGGTACGACCCAGTCGATCGCGGGTGGCAGCGATGTCAACAAGGACGCCTGGTTCGTTGGATACACGCCGGAGTACGTGGGTGCAGTTTGGATGGGCTTTGACCCTGAAGATAAACAGCACTTAATGCGTCAAGGTAGTAGTCTGACCGCTCAGATGTTTTCCAAAGTACTGGCAGACGGCCTGAAAGGGGTAAAAGCCAGTGACTTTGTGAAACCAGGCGGTGTGAAAGAAGAGCAAAAACAGGAAGAAACGGAGTCCCCACTCCAGTTGGCTGCAGATATGACACTCGACAACGGGAAGTTGAAGGCAGTCCTGAGCTGGATCGGAGGATCTCCAGAGTACACTTACGATGTGTATCGAATCTTGCCAAACGGTGAACGACAACAGATTGCTTCGGGTCTAAAAGAGACGGTCTTTGTAGACGTACTGGATAGCCCGACAACCTATCAATACATTGTCATTCCTCGCAATGCAGAAGGACAGGAAGAAGCTCCATCCAATGTGGCGGATATCAACACGAAACAGTTGGAGAACCTGTTGAATGCTGGTGAGGATGCGGATCACGGCACCGGCGAGGGTTTGCCTCCGGATACGGGAGATGGAGGAACCGAGGAGTTGCCGCCTGATTCAGGTGACGGTGAAAATGGGGAGCAAGGCGGGCAATCCGATGGGCAGAATCCGGGGAATTCAGGGAACAACTCGAATCCTGGTGACACGCCTGCACCTCCGCCCGATATCGTAAATCCAGGGGGGGGACAGTCAGGAACCCCATCTCAAGGGATTGAATTACCGCCGCCTCCAGCGGATCAGGGAGACCAAAATCCAGATTCGAGCGGTACCAACGGCTAATAGCTGGAATAAGATAAACAACTCAAACAGTTTCTGCTATTTGCACATCTTCTTTCGCGTGGTACAATACCAATAAATCGGGAGACAGGGGGGACAGTCCATGTCTGACTACGCACAAAAGGATTTACCCACATTTTTTATGGATCAATTGCGCCAAACCAAAGTGAATTTTGAGCGAGCTCTCGACTGTAAACACACCGATTTTGATGATCTCTACCCATACATGAATGAGCAGCCACAGTTTTTCTGGTACAAACGATACGTTGCTTGGTCAGAACTGCTGACCGTCGTGAGGCTGGCTGAGGAATTGGAGATCGAGTGGACACAGGATTTTACCGAGCAGCAAGCAGAGTTCATCAAGGGTAAAGTGCTACAGGGAAAAGTGCTCGATCATTGGAATCCGGAAGAAGAACAAGAAGAAAAGATTAGCCAACTGGAAGAAAAATAAATGAGTCAGAAAAAGCGCGTTTCCATTTCGGGAGCGCGCTTTTTTCTATGTCATCTGATTTTGTTTTGTTTAGCAAAGAATGGATCGTAACATTCTATAGACTTATTCGTCTTTTCTACTATAAAGGAAGCTCAGTGCAACCATTGATAGACGGCTTGAGGTGTCTCTTCCTCCGGCCGAGCTGCCAACACAAACGGAGCCGGATTGCTCCACGGATAGGCAGGAACAGGTGAATCGGAAAGGATGACCTCCGTTCCTAGCGAGACAAAAGAGTACAGTTCCTCGACAGCGGCATTGAGCAAGCGGATGCAGCCGAGAGAGACAGAGGTACCGATGCTCTCTGGATGGTTGGTACCGTGAATCGCGTAGCCACTGATCTGAAAGACCATTCCTCTGGTGCCGTAGATGTTGTCATGCCCGCGAGGATGGTTAATTTTTTGCAAGATAGTAAAATACCCCTCGGGAGTCGAACCGTTTTTTCCAATCCCGACCGGATAGGTGCGCACCACATGTGAACCGCTGAGGAGTCGCAACGTATGAGTGGATTCAGATAAACGAATCTGTAGGGGCTCCATCGGGATGAGTGGCTCTGGATAGCCAGGCAGTGGCAGGACATCACGAATGCTGGCCCAGGCGGCTTCCGGACGAAGTGCATCTGGCCGATATGGGTAGTCTTTGAGGC